>JAFXQD010000001.1 GCA_017527365.1 Oscillibacter sp.
CTCCCCAAAGGGGGAGGGCTTTTTCGCAATTCCTAACAAGCCTGTGTCTCCCCCTTGGGGGGGAGATGTCACGCAGTGACCGAGGGGGTTACACGCTTTCCTTGTCCAGCAGTTCCCAAAACTCATCCGGTTTGAGCTTGCGCACATAGCGCAACCTGTCGCGGTCGCGCCCGTCCTGAAAGTGGCACGCGCCCGCCCAGTCGCAGTATTGGCACGGCGTATCGTTGGACGAATGACAGCACGGGTCGGCGTCGATATTGCCCGCCCGGACTTCCCCGCCGATTTGCCGCAACAGCTTTTCGACATATTTGCCCAGCTTTCCCAACTGTTCCGCCGACGCCAAGTCGCCCGTGATTCCGCCGTCCTTGCCGACGCGTATCGGCAAAAAACGCGGCTCCGACAGGCTTTCGTGCTCCATGGCTTGCAATACTTCCGGGTCGGACAGGATTAAACCGGAACGCTTCAATTCTTTGGCGCGTTCTTTTTCAAGCTCTTCTTCCGTGATTCCGCGCTCCGCGTTCAAGAGCGCGTCGCGTGCCGGGAGGTACAGCACCCCCGCCGCCTCCACGTCCTCGCCGAACCGCCGCTTTCCGTTGCGTTCCAGCGCGAACAGGTACAACAGCATTTGCAAATCCAAGCCCATGCGCACGTTGGACAGGTCGAACTTTTTCCGCCCGGACTTGTAGTCCATGACGCGCAGATACAGCTTTCCGCCGTGCCGCCAAGCGTCCACGCGGTCAATGCGCCCTTTGAGGCGGAGTTCCCCTTCCGGGTCGTGGATGACAATCGCGGGAAGCGGCTTTTTGCCGTCGTCGGACGGCGTCCCGACGCCCAGCTCAAACTCCACGGGCACGAAGTCGGAGTGGCGCAACTCGTCCGCCGTCTGCTCGATAATCTCCAAGGCGGTATTGCGCAGGCGGCGGAACAGGTACCGGAAACGCGCCGTCTTTTTCGACAGGTCGCCGAAGTTCTCCTTCACAAACTGGTCGATATACTTTTCCGCAAGGCGGCGCAGGGCGTCGTTTTCGACTTGCGCGAAGCCGCCCATAGCTTGCGCGTCGGCGCAGACGCGCTCCAAGAGGAAGTGTAAGAACGTGCCGATTTGCGGGGCGTCGAAGGAGGCGGCGTCGCGGGGTTTGGCGCGCAGTCCGTAGCGCATGAAGAAGGCGAAGTGACAGCTCCGCATTCGCTCCATCTGCGAAGCCGACAGCGACAGCCTTTCGCCGTAGAGCGCCCGCACCGCCGGACGCGACAGGGAGCCGCGTTTCAGGGTCGAGGCGCGTTTCATAGCGTCAAGGGCGTCGGCGCAGTCGCCGCGCCGCTCCAAATAGTTCCACAGCTCGCCGCCGATGTCGCCCCCTGCGGCCTCCAACGCGGGCAGTTTCGCCGTCAGGCGGTACTCATGCCGCCCGGTCTCCCGCTCCACGCGCAACGACGGGAACAGCGCAAGCAGTCGCGGGACAATGAACGCCGGGCGCAACTCCTCCCCGGCGGCGCCCGCCGCGGGATAACTGACCGTCAAGCCGTCCGTGGGCTGGACTAAGGCGGCGTAGAGGTTCTGCATTTCCATGCCCATCTGCTCCAAGCCGTTCGGGGAGAGTTCCACGCCCATATTGGCAAGCTCGCGGCGGTCGTCCTCGTTGAGTATGCCGCCGCTCTGCCCGACGGCGGGAAGAACGTGGTCGTTTGCGCCCAGCAGGAACAAATATTTGACGGTGTGGCGTTCGTTGCGGGTAATCTCGCTCACGGAAACTTGGTCAAGCGACGCCGGGATTGTGCCCACGCTGTACTGCGAAAGAGCTTGCTTGAAAAGACGTGCGAACGTGTCCGCGTCGATGATTTCGCCGCCTAAGATTTCTACAAACTGGTCGAGGACGCCGCAGAGGATTTCCCACAGCTGCGCGGTCTCCTCCGCCTCCTGCATACGCCCCGCCTCCGCCTGTGCGCGCATACGGCTTTCCAACGTCTCGCGGAGTTGCAAGCGTTCCAAGAACGCGTAAAGGGCTTCCGTTTTCTCCGCCGCCGTGTCGCCGTTTTTGAGCCCCTCCGACAGCGGCAGAAGCGTCTCGCGCACCCGCGCCCGCAGACGGTTCACGCGCTTTAATCGCGCCGTCTGCTCGTCGCCCCACTCGTTCCCGTACCCGTCGGGATGTTCCGCCCAGTCGGCGTCACGCGTCCACATGGCGCCGTGAACCTCCCATTTGAGCGCGTAGTTTTCCAGTATGTCGCATTCCTCCGCCGACAGCCCGCCCAATCCGGTTTTGAGCCAGCGGAACATGTCGTCGTACTCGTAGCCGCCCGTCGCCGCCGACAGCGCCCCCGTGACAAGGCTAATCGCGGGCTTCTCTAAAATGTCGCTCCGCTTGCTGAAATAGGCGGGGATTTCCCAGCGCGAAAAGACGGTTTGCAGGATTCCGAGATAATCTTCCATGTTCCGCGCCGATACGGTAATATCGCGGTAGCGGGCGCGTCCGGCGGAGACAAGGCGCACGATGTCGGCGGCGGTCTGCTCCGCCTCCGCGACGGCGTTCGCCGCCTCCCGGACGCGGATTTCCGCGCAGTCGCCCTGATACGCCGCGCCGCCCCGGAAACAGTATCGTTCCAAGTGCCCCAGCGCCCCGGACGCCCGCGCCGTCATGTGCTCGACTTGGACGGGCTGTCCCGCCTCCTCCGCCAGCCGCCGCAACTGCCACAACGTGCGCAACGCCGCCGAAAACATCTCCTCGCGGCTGTTGGGCTCTCCCAAAAGCGCGACGGTCACGGAACGCGCCTGTTTCAGCGTGATAAGCAGTACGCGCCGCTCCTGCGCGTTGAAGTACGCGAAGCCGTCAAGGAAAACGTCCTTGCCGCGCACGTATCCCGACTTTTCAAGGTTGTCGCAAAGGCGGCTCATGCGGTCGCGGCGGTCGTGGCCGCGCCCGCGCAGGCGGCTTTCATACGCGCCGTAAATCATGGACAAGTCGCGGAGCTTGTCGGCGGTCATGCCGGAGAGTTCCCCGGCTTTTTCGTGGAGCAGTTCGGGCGTGACCTCGAAGGCGCGGAGCTCGTCGAACAAGTCCAAGAGCTTTTGCAGGAACGCGGGCTTCCTTGACGGGCGGCGGTAGACCGTCAGGACGGGCGAAAGCTCCGTCATGCAACGCTGCAGCGTAAGCAGTTTTCCCCCGGCGTCAAGGACGGTCTCCGACGCGCCGCCCGTAATCGAAAGGACGCGGTCGCAGAGGCGGCGGAAGCTCAAAACTTCCGCGTGGCGGCTCGCCGTGTCGCCGCAGGCGCGTTGCAAGTCCACCTCCGCCGCGTGGGAAGCGTGCTCCGGGACAAGCAGAATCTGTTCGCCGCCGTCGCCCAAGGCGCGGATAGTTTCCAGAATCCGGGTTGATTTCCCCGTCCGCGCCCGCCCCATCCAGATTGCAAGCATACAATTCCCCCTTTTTCCGTTGCCGACGCCATTATAGCACGTTCCGGCGCGTCTGTCCGGCGTAAAAACGCTTGCAATCCGCCGCTTTTCGGGTTATACTGTCGGATACGCAAACACCATAGGCGCGTCCGGACGCGCCGCCCGGCACGGAGGCCAAAAGTTATGAAAATTCGATTGCAAGAACTGAAAGAAACGAAAGCGTGGCGCGTTCTCACCGCCCGACATTCCTTCGGCGCCCTGTTCGACCGCATTCCGTGGCTTGGCGTCAGCGTCATAGCCTTTATCGCGCTGGCGGATTTCGGTCTCTGGCCTCTCATGGTGCTGGCTCCGACGTTGCAACATTTGAGCTTTGACCGCATGGTCGACTGGAACCGGGACTTGCTGGACAAGGCGCTTTTCCCGCTGGTGGCGTGGCTGTCCGTGGCGGCGTACCTCCTCGCGCTGGTCAAAGCGTTGCGGGAAAAGCGCCCCCTGTTGCGCTCGGCCCGACGGAATCCCGCGCTCCTGATTTTCGCGGCGCTCCTCGTGTGGGAGACCGTCAACATGTTTTTCACGAACGGCTTGACATACTCCGTCATGCACGGCGCGGGGCTGAAGCACGAGAGTTTCCCCCTGCATTTGGAATATTTCCTTTGCTTTTTCGCGCTGGGGCTGTTCCTGCACAACCGCGCCCTCAAACTCTGGCTTTTGCGCGGCATGGCTATCGTCGGCGTGATTTTGGGCGCCACTTCGTTCTACCTCTTTCATCACCTGACCGCCACCTCGTGGTACTATGACTGGAAGCCCGTCGTCGCCTCTATCTTTACGAATATCAACTACTACGGCTATTATCTTACAGTCTTTATCGGCTTGTCGGCGGCGATGATGGTCGTAGAGGAGCGGCGCGGCTGGCGCCTGTTCCACGCCGCCGCGCTGGTTCTCAATGCGGTTGTCCTCGGCTACAACGACACTGTGGGCGCACAGATTGGCAGTTTGTTCGCCTGCCTTTTTGTAATCGTTGCGCGGCGCGTCATAGACGGAAAGTTTTCGCGGCGGGCTTTCGCGCCGCTGATACTGTTCGCCGCCGCGCTGTGCCTGACCGGCGCGCTCAACGGAAGGCTGTCGTATAATACCACGCGCATTTCCGGCGACGTAAGCGCAATTTTGACCCAGCCGGATTCCGGGCGGGCTAACATCGCCGGCTCCGGGCGGTGGTATATTTGGAAATGCTGTATGGAGCTTATCGCCAAAAACCCCCTCTTCGGCATAGGCTACGAGGGAATCAACGTAAGGAATCTGGCGTACATTGGCAACCAGCGCCCGCATAACGAAATTATGCAGTATACGCTTTTCTACGGCATTCCCGGCGGGCTGTTGTATTTCTGCGGCTGTCTGGGCGTGTACCTGCGGGCTTTGCGGCGCCGCGCTCGTTTGGACGCCTTAACCTTCGCCGCGCTGACGGCGGCTTTCGGCTATCTCGTCGGCTCCAACTTCGGCCTCACCGTGTACAATACGGCGCCCTACTTTTTCATCATGCTGGGGCTTGGGTACATGCAGGGAGGCGTCGAAAACGCGCAAGCCGCCGCCCCGGACGCGTCCGGAGGGAGTAAAAACGCGTAAAAACGCTTTGGGAAAGAGGTTGCGCTTTGCGAAAGCGCGTGATACAATACGGACGCCGCCGCCCGAACGCGGCGCGACACGCCATGTCAAGGAGGCGCCGCAATGGAAAAAGCGGAAACGACAGCACGGAAAAAGATTTTCAGCGGAATCCAGCCCAGCGGGGAACTGACCCTCGGCTCGTACATGGGGGCTATCCGCAACTGGAGCGCGTTGCAGGCGGAATACGACTGCGTATACTGTATCGTGGACTTGCACGCCATCACGGTTCGGCAGGACCCCGCGCAACTGCGGCGGCGGTGCCTGTCGCAACTGGCGCAATACGTCGCCTGCGGGCTCGACCCGGAGCAGTGCGTATTGTTCGTTCAAAGCCACGTGCCCGAACACGCCGAATTGGCTTGGATTCTGGGTTGCTATACGCAGTTCGGCGAACTCAGCCGCATGACGCAGTTCAAGCAGAAGTCCCAGCAACACGCCGACAACATCACAGCCGGGTTGTTTACGTACCCGGTTCTCATGGCGTCCGACATCCTGCTTTATCAGGCCGACGCCGTGCCCGTCGGCGCCGACCAGAAACAGCACGTGGAGCTCTGCCGCGACATCGCCCAGCGCTTCAACGGCATTTACGGCGATGTTTTTACGATTCCGGAGCCGCTCATTCCGAAAGTCGGGGCGCGGATTATGAGCCTTAGCAATCCCCTGAACAAGATGAGCAAGTCGGAGCCGGACGGGTGCGTGAACCTGCTGGACAGGCCGGAGGACATCCGCCGCAAGTTCAAGCGCGCCGTCACCGACAGCGAAACCGCCGTGCGCTTCGACCCCGAAAGCAAGCCCGGCGTCTCGAATCTGCTTGCGATTTACTCCGCCGCGACCGGAAAGGCTGTCCAAGAGGCGGAGGCGGAGTTCGCCGGGCAGGGCTACGGCGCGTTCAAGGCCGCCGTCGGCGATTCCGTGGTAGAGCTTTTCCGCCCCATCCGGGAGGAGTCGGAGCGGCTTCTGTCCGACAAGGCGTATCTGGAGGCGCTCTACCGCCGGGGCGCGGAGCGGGCGCGGGCAATCGCCGGGCGCACGTTGCGCAAAGTTCACAAAAAATTAGGGTTCCTGTCACGCTGAAAGGGGGCGCGGTATGGCTTTTGGAAACGCGCTGATTGCTTACGTTTTAATCGCCATGCTTGTGGCGATGATTGTCAGTTTCCTTATGACGCCCGTCGTGCGGTCGTTCGCCTACAAGGTCGGCGCGATTGACGTGCCCAGAGACGCCCGCCGTATGCACAAAGTCCCCGTGCCGCGCCTCGGCGGGCTGGCGATTTTCTCCGGCTTCATGGTCAGTTCCCTTCTGTTCGTCTCCATGACCCCGGAGACGAAAAGCGTGCTTCTGGGCGCCGTCGTCATTGTCGTGCTCGGCGTCATTGACGACAGCATGGACTTGCCCGCCGCGTTGAAATTCGTCGTGCAGATTCTCGCCGCGCTTATCCCCGTCTCGCACGGCGTCACGATTCAAGTTTTCTCCAACCCCAACATCTTCTCCGACGACCTCTACTGGAACCTCGGCAGTTTCTCCGCGCCGCTCACGATTCTGTGGATTGTCGCCGTGACCAACTCCGTCAACCTCATCGACGGGCTCGACGGCCTCGCCAACGGCGTCTCCGCCATTTCCGCCACGACTATGCTTGTTATCGCGCTTCTGCTCGGCGAAACCGACGTTAGCCTTGCCTTAGCCGCCCTCATGGGCGCCTGCGTCGGCTTCATGCCCTACAACCTCAACCCCGCCAAAATGTTCATGGGCGACACCGGAGCCACCTTCCTTGGCTATATTTTGAGCGTCCTTTCCATACAGGGCTTGTTCAAGTATTACGCCGTCATTTCCTTTGTCGTGCCGTTCCTCATCCTCGGACTGCCGATTTTTGACACGAGTTTCGCCTTTTTCCGCCGTATCGCCCACGGGCAAAGCCCCATGCAGGCCGACCGCGGGCACATCCATCACCGCCTGATTGACATGGGGCTCAACCAAAAGCAGGCCGTCGCCACGCTTTACGTGATTTCGGCGATACTCGGTCTCAGCGCGGTGGTGCTGACCACGGGCGGCGAACAACGCGCCATCTTGTTGTTCGCGGCGCTGTGCATTGCGGGGGCGATTGCGGCGCGGCTGGTGTTCCCGCAGGAAATCCGCGCCGAACTCGACGACTGGCGCGAGCGTCGCAACGAGGACAAGCCGCCGCGGGAGCCGCCGCCGTCCTTGAAGCCGGAACCGTCCGACAGCGCCGCGCCGCCGTCGGTCAAGGCGTCGCCGTCGCCCAAGCGCAAGCGCAAAAAGCGCAAGTCCGCCCGCAAACGCTGAAAAACCACAGCGCGAACGCATGGCGGCGTCCGCGCTGGAGAGGAGGCCGGAGCATGATATACCTTACCGGGGACACGCACGGGGATTTCAAACGCTTCAAGGCGGGCGAGTTCCCCGAACTCGACAAGCTCACCAAAGCCGATTACGTCATTATCTGCGGCGACTTCGGCGGCGTGTGGAGCCGGAGCCGCGAGCAGGCGTACTGGCTGGACTGGCTGGAGGAGCGCCCGTTTACCACGCTCTTTGTTACGGGCAATCACGAAAACTACGACCTGCTGGCGACGTACCCGACGGAGGAATGGCGCGGCGGCATTGTACAACGTATCCGCCCTTCCGTCGTCCACCTGACGCGGGGGCAGATTTTCGAGCTGGAGGGCAAGCGGTTCTTTACGATGGGCGGCGCGAGCTGTCACGACATCCCCGACGGCGTCCTTGAGCCCGACGACCCCCAGTTCCGCAAAAAGTACCGCGAACTCACGCGCCGCGACGCCTATTTCCGCATTAACCATGTTTCGTGGTGGAAGGAGGAGCTCCCCAGCCCGGCGGAGTACAAAACCGCGCTCGACACGCTGGAACGCGCCGGGTGGGAAGTCGATTACGTCGTGACGCACTGCGCCCCGACTTCTATTCAAAAGGCGATTGTGCGCTACGGCTACGAGCCCGACGAACTCACGGATTTTTTGGAATCGGTGTCGAACCGTCTGCGCTTCCGCCTCTGGTTCTTCGGGCACTACCACAGCAATTTCATGGTGAAGGACAAGTACGTCCTGCTCTACGAGCAAATCGCGCAGTTAAAGCTATGACAAACGGGCCGACGGAAATTCCGCCGGCTCGTTTTCGCGTCATTCCTCCAAGGCGCCGAGCTCCCGGAAAACGCGGAGCGCCCGCCCCACGTCCGCCGCCGCGACGCCTATGGGCGCGCCCCCCTCGGCGTAGAGCGCGGAAATCACCGCTTCCGGGGTGGTCTCGCGTTCGAGACAGCCCGCGACAAAGGCGGCGGTCTCGTCGCCCCGCGTCACCCCGCCGAACGCGGAAACGTCCGCCGCCGCGACCTGCGTCCCGCCGACTGTCCGCGTGACAAATTCCTTTTTCAGTTTCACGGAATCCCCTCCCTTGCGCGTCGCAGCCCTTGCGGAAAGCTCCATAGGGCAAAACGTCAGTAGTCGAAGGCGTAATGCTCAAAGGCGTTGATAACCGTTGTGTCGCCGAACCGCGACAGGCGCGGAATACGCATTCCGTAAGTGCGGTGAATGTGCCCGTGAATGAAGTAGCGGGGGCGGTAGCGTTCCAAGAGCTTGCGGAAGCGCTCAAAGCCCCTGTGGGTCAAAGTGTCGAAGTCGTTGATATGGCGGGCGGGGGCGTGGGTCAGCAGGATGTCGAAGCCGCGGTATTTCAGGAGTTGGAGCCAAAGGCGGCGCACCCTCGCGTCCATCTGCCATTCCGTGTACATGTTGTCGCCGTCGCGGTAGCGGAAGGAGCCGCCAAGCCCCAGAATGCGGACGCCGTTATATACGAAAATCCTGTCCTCGACGCACTCGCACCCTTCCGGGGGCGATTCGCCGAAGGAATCGTCGTGGTTGCCGCGCACGTACAGCAAAGGGCAACGCGCCATTGTCACGAAAAATTCCAGATAGGACTTGTGCAAGTCCCCGCAGGACAGGATTAGGTCGAACTCGTCCAGCTTTCCGGGCGTGTAGAAGTCGTAATAGTATTCCGATTCCTCGTCGGCCAACGCAAGGATTTTCACCGCCTCACGCCTCCTCGGTTTGCGGGATGACCCCGGCCACGCCGACGGTCGCCTTTCCGGTGTCGTCCAGTTGCGCGTAGGCCGGAAGGCTCCCTATCACGTTGTCGTTGAGCCAGTCCATATTGATAATGCGCTCGACGCCGAGGCGCTCGCCGTCGTCGGAGCGGCGTTTGCGGGCTTGGTCGTAGAGGGGGCCCCGGAACGGGTCGCAAATCCCGGCGCGGATTCCGTCGCGGAGAAAGACGGCAAGTTTCCGAACGCTGTCGGGCAGGGCGTCGGACAGCTTGAGCTCCACGACGCCCGCCGACATGCCCCAGTAGTAGTTGAGCGCCTTACTGCTCCCGCTGTACTCCGACTGTAGCGACTTGTCCTGAATGCGGCGTATGAGCGCCTCGTAGTACGCGCCCCACTGCCAACGGGGGCGGCGAGGCTTATCAGGCTTCCGCCCTGCGTGAGCGACAGCCCGACGCCGACGAAATCCCCGCCGCGCCGCACGGTGTCCATGGACGAAATCAGCCGGATTCCCTGCCCGGTCAGGCGCTCCACGGCGTCCCGCGCCCCGCCGACCGACGACCATTCCAGCGACACCAGCGCGTCGGGGTTCGTCATCTGCACGCCCAGCGCGAAGGCGTTGATTCCCGCGACCTGCCCGAAAATCGGGTAGTTGCACAAGTACCCGATTCGCTCGTGCCCCGTCATTGCGCCCGCAATCGCGCCCGCAATGAATTTCGCCTCGTATATGCGGGCGTAGTACGTGCGGATGTAGCGGTGCGACTGGTTCACGGAACAGTTGAAAATGGTCACGTCGGGGAACTCCACGGCGGCGTTAAGGCTCGCGGGCAACAGGCGCGGCGAAGTCGTGAAAATAACCGCCGCGCCGTCGTCAATGGCTTTGCGGATAACCGCAAGCGGTCGTTTGTCGGGGGGCTCGTCGGGGCCGGTCGGCTCCATGGCGTTGAAATAGGATTTCGTCTCAATTTCGCCGTGCAAGGTGCGCTGTGCGCGTTGCCGCCCCTGCTCGTGGCTCCAAGTCCACCCGGAAAGCTCCGGGGTCTTGTCGTGGATGAACGCGACTTTCAGGGCTTTTTTTGGCAGTACGGTCGGAATCGAGGAAATGAGCGGCTTTGCGCCCTCCTCCGCCGGGGAGAGCTTCACGTCAATCGGCGAAACGTCCTGTTGCAGGGCGATTTCCTCCCAGACTTTTTCCGTCCGGGACTTCATCTCCGCCGCCGAGATTCCGCGCAGGGAGGCGTAGCCGTAGACGCGGATACAGGCAAGGAAGGCGTCGCCCGGCGTGCCGGAGAGCCGCCGCCCGCCCAACTGCTCGTAAGCCTTGCGGAAGGTATAGTACGCCGCCTTGAACGCGCCGCGCTCGTCGTCGCCCCACTCCTCCCACGGGCGCTTTCCCAACAGGCGTTGCAACTTCTGGTAGCTCCCGCGCCGCGAAAACTCCAGAAAGTTGATTTTGCTGTAGCGGTAGAAGTCGATAAACTCATAATAAAGCGCGGACTCATTGGAGCCGTTGCGCGGGGGCAGAATGCGCGTGACATAAGCCGCGACCGTCTCCGCGCCGAAATACTTTAAGACGCTTACGCGCTTGTTGCCCTCTTCCACGTAATAGCGGTTCATGTATTCGGTCGCCTTGATGGGGTCGCGTATGCCGTCCTTCAAATGCGCGGCGCAGAGCCGCTCCCATTTCCCGGCGAACTCCGAGGCGCCGTCGAGCAGGGGCATGAAGTCGCGGGCAAAGGCGTTTGTGCGCCCGCCGCTTTTCGTCCCGACGACAAACTCCATGGGAATCTGCACAAGCCCCAAGTCCATGCCGCGCACGGACTGCTCCGGGGGGACGAAATCGTCAAGGCGCGGCAGCCACGGATGTTCCCCCCGCGCCACGCAGGCGCGGAACTCCTTTAGCGCAAGCCTCCTCGCGTCCTTGTAGTAGTCTTCCGGCATATGTGCGCCCTCCTTTCGTTTTGCGCGGAAAAGTTTAGGGGTTTAGCGCAAAATCATGTTCGCGTCAAAAATGACCGTATTTTTCGGCGGCGGCACGTTCCCACGCTCCCTTCTCCTGCGCGGCCAAGTCCGCGTTCGCGTATGCCGACAAAGCCCCCCGCAGGCTCTTCTTGCTTGTCTGTTGCGCGGGTTCCATAAACTCGTCCATAATCGTGACAATAACTTTCTGATTCGGTTTCGCCGCGATTTTTTCCAACAGCCTGACGTTCGCGCCGTCATAATAGCCCAGCGCCGTCAATCCCTTCATAACCTTTCCCCCTGTCCGCGCCGCCCTCCCCGCGTTCGGGAGAGGGCTTTTCGTTTTCGCGGCGCGTCAGGGCAGACGCGCCAGCTTTTGCAGAAATTCCACCCCGCGAGGCAAAATATATTCGTCGTCGAAGTCGAAGTTGGAGGCGTGGAGTTCGGGCGCGTCGCCCGCGCCGAGGAAGAAGAACACCCCCGGCAAACGCTTCTGGTAGAACGCGAAGTCCTCCGCCGCCAAGGACGGCTTGTCCAGCAGGGCGGGGGCGTCGGCGCCCAAGCCCGCGCAGACGGTTTCGTACAGCTTTTCGTGGTTCCACACCGCCGGGTAGCCGCTCCCAAGCTCCAACTCCGCCCGACAGCCGCTCTCCTTCCCGACTTCCGCCGCGATACGCTCCAAGCCCTCCCGGCACTGCTCAAAGGTCGCGTCCTGATACGTCCGCAGGCTGCCCTCCAACACGCACTCGCCGCTCACGGCGTTCCGCACGGTTCCCGCCCGCATTTTGCCGAAGCGCAGTACGCACGGCGGCGGGGCTTCCCCCGCCAGCTTGTAGGCGCGGGTCAGGTATTCGACGCCCGCCAGCATGGCGTCGCGCCCCTCGTGGGCGCGTGACAGGTGCGCGCTCTTGCCCTCTATGCGCACGGTCACCTCGTTTGACCGCGCCATCATGGGGCCGGGGCACGAGAACAGTTTCCCTTTGGGGAGCTTTGGCCAGATATGCAAGCCGAAAATCCGCGTCACGTTGCGCTCTTCCAGCACGCCCGATTCGCAGATACGGTTCGCGCCGCCCGTGGTCTCCTCCGACGGCTGGAACACCGCCAGAACGTTGCGCGGCATACCCTCCGGCTTGCTTGAAAGCCACTGGCACAGCGACAACAGCATGGCGGTATGCCCGTCGTGCCCGCAGGCGTGCATGTTTCCGGGGTGGCGGGAAGCGTAGGGAAGCCCGGTCTGCTCCTCGATGGGCAGACCGTCCATGTCGGCGCGGAACGCCACGGTTTCCTTTTGCCCGAAGTCGAACCACACGCACACGCTCCCCTGTATCGGGGACGCATACTCGCAACGGTGCCCGCGCAGGACGCCCGTGACAAGGGTTAAAGTCTGCGGAAGCTGGTCGTCCAGCTCCGGAATCTGGTGCAAATAACGGCGGTGCGCCGCGACAGGCGACAGCATGAAGCGTTCCCTCCTTACAATCCTATGCGCCCCTATGTTAGCATATTTTTCCGCGTTTGGAAAGCGGTTTTTGCCGGACGGCGCGAATTTTTTACGGCCTGTCCGGGAACTTGGCGCACAGCGCGGACAACTCGTCCAACAGCGCCCGCATTTGCGCCTTGCCCATGCGGCATTGTATCTCCGCCGTGTCCTCGCCATACATGACGTTCGGCAGGTAGAACGAGACCTTGAAGGCGAAGCCGTCGCCGTCTGCGCGGGCGGACAGCGAAAAATAAGGCTCCGCAAAGTCGCTTTCGTACTCGCCCTTAATGCCCGCGTTGAGGACTTTTAATCCCGCCGTCATTTCCTGCAATTCGTAAGTCAAAAGGCAGGAATTGCCGTCCCGGATAAGTTCGCCGCCGTCGTTCCACGCGGCGCGGAGCGCAAGCCAGTTGCGGTCGTCGCTTGCGGGGTCTCCGACGCCCTCCGGAAGCTCGTAGCCGACGATTTCCAGCTTTAATTCGGAATCCTGATTTTGAAAAAGCATAGCCGTCCCTTTCCGTGCGGACTGATTCGCAAAGCGTCCCCACGGCGCTATTGTAGCATACTTTTCCGTTTTTGCAAGGCTTATGAAAACCTCTTGCAAATCGGCGAAAACGTGGTAAACTGTAGGGACTACGCGGAAGGAGAACTGCCCATGAAACGGTTAGCGATAGTGTGCGCGATATTCGCCTTGCTGACGGCTTGCGGGGCGGCGGAGACAAGCAAAGCGCCCGTCGTCGAGAAGCAGGCGCCGGAAATCGCGGAGCCCGTGCCGGAACTGGAAATCGAGCCGCCCCCCGACGACATCGACCCCGAAACCGGCGACCGCGTCCTGCTGTCGGCGGAGGCGTCCGTAAGCGGCGGGCGCGTCCTGACGGTCGAGGGCGTCGGACAGGCGCTGACCGAGCCCGGCGCCGCCGTGCGCTACGGTCTCCGCGCCGTGCGCGTCTACGAGAACGGCGAGCTCTTGCAGACGCTCTTCGCCCGCGATTTCATCGACGGCGACATGATGGAATCGCCCGCGATAGAGGACGCGCTGATTGTGCGCGACGCCAACTTTGACGGCGCGGACGACATCGACCTTTGCGGCGGCACGGAGCGCGTCGCGCCCTTGCGCTACTATTTCCTGTGGGACGCCGACGCGAACGGGTACGTATACGGCTTCAAACTGCGCGGCGCGTCCGTCGACCCGGACAAACGGGAAATCACGGCGTCGTACCCGCTTGACAGTTCCGTTGACTGCGCGGACGTTTGGCGCTACGCCCCCGACGGCAGTTTGCAGTTGGCGGAGCGCAAGACCGAGGACTGGAAACGCGGCTCCGAGGATTTCCCGCTTGTCGAATACTATGTTTTCCAAGACGGCGAAGCGGTTTTGACAAGGCAGGAGTTCACGAACTACAACGACGAGGGCTTGACCGTGCGGGAAGTGCGGGAAGTCGTCAACGGGGAACTGAAGCCCGTGCGTCTGGAAATTCTGGAGGGCGCCGACGGGGAGTTTAGGGTTGTGCGCACGGAGGAAATCCCGCAAGAGCCCGTATTCCCGGACGTTGCGCCCGCGCCTATGGACGGCGAATCCGTTCCCGCGGACGGCGAAACGGAAAACGAGCCCGCGCCCGCAGAGGACGCGGAAACATAAAACAAGCGCCCTTCCGTTGATACGGAAGGACGCGTTTGAATTAGCGCACCAGTTCAATGACGGCGGTTTCGGCGGCGTCGCCGCGACGCACGCCCGTGCGCACAATGCGCGTATAGCCGCCGTTGCGCTCCGCGTAGGTCGGCGCAATCTCCTTAAAGAGCTTCTTGCACACGTCCTCGCGGGTGATAAAGCCCAAAGCGGCGCGATAGGCCGCCAAATCGCTCTTTTTTCCAAGCGTAATCATCTTCTCGGCCAGAGAGCGGATTTCCTTGGCGCGGGTTACGGTCGTTTCCATTTTGCCGTAGTCCAGAAAATCCGTGACCTGCTGGCGCAACATCGCCTTGCGCTGGTCGGTGGACTTGCCGAGTTTTCGATTGGAAGGCATTTCCATTCCCCCTTACTTTCAGGATTTCACGCGGCGGGTAACGCCGCGAAAACAGTCTCGCGTCACGCGGACGGCTCCTCGTCCGCCAAATGCAAGCCCATCATTTCCAGCTTGTTCATGACCTCTTCCAGCGACTTGCGCCCAAGGTTGCGAACCTTCATCATCTCGTCCTCCGTCTTGGAAATCAAATCCTCCACGGTGTTGATGTTGGCGCGTTTGAGGCAGTTGAAGCTCCGGACGGACAAATCCAGCTCTTCAATGGTCATTTCAAGCACCTTGTCGCGCTGGGCTTCCGCCTTCTCGACGACGGTGGGGCGGGAGCCGACGTTGTCGGAGAGGTCGATAAACAGGGCGAAGTGGTCGCACAGGATTTTCGCGCCGAGCGACACGGCGTCGCGGGCGGAGATTGTGCCGTCCGTCCAGACTTCCAGCGTGAGCTTGTCGAAGTTGCTGGACGTGCCGACGCGGGTCGGCTCCACGGTGTAGTTGACCTTGTAGACGGGCGTGTAAATGGAATCGACCGCGATAATGCCGATTTTGTTCTGCTGGGGCTTGTTGGCGTCGGCGTTGACGTAGCCGTGGCCGTAGTCAAGCGTAATCTCCATGTTGAGAGAGGCGCCGCTGTCGAGCGTGGCAATGTGCAAATCGGGGTTGAGCACTTCCACCTCGCTGTCGTTCTTGATGTCCCGCGCCGTCACCTCGCAAGGGCCGGCGGCGTCAAGAAAGACTTTGCGGGGGCCGTCGCCGTGGAGCTTCACCAGCAGTCCCTTGATGTTCAGCACGATTTCGGTCACGTCCTCCTTGACGCCCGGAATCGAGGAGAACTCGTGCTGAACGCCCTCGATGGAAATCATGGTCGGGGCGTATCCCGGCAGGGACGAAAGCATGACGCGGCGCAGGGCGTTGCCTAACGTCGTGCCGTACCCACGCTCCAGACGGTCCACGACGCACCGCCCGTAAGTGGGGTCATTGGGAGTTTCGATGAACTCAATGAGGGGCTTTTCAATTTCAAACACGCGGATAACCCTCCTTCATCATCATCTGATTCCGGCGCGGCGGCGCGCCGGGATACGGGGGCGGGCGGGAAGGGGCGGGGCGCCGTGCACACAAAATGCGGCGCGTCAAGCCCGCGTTTCCGCCGCGCCTCCCCGTTACTTGGAGTACAACTCGACGATGAGGTGTTCTTCCACGGGCACGTCAATGTCCTCGCGGGCGGGCAGGCGGGTAATCGTGCCTTTGAGGGCGTTCTTCTCGCGCTCCATCCAAGCCGGGAGCAGGAAAATCGGGGCGTCCTGCCCGGTCAGGCGCTTGAACGCCGACGAGGAACGGCTGGCTTCCTCGACTTCCACCACGTCCCCGGCTTTCACGAGGTAGGAGGGGATGTTCACTTTCTTGCCGTTCACGGTGAAGTGGCCGTGGTTGACAAACTGGCGGGCCTGACGGCGCGTCATGGCGAACCCCATGCGGTAGACGACGTTGTCAAGGCGGCGCTCCACGGTGATGAGCAGGTTGTCGCCGGTGCGTCCGGGCGCGGCGGCGGCGGCTTCGTAGTAGGAGCGGAACTGCTTCTCAAGAATGCCGTAAATGAACTTGACTTTCTGCTTTTCGTTGAGCTGAATGCCGTAATCGCTCTTCTTCCGGCGCATTTGCCCGCCGGGGTTGCGGTTGGTGGTCTTTTTCGTATAGCCCATCACGGCGGGGGAAATGCCCAGCGCCTTGCAGCGTTTGGCGACCGGCTGCATATTCTTTGCCATATCGCTGAATCCTCCTCTTGATTACACGCGGCGGCGCTTCGGCGGGCGGCAGCCGTTATGGGGAATGGGCGTAACGTCCTTAATCATGGTCACGTCCAGCCCGACGGCCTGTAAAGCGCGGATAGCGGCTTCGCGTCCCTGACCCGGCCCGCGCACGTAGACTTCCACGGTCTTGAGGCCATGTTCCTGCGCGGCGCGGGCGGCGGTTTCGGCGGCGGTCTGCGCGGCGAACGGCGTGGACTTCTTGCTTCCCCGGAATCCGAGTCCGCCGGAGGAAGCCCACGAAATGGCGTTGCCCTGCGTGTCCGTCACGGTCACCATGGTGTTGTTGAACGAGGAGCGGATATGGACCTGCCCGCGTTCGATGTTCTTCCGCTCGCGGCGGCGGCGGACGACTTTCTTTCCGCCGGATTTCGCGCTTGCCATACGGTTACTCCCTCCTTACTTCTTCTTGTTGGCGATGGTCTTCTTGGGGCCCTTGCGGGTGCGGGCGTTGGTCTTGCTCCGCTGTCCCCGGACGGGCAGCCCGCGGCGGTGGCGGATGCCGCGGTAGCATCCGATTTCGCCGAGGCGCTTGATGTCAAGCGCGGTCTGGCGGCGCAAATCGCCCTCCACCGTGTACTCGTTCACCGCGTCGCGGAGCTTCTGCTCGTCGGCGTCGGAGAGGTCTTTCACGCGGGTGTCGGGGTCTACGCCCGTCTTGGCGAGGATGTCCTGCGCGCTCTTCCTGCCAATGCCGTAAATATAGGTCAGGCCGATTTCAACGCGTTTCTCTTTCGGCAGGTCAATGCCGGCAATACGTGCCATATGCTTTACACCTCCAGATAAATCAGCCCTGTCTCTGCTTGTGCTTGGGGTTTTCGCAGATAATCATAACCCGTCCCTTGCGGCGGATGATTTTGCACTTCTCGCACATGGGCTTGACGGACGGTCTCACTTTCATGGTCTTCAACCTTCCTTTCGGCGGACGCGTGGCGCCCCGCGCCCTTACTTACTGCGCCAAGTGATTCGGCCTCGCGTGAGGTCATAGGGGGACATTTCCACCGTGACCCGGTCGCCGGGCAGAATCCTGATGAAATTCATTCTGAGCTTGCCGGAAATGTGGGCGAGTATTTTGTGCCCGTTGCCGATGTCAACCTGAAAGGTCGTGTTGGGCAGGGCTTCGACCACTACGCCCTCGACTTCAATCATGTCGGATTTTGCCAAGCCTCATCCCTCCTGAACCGCCTCGGCGTCGCGGTAGGCCGCCAACGCCCTGCGGAGTTCGCTGTTGGTGATTCGTTCCCCAGCTTTGATTTTTTTGGAGAGCCGGTTTTCGTCGTCCGCCGCCACGAACAGCGCGTGGCGGCGCTTCTTGCGTTTGGGGGCTTCCAGCTTGCGGGACTTGCCGTCGGCAAGGAGCAGGTATTCCCCCTCCACGCCCAAGACGACAAAGAGTTTTCCCTTGTCCCTGCCGGCGCCGGAGCGCACAATGTTTGACTTCGCAATGTCCATAACGGCGCCCTGTTCAAATGGCCGGGGCGGTCAGGATTTCGGGCGCCCCGTCGGTTATCAGGATGGTGTTCTCGTAATGGGCGGCGTATGAGCCGTCTTTCGTGACGACCGTCCATTTGTTGTCCAGCACGCGGACTTCCTTCGCGCCCGCGTTGACCATGGGCTCCACGGCGATGACCATGCCGCGCAACAGGCGCGGGTTTCCGCCCAGCCGCCTCTCCGGGACGTAATTGGGCACTTCGGGCGGCTCGTGCAGCTTCGCCCCGACGCCGTGCCCGACGTACTCCCGCACGACGGAATAGCCGCGGCTTTCGACGTAGCCCTGCACGGCGGCGGACACGTCAAAGAGGCGGTTTCCCTCGCGGGCCTGCGCGATTCCCTCAAAGAAACTTTGGCGCGTGGCGTCTATGAGCCGTTGCGCCTCCGGGTCGATTTGCCCGCAGGGGAACGTGGCGGCGCAGTCGCCGTGGTACCCGCCGACGAACGCGCCCACGTCCACGCTGACAATGTCGCCTTCCTTTAACAGCCGCTTGCCCGGAATGCCGTGGATAACTTCCTCGTTGACGCTGATACAGACGCTCGCGGGGAATCCGTTGTAGCGGTAGAACGACGGAACCGCGCCCTGCGAACGGATAAACTTGCTCACTTCCCGGTCGATGGACTGGGTGGTGACGCCGGGGCGGACAAGGCTCCCGGCAAGGGCGCGGGCTTCCGCCGTGATTTTCCCGGCGCGGCGCATAAGCTCTATCTCGTGGGCGGACTTAATGACAATGCGTTCCTGCTGTCCGGCGGCGTTGGGGACGCGGACGCGGAAAGGGTTTGGCGCCATGCGTTACGCCCCCAAAACTTTTAAAATCGCCGCCGTGGTCGCTTCCACGGCGCCCTGATTTTCCGCGGTTTTGAGCAGTCCGCGCTTGTCGTAGAACGCTTTGAGCGGCTCGGTCTCCTGATGGTACACGTCGAGGCGGGACTTGACGGTTTCGGGGGCGTCGTCCTTGCGTTGCACGAGCTTCCCGCCGCAACGGTCGCACACGCCCTCCTGTTTCGGCGGCACGGCGACAACGTGGTAACTCGCCCCGCAGGATTCGCACACGCGCCGCCCGCCCATGCGCTCCATAATCGTTTCGTCGGAAATCTCGATGGACACCACCGCGTCGAACGCAATCCCGGCTTTTTCAAGGGCTTCCGCCTGCGCAATCGTGCGCGGAACGCCGTCGAGAATATAGCCGCCCTTGCAGTCGTCCTCTTGGAGCCGCTCGGAGATAATGCCAATGATGACCTCGTCGGGGACAAGCTGTCCGGCGTCCATGAACGCTTTCGCCTTCAAGCCCGTGGGGGTGCCGTTCTTGACGGCGGCGCGGAGGATGTTTCCGGTGGAAATGGTCGGAATGCCGAGGCGGTCGGAAAGAATCTCCGCCTGCGTGCCCTTCCCGGCGCCGGGGGCGCCCAACAGAATCAGTTTCATAACGTCCCCTTTCTCACTCCAAGAAGCCCTTGTACTGCCGCATGAGCATTTGGGATTCCAACGCCTTGACGGTCTCCAGCGCAACGCCCACCACGATAATGACGGACGTGCCGCCGATGGAAACGGAGCTGTTCTGCACAATCTTGCCGACAATCAGCGGGCAGAGGGCCACAATGCCGAGGTAAATCGCGCCGAAGAACGTAATGCGGTTCAACACGCGCTTGATAAAGTCAATCGTGGGCTTTCCGGGGCGGAAGCCGGGGACAAAGCCGCCCTGTTTCTTCAGGTTGTTGGCGATTTCCACGGGGTTGAATTGAATCGTCGCGTAGAAATAGCTGAAGCCGATAATCATGATGAAATACACGACCATATAGAGGAACGACTGCGCGTCGATAGCCTTATAAATGGCATAGGACACGGTGCCCTGTTCGGGAATGCCGATAAAGCTCCATACGGTAATGGGCAGGGAGGCAATGCTTTGCGCGAAGATGATGGGGAGCACGCCCGCCATGCCGACTTTCATGGGCAGGTTGGACGATTGCCCGCCGTACATCCGGCGCCCGACTTGGCGCTTGGCGTACTGTACCGGAATGCGGCGTTCCGCGTCGTTGATGAACACGATGAAGACGATAAGAGCCAGCATTCCGACGACCAGCAGAACCGCGCCCCACGGGGGAATGGCGGAATCAATCAAACGTTGCGCGCTCTCCTCGGTGTAGCCCGCGCTCTGGAGGGTTTCCGGCGTCATGTCGCCGCTCTGGAGGTTCGACCACGTGCCGACGCCCTCGACAAGCCCGGTGACCATGCTGGGAATGCGGGACAGAATGCCCGCGAACAGAATCATAGAGATTCCGTTGCCCACGCCGAACTCGTTGACCTGTTCGCCCATCCACATGACGAACGACGAGCCCGCAATCAGGGTTACGATAATCACGAGCGCGGGCCAGACGCCCTCGCCGCCCTCTTGCAGAATGCCGTAGCGCTGCATCATGAAGTAGTAGCCGACGGCCTGCAACACGGCGATTGCGATAGTGGCGTAGCGCGTGATGGACTGGATTTTCTTCCGCCCCTCCTCGCCGCCTTCCTTGGACAACTGCTCAAGGTACGGAATGGCGACGGTTAAGAGCTGGATAATAATGGAGCTGTTGATATAGGGCTGAATGCTCAACGCGAACACGGTCGCCATAGAGAACGCGCCGCCGCTCATGGCGTTGAGCAGTCCGAAATAGGTCGTGCCCATGGCGTCGAGCTGGTCTTTGAGCATGGACGTGTCGATATAGGGCACGGTAATGGCGTTGCCAATGCGGAAGATGAGCAGAATCAGCATGGTGAACACGATTTTCCGCCGCAGTTCCGGGATAGCCCACGCCTTGCGAATGGTCTGAATCATCAGAGCACCTCGGCTTTCCCTCCGGCGTCCTCAATCGCCTTTTTCGCGGATTCCGAAAACGCGTTCGCCTGTACGGTGAGTTTCTTTGTCACGGCGCCCTTGCCGAGCACCTTGTATCCGTAGCGGCAGGACGAGAGAATCCGCTTTTCGAGCAGGGCTTCCGCCGTCACCGTGTCGCCGTCGTTGAACGCGTCCAGCGCGTTCAGGTTGACGACTTCCGGTTTCTTGGCGAAGATGTTGTTGAACCCGCGCTTGGGCACGCGGCGGGCGAGGGGCATTTGGCCGCCCTCGAACCCGGCGCGGACTTTGCCGCCCGAACGCGCCTTTTGACCCTTATGCCCGCGCCCGGCGGTCTTGCCGTTGCCGGAGCCGTGGCCGCGCCCTTTGCGGTAAGCCGCCCGCACGGAGCCTTCCGCCGGGGACAGTTCGCTCATTTTCATGCGTTGGCGCCTCCTTCTTCCTCGACGCGGAGCATGTAGCCAATCTTGGCGATTTTGCCCCGCGTGCAGTCGTTGTCGGGCTGCACGGTGGTGTCGCCGATTTTGCGCAACCCTAACGCGTGCGCCGTGGCGACCTGCTTCTTCAAGCGCCCGTTCAGGCTCTTTACGAGCGTGATTTTATATTCCATGTCTGCGGCCCTCCTCAGCCCAGAATATCCGCCGGGCTCTTGCCCCGGATACGGGCGACTTCCTCCGGGCCGCGCATACTCATGAGACCCTCAAACGCGGCGGCGACCACGTTGTTGGGGTTGTTGGAGCGCAGGCACTTGGCGCGGATGTCCTTAATCCCGGCGGCCTCGACGACGGCGCGGACGGCGCCGCCCGCGATAACGCCCGTGCCGGGGGCGGCGGGCTTCATCAGCACGCGCCCGGCGCCGGATACGCCGATAGTCTCATGGGGGATGGTGTCCCCGGAGAGCGTGACGGTGATAAAGTTCTTCTTGGCGGCTTCGATTCCCTTCCGGATGGCTTCGGGCACTTCGGCGGCCTTGCCGAGGCCGTAGCCGACCTTGCCCTTGCCGTCGCCCACGACGACCAGCGCCGAGAACTTCATCACCCGGCCGCCCTTGACGGTCTTGGAGACCCGGTTCAGGGAAACGACTTTTTCGATATACTCGCTCTGTTCGCGTTCAAATCTGGGCATTTGCCGTTCCTCCTCCCTTAGAATTTCAGCCCGCCCTCGCGGGCGCCTTCCGCCAGCGCTTTCACGCGCCCGTGGTACAGGTATCCGCCGCGGTCAAAGACCACGTTCTCAATGCCCTTTTCAAGGGCGCGCTTCGCCACGAGCTTCCCCACGGCCTGCGCCGCTTGGACGTTGCCGCCGTAGCCCTCGATTTCCTTGTCAAGGGAGGACGCGGAAACAAGCGTCTTTCCGCCCTTGGGGTCGCTGTCGTCGATAATCTGGGCGTAGATGTTGGCCTCAGAGCGGAACACGTTCAGGCGCGGGGTCTGGGGCGTTCCGGAAATCTTGGCGCGCACCCGGCGGTGGCGCTTCATGCGCTGGGCGTTTGTGTTGGGACGTTTAATCATGTCAGAGCGCCTCCTTACTTCTTCGCGCCGGTCTTGCCGACCTTGCGGCGGACGACTTCGTCGGCGTACTTAATGCCCTTGCCCTTGTAGGGCTCCGGCGGGCGCTTCTCGCGGACTTCGGCGGCGAACTGCCCGACTTTCTGCTTGTCGCAGCCGCTGATGACAATCTTGTTCGGCGCGGGCACGTCAATCGTGATGCCGTCGGTTTCTTCCATCGTGACGGGGTGGGAGTAGCCGAGCGTCATGACGAGCTTGCCGCCCTCTTTGGCGACGCGGTAGCCCACGCCGTTGACTTCGAGTTCCTTCTTGTAGCCTTCCGTCACGCCCACGACCATGTTGTGAAGCAGGGAGCGCGTGAGGCCGTGCAAACTGCGGTGGAGCTTATCTTCGGACGGGCGCTCTACCGTAAGCACGGCGCCGTCGAGTTTGAGCTTCATTTCGGGGCGGAGGGCTTGTTTGAGTTCTCCCTTGGGGCCCTTGACCGTGACGACGTTGCCTTCGGCGATGTCGACGGTAACCCCGGCGGGAATGGTAATGGGCATTCTGCCGATACGAGACATTCTTTCTACCCCCTTACCAGACGAATGCCAGAACTTCGCCGCCGACGTGAAGCTCCCGCGCTTTCCTGTCGGTCATGACGCCTCTGGACGTGGAGATAATGGCAATGCCAAGGCCCTTGAGCACCTTCGGAAGCTCGTCGGCCCCGGCGTACACGCGCAGGCCGGGTTTCGAGACGCGTTTCAGCCCCGTGATAACCCGTTCCTTGCCCGGATTGTATTTCAGCGTAATGCGAATGGTTCCCTGCGGGCTGTCGTCCAGAACCTGATAGTTCCGGATATAGCCTTCTTCCAACAGAATGCGGGCAATGCTCTTTTTCATGTTGGAGGCGGGGACTTCCACCTTGTCGTGTTTGGCCGCGTTGGCGTTGCGGATACGGGTGAGCATATCCGCCACAGGGTCGGTGATGTGCATAGTAAGTCCTCCTTACAAAGAGTGGCGGCGCCGGGACCGCTGCGGCGGCGAGGTATCACAGAGGCCTTGCAGCCCGCCCGGACGGGCAGTCTGTCTCCCGCCGGCTTCCGTGACCTTTCGCCGTCCGGGGACGCCAACCCCCGGAGTCGGCGTCCGCGTTTTTGGAAGGGATTCCGGAAAGCGCGAGCGTTTGCGGGTTCGCGCCTTGCGGAAGCGGAGGTAAAAAATCAGAACGAGGCCTTGCGGACGCCGGGAATCTGCCCGCGGTAGGCCAGCTCCCGGAAGCAGATACGGCAAACGCCGTAGTTGCGCAGATAGGCGTGGGGGCGCCCGCAGAGCTTGCAACGGTTGTACTTGCGGGTGGAGTATTTCGCGGCCCTCTGCTGTTTCAGAATCATAGATTTCTTAGCCATGGTATTCCTCCTCAGCGGGCGAACGGCGCGCCGACCTGTCCGAGCAAAGCGCGGGCTTCCTCGTCGGTCTTGGCGGTGGTGCAGATGACCACGTCCATGCCGCGAATTTTGTCGATTTTGTCGTACTCGATTTCGGGGAAAATCAACTGCTCCCGAATGCCGAGGGCGTAGTTGCCGCGCCCGTCGAACGCGTTGGGGTTAATGCCCTGAAAGTCGCGCACGCGGGGCAGGGCGACGTTGAAAAGGCGGTCGAGAAATTCCCACATCTTTTCGCCGCGCAGCGTCACTTTCGCGCCGATGGGCA
Source organism: Oscillibacter sp. (assembly GCA_017527365.1). Classification (GTDB taxonomy): domain Bacteria; phylum Bacillota; class Clostridia; order Oscillospirales; family Oscillospiraceae; genus Oscillibacter. The sequence continues at coordinate 23,887 of JAFXQD010000001.1, forward strand.
TATTTTCGCGGAGCTTGAAGTTGGCGACAGACTTCCGGGCGCGGGTAATGACGGGCTTCTGTCCGGTAATCTTCGCCAAATCCCCGGACACGTTGTCCAGAATCTTGGCGTTCTCGCGGGCCTCCCCGCAGCCGACGTTCACGACGACCTTTTCAATGCGGGGAATCTGCATGACGCTCTTGTAGTTGAACTGCTTCATGAGGGCCGGAGCGACTTCGGCCTTGTAGCGCTCTTTCAATCTTGCCATGTCCGCCGCTCCTCTCACAACGCCGCGCCGCACTTCTTGCAGACGCGGGTTTTCTTGTCGTCCTCGAACTTCATGCCCACGCGGGTGGGCTTGCCGCACTGCGGGCACACGACCTGCACTTTGCACACGGGCATGGCGGCCTCGCGGCTGACGATTCCGCCCGTTTCGCCCTGCCTGCGCGGCTTAACGTGGCACGTGGCCATATTCAAGCCCTCGACCACGACCTTGGCTTCCTTGGGCACGGTTCCCATGACCTTCCCCTGCTTGCCCTTGTCCTTGCCGGAGAGGACGACCACGGTGTCGCCTTTTTTGACTTTCATCGCCATACTGCCGCCTCCTCAAATCACTTCCGGCGCGAGGGAGAGGATTTTCATATAGTCCCGCTCGCGCAGTTCGCGGGCGACGGGCCCGAAAATGCGGGTGCCTCTGGGGTTCTTGTCGTCGCGGATGAGCACGGCGGCGTTGTCGTCGAACCGGACGTAAGTCCCGTCGGCGCGGCGGATTCCCTTCGCGCTCCGCACGATGACGGCGCGGACGACCTCGCCCTTCTTCACCATGCCGCCCGGCGTCGACTTGCGCACGGACGCGACAATCACGTCTCCGATATTGCCGTACTTCCGGGTGGAGCCGCCCAAAACCCGGATGCATTTAATCTCGCGGGCGCCGGTATTGTCGGCGACCTTGAGGAAAGTTTCCTGTTGAATCACTCTCAGCGCCTCCCCTTACTTCGCCTTTTCCAGAATCTTGACCACGCGCCAGCGCTTCTCCTTGGACAGGGGGCGCGTCTCCATGACCTGCACGCGGTCTCCGATTCCGCATTCGTTGTTCTCGTCGTGGGCTTTGAGCTTGTACGTCCGCCCGACGATTTTCTTATAGAGCGGGTGCGCCACGCGGTCGGCGACGGCGACCACCACGGTTTTGTCCATCTTGTCGGAAACAACCTTGCCGACGCGGGTCTTGCGGGAGGAAGTCCGTTTTTCTTCGCTCATATCCTGTTTCCTCCTTCACTCACTGCCGGGCGGCGATTTCCGCCAGCACGGTCTTGACGCGGGCGATGTCGTGCCGGGTCTCCCGGATTTTCAGGGGGTTGTCGAGCTGGTTGGTGGCGTGCTGCATACGCAGGAAAAAGAGGTCCTTCTTCAATCCGACCAGTTTTTCGTCCAGCTCTTCCTTGGTCATCTTGCGAAATTCGCTTGCCTTCATTCTCATTCACCTGCTTCCGCGGACACGCCGCCGGCTTCCATGGCGCCCTCCCGGCGGACGATTTTGGTCTTGATGGGCAGTTTGTGGCTCGCCAGACGCAGGGCTTCTTTCGCGGTCTCTTCGGGGACGCCCGCGATTTCAAACATGACGCGGTCGGGCTTCACGACCGCCACCCAGAACTCCGGGGAGCCTTTGCCGGAGCCCATGCGGGTTTCGGCGGGCTTCTTGGTCACGGGCTTGTCGGGGAAAATCTTAATCCAGACCTGCCCGCCGCGCCGCGTGTAGCGCGTCATGGCGATACGGGCGGCCTCGATTTGGTTGCTGGTAATCCAGCCGGGTTCCAGAGCTTGCAGGCCGTACTCGCCGTAGGTAATGGTATTGCCCCGCGTGGCCTTGCCGGTCATCCGCCCGCGATGGACGCGGCGGTATTTCACTCTCTTGGGCATTAACATGGTTATTGAGCGCCTCCTTCTTCCTTGGCGGGGGCGGCGCCTTCCGCCGGACGGGCCGCCGGACGCGGCGGGGTCATCTGCCGGTTCAATCCGGCCTGACGGTTGAACCCGCCGGGGGCGCCTTGGCCGCCGCGATTGAATCCGCCGCCTTGACGGTCGCGGTTAAAGCCTCCGCCCTGTCCGCCGCGATTGAAGCCGCCGGGGGCTCCGCCTTGGCGGTCGCGGTTGAACCCGCCGCCCGGCGCGCCCTGACGGTCGCGGTTAAACCCGCCGCCGGGGGCTCCCTGACGGTCGCGGCTAAACCCGGCGCCCGGCGCGCCTTGGCGGTCGCGGCTAAAGCCTCCGCCCTGACGGTCGCGGTTAAAGCCGCCGCCGCCCCTGCGGTCGTCGCGGCGCCGACGCTCGCGGCGCTCCTGATAGGGCTTGCTGGTGTCCATGGTGCGCGGGGTCGTGCGCAACGTCTGCGACAGGACTTCGCCCTTGTAAATCCAGACCTTCACGCCGATGCGCCCGAACGTGGTCGCGGCCTCGGCGAAACCGTATTCAATGTCGGCGCGGATGGTTTGCAGGGGAATCGTGCCCTCGTGGTAGTGCTCGACGCCCGCGATTTCGCGTCCGCCGAGGCGCCCGGAACAGCAGGTCTTAATGCCCTTGGCGCCCGCCCGCATGGCGCGGGCCATTGCGTTTTTCATGGCGCGGCGGTGGCTGATACGCTTTTCAAGTTGCTGCGCGATGTTCTCGGCGACAAGCTGCGCGTCCATGTCGGGGTTTTTCACTTCCACGATGTTCAGGCGCGTTTTCTTGCCGACCATTTTTTCCAGCGCGGCGCGGTACTCTTCGATTTGCTTTCCGCCCTGCCCGATGACCATGCCGGGGCGGGCGCAGTGCAGGAACACCGTGACCACGTCGGAACTGCGCTCAATCTCAATGCGGGGCACGCCCGCGCCGTACAGGGTCTTTTTGAGGAACTTCCGGATTTTCTGGTCTTCCACAATCAGGTCGCCGACCTTCTCCTCGCTGGCGTACCAGCGGGAATCCCAGTCCTTAATGACGCCCACGCGCAGGCCGTGCGGGTTTACTTTCTGTCCCATAAAACTTCCTCCCTCACGCCTTCTCCGCCACGCTCAACGTCACGTGCGACGTGCGCTTGTTGATACGGTACGCCCTGCCCTGCGCCCTCGGCATAATCCGTTTCAGGATGGGGCCGGGGGTGGCGAACACTTCGGAGACGACCAGCTTTTCCGGGCTCATGCCGAAATTGTTCTCCGCGTTGGCAACGGCGCTTTTCAACAGCTTCTGCAACGGTTCGGAAGCGGCCTTCGGGGTCTGCATGAGAATCGCCATAGCGGTGTTGGCGTCCTTGCCGCGAATCAGGTCGCACACAATCTGAACCTTACGGGGGGAGATGCGGACATAGCGCAGGTACGCGCTCGCTTCGTTGCGTTCCATATCCTACTATCGGCTCCTTCCCTTAAGAATCCTTCCGGTGCCCGCGGAAGGTGCGGGTAGGCGCGAACTCGCCTAACTTGTGCCCTACCATGTCCTCCTGAATGTAGACGGGCACGTGCTTGCGCCCGTCGTGCACGGCGATGGTATGGCCGACGAAAGCGGGGAAAATCGTGGAGGCGCGGCTCCAAGTTTTCAGCACTTTCTTCTCGTTCTTCGCGTTCATTTCCTCAACCCGTTTGAGAAGCTCCGGAGCCACAAACGGGCCTTTCTTAACCGACCTGCTCACAGTAACGCCTCCTTACTTCTCGTTGCGCCGCTTGACGATGAACTTGTTGGTGGGGTTCTTGCCCTTGCGGGTCTTGAATCCGAGGGCGGGCTTGCCCCACGGTGTCACGGGTCCGGGGCGCCCGACGGGGGCGCGGCCTTCGCCGCCGCCGTGCGGGTGGTCGTTGGGGTTCATGACGGAGCCGCGCACGGTCGGGCGCCAGCCCATGTGCCGCTTGCGCCCGGCTTTGCCGATGTTGATGTTCTCGTGGTCGATGTTGCCCACCTGCCCGACGGTCGCCATGCAGTTTACGCGGACAATGCGCACTTCGCCGGAGGGCATACGGATTTGGGCGTCCTTGCCTTCCTTCGCCATAAGCTGGGCGGCGGTTCCGGCGGAGCGCACTAACTGCGCGCCTTTGCCGGGGTGCAGTTCGATGTTGTGGATAACCGTGCCGACGGGGATATTGGCGATAGGCAGGGCGTTGCCGGGTTTAATGTCGGCGCCCATGCCGGATTCCACCTTGTCCCCGGCGGAGAGCCCCACGGGGGCGAGGATATAGCGGCGTTCGCCGTCCTCGTACTCCAACAGGGCGATGTTCGCGCTCCGGTTAGGGTCGTACTCAAGGCGCAGGACGGTTGCGAACATGTCGTGCTTGTCGCGCTTGAAGTCGATAACGCGGTACTTGCGCTTGTTGCCGCCGCCGCGATGGCGCACGGTGATGTGCCCGTAGCTGTTGCGTCCGGCGCTCTTTTTCAGAGTGGTCGTCAGGGACGGCTCCGGGCGGGCGTGCTTGTCGATGCCGTCGAACCCGGACACGGTCATCTGCCGTCTGGACGGGGTGGTCGGCTTGTAGCTCTTAATGGACATGTGTTAGCTCCCTCCCCGTCAAATCATGCCGTCGAAGAACTCGATGGTCTTGGAGTCGTCTTTCAGGCGGACGTAAGCCTTTTTCCAGCTCTTGGTCATGCCCGGACGCCCCGCGCCCACGCGTTTCTTCTTGCCGCTCATATTGATGGTGTTCACGTCGGCGACCTTCACGCCGAAAATCTCCTCCACGGCCTGCTTGACCTGAATCTTGTTCGCGTCGGGCGCGACTTCAAAGACGTATTTCTTATCCTGCGCCGACGCCATGGAGCGCTCCGTGATAATCGGGCGGATGATGATGTCATAAGCGGTAGCCATTACGCGTACACCTCCTCGATTTTGGCGAGCGCGGCTTGGTCCACTACCAGATACTGCGCGTTGAGCACGTCGTAGGCGTTCAACTGCGCGGCGGGCGTCGTGAGGACGCCGGGAAGGTTGCGGGCGCTCTTGTAGACCGTCATGTTGACTTCCGGCGTCACGACAAGGGCTTTCCCGTCCGCCTTGACCGCCTCTAAGAACTTGCGGAAAACGGCGGTCTTGATTTCGTCCATTTGGATGGCGTCAATCACGAGCAGGTTTCCCTCCTGAGCCTTCGCCGAAAGCACGGACTTGAGCGCCAAGCGGCGCACTTTCTTGTTGACATGGAACTTGTAGCTCCGGGGCTTGGGCGCGAACGCCACGCCGCCGTGCGTCCACTGGGGGGCGCGGGTGCTTCCCTGCCGGGCGTGCCCGGTGCCCTTCTGGCGCCACGGCTTCTTCCCGCCGCCCGACACCTCGGCGCGGGTCAAGGCGCTCTGCGTGCCTTGGCGGCAGTTCGCCAAGTGGTTGCGGACAACCATGTGCACAACGGCCTCGTTGGGTTCAATCCCAAAAATCGCGTCGTTCAGTTCCACGGTTCCGGCCTGTTCGCCGGACATCTTCAAAACGTTCACGGTAGACAATTTGAGTTGCGCCCCTTTCTTACTTTCTCGCGGAGGCCTTCTGCGGGTTGCGCCCGGAAGCCTTCTGCGGGTTCTTGCTGATGTCGGCGCCAACCTGCTTGACCTTGTGCGTCTTGACGGTGGACTTCACGGTGACAAGGCTTCCCTTGGGGCCGGGCACCGCGCCGCAGACAACCAGCATATTCAAATCCGCGTTCACCCGCACCACGCGGAGATTCTGCACGGTCACTTGGTCAACGCCCATATGCCCCGCGCCGATTTTGCCCTTGAACACGCGGGAAGGGTCTGTGGACGGGCCCATGGAGCCGGGATGGCGTCCGACGGGGCCGCTGCCGTGGGTTTCCTTCAAGCGGTGGGCGCCGTGGCGCTTGATGACGCCCTGATAGCCGTGGCCCTTGCTCGTGCCCGTCACGTCAACGAAATCGCCTTCCGCGAACGTGTCCGCCTTCACGAGGTCGCCGATATTCAGCTCGGCGGCGTTGTCAAGGTCGAACTCCCGCAGGTACTTTTTCGGGCCGACGCCCGCTTTTTTCAGGTGCCCCATTTCGGGCTTGGTCAGCTTGCGCTCCGGCACGTCCCCGAAGCCAAGCTGCACGGCGTTGTAGCCGTCCTTCTCCTTGGTTTTCTTCTGCACGACGGCGCACGGCCCGGCCTCAATCACCGTGACCGGAATCACCCTGCCGTTCTCGTCAAAAACTTGGGACATCCCCACTTTTTTGCCGATAATCGCTTTCATCGCTCTTCCTCCTTGATATAGGTTATTGGTCGTTTCAACTCACGCCCTGAAATCAGGGCAAACGGCTTTTCAAAGCCGCGCTCCGCAACGAGGGCTCCGCGTTAAATTCCAAGCCGGCGAGTATCTTCAACGACTTGACCCCGCCCGCACGGTCTCCCGCCGGGCGATTGGCGGCTATATGGCAGTATCCGCGCCCGCCGTCACAGCTTCACGTTGAACTCGACCCCGGCGGGCAGTTCCAGCGCCATGAGCGCCTCGACGGTCTTGGGCGTGGAGTTGGTGATGTCGATAAGGCGCTTGTGGGTGCGCCGCTCGAACTGCTCCCGGCTGTCCTTGTACTTATGGACGGCGCGGAGAATCGTCACGACCTCTTTCTTGGTCGGCAGGGGGATGGGGCCGGAGACTTCCGCGCCCGTGCGCCGCGCCGTTTCCACGATTTTTTCCGCGCTCTGGTCAATCACCTGATGGTCGTAGGCCTTCAAACGGATACGAATTAACTGTTTTTGCGCCATGGTTTCGATTCCTCCCTGATTTGTACAGCAGAGCGCGTCCCTGCCGGATTGGGCGGCGGCGAAAATTTTACCCGCTAATCCGTGCGTGTCATTCCGCCCGACAAAAACGCCGGACGGCGAAACTCCGACCGGTCATGGAACGCCCGGCGCATACGCGCCCCGGCGGTTCCCAGCCGTCCGATGGTTCGGACTGCGCTCCCCGTGAGTTACCCCGCCAGCGCGGGCAATCTCCCGGTTCAATGCGCGCCGCTTGGAAGTCGCCTCCCAAACAGACTGAAATAGTATAGCGGATAAAAATCTCCCTGTCAAGGGCTTTTTCGCCGTCCGCAAGGAAAATTTTGCAAGGCGGCTTGAACGGCGTTTTTCCCGCTCTCGGATTCCCGAACGGCGGGAATGCCGCCTTGCAGGCGCAAAAAATCCCATAAAACGATTGATTTTCTCCGCGCAATGCCGTATAATCGGGGAAACCGCCGCGCAAGCGGCGTTACATAAGAGGTGTAAAGCTATGACGACAGACAAAGCCCCCAACCTTACCATGCTGTGCGACTTCTACGAGCTGACCATGGCGAACGGCTACTTCCGTTCCGGGCGGAAAGAGCGCGTGACCTATTTTGACCTCTTTTTCCGCGACGTGCCCGACAACGGCGGCTTCGCCGTCTGCGCGGGGCTCCAACAGGTGATTGACTATATCCGCAACCTGCGTTTCGACGACGACGACATTGCCTATCTGCGCGGGCGCAACCTGTTCGCGGAAGATTTCCTTGACTACCTCCGCACGTTCCGATTCACGGGCGACATGTGGGCGATACCGGAGGGGACGCCCATTTTCCCCCGCGAGCCTGTGATTACCGTCCGCGCCCCCGCGATTCAGGCGCAACTTATCGAGACGTTCCTGTTGCTCACAATCAACCACCAAAGCCTGATAGCGACGAAAGCGAACCGTATCACGCGGGCGGCGGAGGGGCGCACGGTGCTTGAATTTGGCTCGCGCCGCGCCCAAGGCATTGACGCCGCCGTCGTGGGGGCGCGTTCGGCGTATATCGGCGGGTGCAAGGGCACGGCTTGCACGCTCTCCGACCAGATTCACGGCGTCCCGGCGGGCGGCACGATGGCGCACTCGTGGGTGCAGATGTTCGACACGCAGTACGACGCCTTCCGCACGTACTGCGAGCTCTACCCCAACAACGCCACCTTGCTTGTGGACACCTACAACACGCTGAAATCCGGCGTCCCCGACGCTATCCGCGCCTTTAACGACGTGCTCAAGCCGCTGGGAATCACGAACTGCGGCATACGGCTGGATTCGGGCGACATTGCGTGGCTGTCGCGGGAGGCGCGGCGCATGTTGGACGAGGCCGGGTGGACGGGCTGTAAAATCTCCGCGTCGAACTCGCTGGACGAGTACATTATACGCGACCTGTCGCGGCAGGGGGCGCGCATTGACATGTACGGCGTGGGCGAACGGCTGATAACGTCGAGCAGTTCGCCCTACTTCGGCGGCGTGTACAAGCTCGTCGCCGTGGAGAACGACGACGGAAGCATTACGCCGAAAATCAAGGTCAGCGAAAACGTGGACAAGATTACCGTGCCGCACTTCAAGAAAGTCTACCGCCTTTACAACCGCGAGAGCGGCAAGGCGGAAGCCGATTATATCTGCCTGCGCGACGAATCCCTTGACGGCGTGACGGAGCTGGAGCTGTTCGACCCCTCCGCCACGTGGAAGCGCAACACGTACAAGGATTTTATCGCAAAGGAACTCATGGAGCCCGTGTTTCTCAAGGGCGAGCTCGTGATGAAGGAGCGCCCGTTGAAGGAAATCCAAGGCTACTGCCAGCGCCAAGTCGATTCCCTCTGGGACGAGGTCAAGCGCTTCGACAACCCCCATCATTATTACGTGGACTTGTCGCAAAAGCTCTGGGACATCCGGGAGGGCTTGTTGCAGAACAGGCGGTAAAATCCTCATAGTATTCGCTTAAAACCCCCTCTGTCGCTGCGCGACATCTCCCCCAAAAGGGGAGAACGGGGGCAAAAGCCCATCGTCCCCCGCCCCTATGGGGAGGGGGACAGGGAGAGGGGTCTTTGAAACAAGAGCCGTAGACAGAAAGGCGGCGCGGCGGGAAAGGACGGCGGGCATGGCGGAACGTTGGGACGCGAAACAGGAGCAGGAACAGCGCGTGGAGCGGCGCATATCCGCCGCCGTGTCAATCTCCGTCTGCGCCCTGACCGTCGTCGGGCAAATTTCCGTCACGCTTCTGCTCACGTCCTTCCTGCGCGAAAACGCCGGGTACGCCTACCTGTTACTGCAAATCGCCGCGCTGGCCGTCGCGCTGTGGGTGCACGGGCGCCCCGGAAGCCCAAGCTACAAACTGGCTTGGATGTGCCTCTTGACCGCTACGCCCGTCCCCGGAATGATACTGTTTTGCCTCTGGGGCGGCACAAGGCAGTCGAAACGGCTGAACCTGAAGCGCGTCCCGCCCGTGCGGGAGCCCCGCGAACGGCTCTTGGAGTACGAGCGCAACCTTGCCGCGCTCCGGGAACGCTTCCCGGCGTGGGGACGCCTCGCGGCGTACCTCATGAAGCGCGACTGCCGCCTTTTCCGCGACACCGCCGCGAATTACTTCTCCGACGGCGACGCGTTTTTCCGTTCCCTGATAGCCGACATCCGCCGCGCCCGGCGCTATATCTTTTTGGAATACTATATCTTGGCGGAGGGGCGCGTATGGGACGCGCTGTTCGACGCGTTGCGCGAGCGCGCCGCCGCCGGGGTCGAGATTTGCGTCATCTTCGACGACTTCGGGAACCTGTTCCGCTTCTCCGGGGAGGCGTTGCGGGAACTGCAAAACGCCGGGATTGACGCGCAGATGTTCAACCCCGTGCACCGCTACTTCGGGCGCGTCTACTTCAACTACCGCGACCACCGCAAGATAGCGGTTATCGACGGGGAGACGGCGTACACGGGCGGAATCAACCTCGCCGACGAGTACGCGAATTTGATAGAGCGTTTCGGGCGCTGGAAGGACAGCGGCGTGCGCCTGCGCGGCTCGGCGGCGTGGGGGTTCGCGGCGTACTTCATGCAACTTTGGAAAATGCTGGGGCGCAGGCTCTCGCGCCCCGACGACGACTACCGCCCGCAACGCGCCTTCCCGCCCGCGCCCGGATTCTGCCAGCCCTTTTCCGACGGCCCCTCGCGCAACCCCGACTACCCCATACAGGGGACGTACCTGCAACTGATTTCCTCGGCGCGGCGCAGTCTCTATATCACCACGCCCTACTACGCCGTGGAGGATTCCGTGCAAACCGCGCTGTGCATCGCGGCGGACGCCGGGGTAGACGTGCGGCTGTGCGTTCCGGCGATTCCAGACCACAAACTGGCGTATCTTGTCGCCGAAACCTACTGGGGGGAGCTTCTCCGCCACGGCGTCAAAATCTACCGCTACGCGCCCGGATTTTTGCACGCGAAAAGCGTCTTTGCCGACGGCGAAACCGCTTTAATCGGCTCGACGAACATGGACTACCGCACGTTCCAACTACACTACGAGTGCGGCGTACTGCTCTATGACATGCCCGTTATCGACGACTTGCGGCGGGACTTGGAAGGCGTCATGGAGCGGAGCGCGTTGTACACCTTGGAGGAATGGAAGGCGCGGCCTCGCGGGCGCAAGCTGGCGGCGTCCGTGCTGAAACTGGGCGCGATTTGGCTTTGAGAGGAGGCGCGGACATGCGGTTTCAGGTGGGCAAAGAGTTTGCGCGTTGGGCGTTGCCGCCGCGCAAGCCCGGCGGGCACAAAGGCGACTTCGGAAAGGCGTTTCTTGTCGGCGGCTCCCGCGCCTATACGGGCGCGCCGTGCCTGATGGCGGCGGCGGCGGTCTGCTCCGGTTGCGGATTGGTCTATCTGGGTGTGCCGGGCGGCATTTGGGCTGTGGAGGCGTCGCGTTGCGTCTCCGCGATACCCGTCGCGCTGGGCGACGGCGGCGCGTTGTCCCCCGACGCCCTGCCGGCGCTTCGGGCGCAACTGGACGCCTGCGACGTTCTCGCGCTGGGGCCCGGCCTCGGACGCTTTCCCGGCGTCGCGGAGGCGGTCTGCGACGTTCTCGCCGACACGCCGAAACCCGTCGTCTTGGACGCCGACGGCATAAACGCGCTGGAGGGGCATATAGATGTACTGGAAGCGCGGCGCGGGCGCGTCACGATACTGACGCCCCACAACGGGGAGTTTGCGCGGCTGTTGGGCGGCGGCGCGACGCCCGAAAGCGTCGCAAAAGCCGACCGCGTGGAAACCGCGTCGGCGTTCGCCGTGCGCTACGGTTGCGTGCTCGTCCTGAAAGGACACCGCACCGTTACGGCGACGCCTTCCGGCACGGCGCTGGTCAACACGACGGGCAATTCCGGGCTTGCCAAGGGCGGGAGCGGCGACGTTTTGACGGGGCTTGTCGCGTCGTTGCTGGCGCAGGGCGCGACGCCCGCGCAAGCCGCCGCCGGGGGCGTGTGGATTCACGGGCGCGCCGCCGATTTCGCGGCGCAAGCCCTCACGCCCTACGCCATGACGCCCATGGACGTTGTCTCCGCGTTTCCGTCGGTCTTTCGGGAGCTCATGGAAGAAAATTAACGGGGGGCTTGCGGAGTGCGAAAGGAAGAAAATTAACGGGGGGCTTGCGGAGTGCGAAAGGGACGTTTCGCGCAAATGATAATCCTGCTGTTTCTGCTTGCGGGTTGCGCCGGAAAAGAGGCGGACAACGGCGCGGCGGCGCTGCGCCTGCGCTATCAGGACATGCAAGGCTGTGAAATGACGGCGAAAGTCTGCTGTACGCAGTACGGGGAGCCTTGGGAGGCGGTTCTGAAGTGCGCGTATGACCCGGACGGCGAAACCGTGATAGAGGTCGCGTCGCCGGAGACGATAGCCGGGGCGAAAGTCATTCTGGACGGCGGTTTGCAATTCCTGCAAGCGGACGGGAAGCGTTTGAACGCCGGGAGGATAAGCGCGGAGCGCCTCAGCCCCGCCGACGCCCTGCCGCGCCTCATGGGCGCCCTGCGCGACGGCTGGCTGTTGGAGGAGAACGCGGAGGACTGCGGCGGCGTCGCCTGCGCCCGCCTGACGCTTGACCAGACGGGGCAGTCCGGGAAAAAAATTTTTTCCACAATCTGGCTGAAACAGTCGGACGGCGCCCCTTTGCGGGGAGAAATCGCGGTTGACGGCGAAACTATCTTCTTCGCGGAGTTTACAAACTTTGCATTTTCTGATATAATGACGGGCGGCGCGTCCCCGTGACGCGTGAAAACGACAAGGAGGGAGACATATGGAAGAAGGGATACTGCGCCGGACATGGGCGGAAATCGACATGGACGCCCTGTCCCATAACTACCGCGCCGCACGGGAGAAAATCGGCGCGGGCGTCAAGTATCTGGGAGTGGTGAAGGCGGACGCCTACGGGCACGGCGCCGTGCAGGTTTCGCGGAAACTGGAAAGTTTGGGTTGCGACTACTTGGCGGTGTCCAGCCTCGACGAGGCGCGGGAGCTCCGGCGCGGCGGAATCGGCATTCCCATACTGATTCTCGGACACACGCCCCCGGAAATGACGCCCCAGCTTATCCGCCACAACCTCACCCAGACGGTCTCCGCGCTCTCGAAAGCGGAGGAGTACGGCAAGGCGGCGGCGGAGTGCGGCGGCGTGTTGCGGGTACATATCAAAGCGGACACGGGAATGTCGCGGCTTGGCTTTCTCGTGCGGGGGGAACATTTTGAAAACGGCGTTGACGCTATTGCCAAAGCCTGCGCCCTGCCTTCCCTCGACGCGGAGGGAATCTTTACGCATTTCGCAACGTCCGACGGCGACGAACCCGGCGACAGGGCTTACGCTATGGAACAGTTCGCCTTGTTCCGCGCCGTCATTGACGCGCTCGCCCAGCGCGGACGCCGTTTCGCTATCCGCCACTGCGCCAACAGCGGCGCCTTGGCGCGTTACCCCGAAACGTATCTGGACATGGCGCGCCCCGGAATCGCGCTCTACGGTCTCGGCGGCGACGCCCCCGCGCTCGGACTGCGCCCGGTTATGTCGCTGTACTCCTGCGTGTCGACTATTAAGATTTTCGACCCCGGCACGCCAATCAGCTACGGCGGAACCTACCGCACGGACGGCAAGCGGCGCGTGGGCGTGTTGCCTATCGGCTACGCCGACGGGCTGTTCCGGGGATTCTCGAACCGCCTCGCGCTATGGACGCCGCAAGGCCCCGCGCCTATTCTCGGACGAATCTGCATGGACATGTGCATGGTTGACTTGACCGACTTGCCGGGAATCCATGTCGGCGACGCGCTGGAAGTTTTCGGGGCGCATCAGTCCGCCGACGACCTCGCCGCCATGCTCGATACGATTCCCTACGAATTGACCTGCGCCGTGAGCAAGCGCGTCCCGCGCCTCTACATGGAGGGCGGACAGGTCAAGGAACGCAGTCTCCGGATACTCGGACAAGCCGCGGAATAATACATGAACGATAACGCAACCCGCTTTCGCGCCCGCACGGCGCCGCCCCGTCTTGCATAGGATGTCAGGGCGGCAATACGGAATTTGTCCCCCGGACAGGTATAAATTCCGTCCGGACGCGGGAAACTGAAAGCGGCCCTGTCAAACGCGGGCGCCCGCCCCCGTGCGCGGCGCGCCCTTGGCAGAGGGTACTTCTTTCGGTGGAGTGTGAACTTTGTGGATACGACTGTCAAACGCGGCGACATTTACTACGCCGACCTCTCCCCCGTGGTAGGCAGCGAACAGGGAGGCGTCCGGCCCGTGCTGATTATCCAGAACGACACCGGCAACCGCTACAGCCCTACCGTGATTGCGGCGGCGATTACTTCCCAAACCGGAAAGGCGCGCCTGCCCACTCACATAGACCTGCCCGTGAACGAAAGCTCCGGCCTGAGCCGCAATTCCGTGATTCTGCTTGAGCAAATCCGGACGCTTGACAAGAAGCGCCTGCGCGAGCGCATGGGGCGCGTGGAGGAGGACATGATGACGAAAGTGGACGCGGCCATAGCGGTGAGCTTCGGCCTGCCCCACGACCAGTTGGTGTAAGCGCCGCGCCCTTCCGGAATACCGGAAGGGCGTTAAAAATACGGGGAACCGGATTTCTCCGGCTCCCCGCATTCGCGTCGCGGCATTATAATGCCGACAGCGCGACTATTTTCAGAAGAATACGCAAATGCGGCAACAGAGTACGCGCTTAAACATACAAGAAGCGCTGTAAGTTAGTGGAACTCGTACCGACCTTCGCAGGTAGCGACGTATATGTCTGAGTTCCCTCCCTTGGGAGACACATAAATCTCACGGGTTTGATTTCTCCCCACGCCGATAGCCACTTTATGGTTAGGCGCGAGTTCCCACGTATGACCGTACTTGTCATAAACCGTAAGATACGACGGGCCATAATTCCGGACGGAGACATAGTTAGTGGAATAACTGCTCCCCGCATAGAACGTGAAAGAACGTCTGCTCTTCACATTGTAAGTGTTCGCCTGCGCAAGCACCGTGACACACAGAACCGAAACCATCAACGCCGCCAGAATCAGAGCCTTGAAAGACTTTACCAGTTTCTTCATTTTTTTCACCTCCTTCCATTATCGCCGCAGTGTTGCGAACCCATTCTGAAAATGCCCGGTCAGCCGTTCCAGGGGAGCGGACACGCGTCCGCCTTCCCCGTCCCGGACAGCCGGAAACACAATAACGGCGTTGAGCGCAAACTCAACGCCGCCTAAAATTCAGGCAGTTACACAAAACCCCTTTACCCGTTGCCTTCCTTGATAAAAAACGGAAAGCACGGGTATAATAAGTTTAGGCGCGATAAAATCGCTGTGTTGAGTGAGCTTGTAACTCTGTGCACTCGATGCAAGACCGTTGGAGGTGGAGTTCCGGCGGTCTGCCGCCTTTATTATGTTTCCTTGCCTATAGTATAGCACACCCTTTTTAAGAACGCAAGAGTTTTTTTGAAAAATTTTCAGATTTTTCCTGCCGCATAATCCCGCGCCCTTCCGGTTTCCCGGAAGGGCGCTTATCGCGCCGCCGCAAAGGCGTTAAGTTAAGCGAAACCTGCCCCCACCCGTCGCTGCGCGACACCCTCCCCCAAAGGGGGAGGGGCAGGCTTGACGGCGTTTTCGTTTAAAATTCCGCTCAAATTTTTATGAAAAACATTCCAAGTTCCACCTTCCCCCGGAACGGGGGAAGGTGTCGCGCAGCGACGGATGGGGGCAGGTTTCATGGAACTTGACGCCCGCGCCTCCTTTGGGGAGCTTCTACGCAACCGCACAGGCGGAAAAAATTTCGGCGAACCTGTTGCAAGCGGGGGGCGTTGGCGCTATAATGCCGTTCCGCAATACGAAACCTTGATAGGAGATACCTTTTCATGCGTAACGAACATCTAAGAAACGTCGCCATTATCGCGCACGTCGACCACGGGAAAACGACGCTTGTGGACGAAATGCTCAAACAGGGCGGCGCATACCGCGCCAATCAGGAGGTCGTGGAGCGCGTCCTCGACTCCGGAGACCTCGAACGCGAGCGCGGCATTACGATTTTAGCCAAAAACACCGCCGTGCGCTACGGCGACACGAAAATCAATATTGTGGACACCCCCGGCCACGCCGATTTCGGCGGGGAAGTCGAGCGCGTCCTGAAAATGGTCAACGGCGTGATTCTGCTTGTGGACGCCGCCGAGGGCCCCATGCCGCAGACGCGCTTCGTGCTCTCCCGCGCCTTGGAGCTTGGGCACCGCGTCATTGTCGTGCTCAACAAGATTGACCGCCCCGACCAGCGCATTAAGGAAGTGATAGACGAGATTCTGGAACTGCTCATGGACTTGGACGCCACGCCGGAGCAGTTGGACAGCCCCATGCTGTTCTGTTCGGGGCGCAACGGCACGGCGTCCTATTCGCCGGGCGTGGAGGGCAAGGACTTGAAGCCCCTGTTCGAGACCATCCTTGAATACATTCCCGCGCCGGAGGCCGACGCCGCCGCGCCGTTTCAAATGCTGGTTTCATCCATCGACTACAACGAGTTTGTGGGGCGCATTGCCATAGGGCGCATTGAGCGCGGGACGCTGAAACAGAATATGGAGGTTGCCGTAAGCAACTACCACAGCCCGGACGCCGCGCCGCGCAAGGCGAAAGCCACCGCCATTTACGAGTTTGAGGGGCTGTCGCGGAAGCAAGTCGCGTCCGCCGAGGCCGGGAACATCGTCGCCATGAGCGGCATTCCCGACATCACGATTGGCGACACAATCTGCGCCCCCGACGCGGTCGAGGCGTTGCCGTTCGTGAAAATCTCCGCGCCGACCATGGAAATGACGTTTTCCGTCAACGATTCGCCGTTTGCGGGGAAAGAGGGCAAATTTGTCACGTCGCGGCAGTTGCGGGAGCGGCTCTACCGCGAGACGCTCAAAGACGTGTCGCTCCGCGTGGCGGACACAGACCGCGAGACCGCGTTCAACGTCGCCGGGCGCGGCGAGATGTCGCTTTCCATTCTCATTGAGACCATGCGGCGGGAAGGCTACGAGTTCCAAGTTTCGCCCGCCCGCGTGCTCTACCGCGAAATCGACGGCAAGCGGTGCGAACCGATTGAAAGATTAGTCGTTGACGTGCCCGCCGACTGCGTGGGCGCGGTCATTGAGAAGCTCGGACAGCGCCGCGCCGACGTGCTGGACATGACGCCCGTCGGCGCCCGCATGAAATTGCAATTCCTCATTCCGTCGCGGGGGCTGTTCGGCTACCGCAACGACTTCTTGACCGACACGCGGGGCGAGGGCATTATGGCGTCCGTGTTCGACAGCTACGCCCCCTACAAGGGCGACCTGTCCCGCCGCAACAGCGGCTCCCTGATTGCCTTCGAGACGGGCGAGTCCGTCGCCTACGGGCTGTTCAACGCGCAGGAGCGCGGGACGCTCTTTATCGGCGCGGGCGTCCCGGTCTACGGCGGCATGATTGTCGGCGTAAGCCCCCGGAGCGACGACATGACGGTGAACGTCTGCAAGCGCAAGCAGATGACGAACATGAGGGCGTCGGGCTCCGACGAGGCCTTGCGGCTCGTGCCGCCGCGCCGGATGAGCTTGGAGCAGTGCCTTGAGTTCTTGGCCGACGACGAATTATTAGAAGTGACGCCCAAAAGCCTGCGTATGCGCAAGGCGATACTCGACCACGAGAAGCGCATGAAAGCCCTGCACGGGAAAAAATCCTGACGCGCAAACGCCCCGCCTTTTCAGGCGGGGCGCCGCTTATCGGAAGAACTCGCCGCGAAACACGGCGTCGAGCAGACCGCAGGCGCACCCCCGCACCGCCGCCTCCGCGCCGAACGCCGAGCGCAACACTTTCACGGGTCGCTTGGCGGCGCGGCGGCGCGTAATCTCCGCCTCCAGCGCCGCGAGGCAACTGTCCGGCAGGTGCGCGCCGCTGTCGCCGATTACGATTGCCTGCGGGTCAAGCAGGTTCGCCGCGCTGGTCAGCCCCGCCGCCAAAGCCCGCGTCATGGCGTTGAGCGCGCCCCACGCCGCCGACGCCCCGTCGCGCCCCGCCTCCCGGCAGAACACCTCGAACGGCGCCTCCGGCCGCCCGCACTCCCGCCGCAGGCGCGGCAGGATGACTTGCAACCCCGCGTAAGTCTCCAGACAGCCCCGGTTGCCGCACGCGCACAGGTTCCCGCGCCAGTCAATGCTCATGTGCCCCAGCTCGCTGGAAAAGCCCGCCGCGCTCCGCAACAGCTCCCCGTGCGACACCACCCCCGCCCCGATTCCCGACGTAATGCCCACAAAGATGAAGTCGCGGTAGCCCCGCGCCGCGCCGAAATACTTCTCCGCCAGCGCGGCGCAGGCGTACTGCCCGTCGAGGCGCACGGGCAGGCGGTAGCGTTCGCGCAGGAGCTTTGCTATCGGGAAATCGTGAATCCCGTGGAAGCGGGGCGCGTCGAGTATGACGCCGCGGCGCAGGTCGATGGGCCCGATGGACCCCACGCCGATGCCAAGCGGCGTTTCGTTTTCGGGGTAAACGCTGTCAATCAGGCTGAACAGGATGTCGGCGAGGTTGGCGGCGTTGGCGGCGTTGACGGCGGCGCGGGCTTCGCGCAAAGCGTTTAAGCGCATGTCGCAGAGTATCGCGGCGCACTCGTCGCGGAACACGAACAGCCCTATGAGCTTGGGCGCGGCGTCCGACAGGCGCAACGCCACGGGGTTTCGCCCCGCGCCCGCCGCCGACACCACTTCGTGGACTTCGACATAGCCGCGCCCGTCGAACTCGGCGATGATGTTGCTGACGGACATTTTCGAAAGCCCGGTGCGGCGGGCGAGCTCCACGCGGGAGAGCGCGCCTTCGGTCGCCAGCAGTTTGAGGATAAGCCCGCGGTTGCGCGAGCGCAACGTGTCGTTGTTCATGCCCTTGCGCGTGTCCATGCCCCCGCCCCCATTGATAAAACTTAGCGTTGCGACAGAAGCGCGTCGAACTTGGCGCGGTCGCGCTCAATCGCCTTGCGGTAGCGGTCCTCCTCCGAAAAAACGCACCCGCAATATTTTTGCATATAGAACCCCAGTTCGCGGGCGCGCCGGTTGCCCTCGCGGAAGTTCGGGCGGAAGTCGCGGTACAGGAACTCCACGCCGTGCCGCGCCGCGCACTCCGCCGCCGCCCGCGCTATGCCCTCGTGGTCTTGGTAGGGGCTCGCCAGCAGGGTTGTCGTGAACGCCGCAAAGCCGCGTTCGGCGGCGAAACGCGCCGTCTCCTCCATGCGGCTTTCGTAGCAGTAGCGGCACCTGTGCGCAATGTCCCCGGCGACAGCTTGCGCGAACTCCCGCAAGCCGTAATTCTCCTTCACGATAACTTCCATGCCGATGGTCGGGGCGTATTCCAGCAGGCAGTCGCGCCGCGCCTCGTATTCCTTCCAAGGGTGGATGTTGGGGTTGTGCCAGAACGCGACGGGCTCCAAGCCCTCGCCGCGCAGGGGGTCGATACAGCTCAACGAGCACGGGGCGCAACAGCAGTGCAACAGTACGCGGTTCATAGGCTTTCTCCTTTGCGGTCGGCGGTTATGTAGGGCGCCCCGCCTTGCGCGGGACGCGATTGCTTGTCAGTCGGCTTTCTTGTCGGCTTTGGCTTGGGCTTTCTCCGCCTTCTTTTCGGCTTTCTTGTCCTCCTTCGGACGCGGGGCGCAGCGCCCGTAAGCCTCCGTCAAAGCGCGGATTTCCTCGGCGAGCTTCTTGTCCGCCGCCCCCTGCGCCATGCGCCAGCGCCAGTTCCCTTCGGCGGTGCCGGGGACGTTCGTCCGGGCATCTGTGTCAAGGGCGAGGTAGTCCTGCATTTGCGCTACGAACAGAACCGCCACGCTTCCCTGTCCGGCGCGCAACATCGCCTTGCGCAGGTTCTCCGCGCCCTTCGCGCCCAGATACGCCTCGGCGTAAGCCTTTTCGCCCTTCTTGACCGCCTTGCACCAGCCCATGAGCGTGTCGTTGTCGTGCGTGCCCGTGTAGCAAATGCAGTTTGGATTGGTGTAGTTGTGGGGCAGGTAGGCGTTGGAGGGGTCGGAGAAGGCGAACTCCAAGACCTTCATGCCGGGAAGCCCCGCGCCGTCGCGCAACTCGTGCACGGCGTCGGTCAGGATTCCCAAATCCTCCGCGATGTAGGTGATGTTCGGGAACCAGCCGGTCAGGACGCGGAGCAAATCCATGCCGGGGCCCTTGACCCATTCGCCCGTTTTCGCCGTCTTGGAGCCGGACGGCACCGCCCAGTAGCTCTCCAGCCCGCGGAAGTGGTCGATACGGACGGCGTCGAACAGCCGCGCCGCGCCCTCGACGCGGCGTATCCACCAGCCGAAGCCGTCGCGCCTCATGGCGTCCCAGTCGTAGAGCGGGTTGCCCCAGAGCTGCCCGTCCTCGGAGAAGTAGTCGGGCGGCACGCCCGCGACTTTCGTCGGGCGCCCCTCGGCGTCAAGCTGGAACTGCGTCCGCTCCGCCCACACGTCGGCGGAGTCGTGGGAGACGTAAATCGGCAAATCGCCGATAATCTTGATTCCCAGCCCGTTGACGTAGCCCTTGAGCGATTCCCACTGCTTGAAGAAGCAGTATTGCTCCCAAGTATGATAGGCGACTTCCGCCTCAAGCTCCCTGTGCCAGTGTTCGACGGCGCGGAACTCGTGGTTGCGGAGGGACGGTTCGGGCCAGTCGAACCACGCCTTGCCCCCGAAGCGCTCCTTCAGCGCCTGATAGAGCGTGTATTCGCGCACCCACGCGTACTTGTCGCGGAAATCGCGGGCGGCGCGGGCGGTCTCCGGGGGAATGCGCGAGAACGCCTTGCGCAAAATCGCGGGGCGCGTCTTGGCGAGCGCCCCGTAGTCGATTTTGTCGCTCTGCGGGACTTGCGCGGCTTTGAGCTCGTCGGCGGTCAGCAGACCCTCTTCCGCGAGGGCGTCAAGGTCGATGAAGTACGGGTTCCCGGCGAAGGTGGACAGCGTGGTATAGGGCGAGTCGCCGCCGCCCGACGGCCCCAGCGGCAACACTTGCCACCAGCTTTGCCCGGCTTCCTTGAGGAAGTCGGCGAAGGCGCGGGCTTCCTTGCCAATCGAGCCGACGCCGTAGGGCGAGGGCAGGGAGAAAATTGGCAGGAGCGTTCCGGCGGAACGTTTTATCATAACGGTTCCCCTTTCCGGACGCGGCGTTTTTGGGTTCGGGCTCTGCGCGTCCGGAGCTATTATAATACAATCTCGGCGCGCAGGCAAGGCGGGCGCCCCGTTTTTTTCGCGCCCGCCGCTCAATATATGTAAAAAACACTGGACAAGACGCGCAGAATGTGGTAAACTGTCGGCAGGAGGGCGCGGAAGGGGGCGGACGGCGTGGCGGACGTGTTTATCAGCTATCACGAGGACAGTACCGGAGAAAAAAGTGCTGGACAACTGGTGCCTAAAATCGCTGACGCGCTGGAAAGCGTCGGAATTTCCTGTTGGTATGCGCAAAGAGACTTATCCTTCGGCACATTTGCAAGTGCTATTACAAGGGAAATTGATACCTGCAAGATATTTTTGCTTGTACTTAATAAAGAAAGCAATAAATCCGCGTATGTGGAAAGCGAGGTACACCTTGCCTTTGACCGGATGCACCTTGATAGACAACACAATATTCAATCAATGCTACCCGTGTTATTTAGGGTAGATAATTGCGCCCTTTCCGATTCCATGAGATTCTATACAGGCATTTTTCAAATAACAGACGGAACTTTCCTTGATTCACAGCGTATAGGCAAATTAGTTAAACGCATTCATGACTGTTTGCCTGCTTTAGACAGTGGTCATCCATAAAAAGCTAATGCTTTATCCGGTTCCATTTGAAAGAGGTGTAAAACGTGGCGGACGTGTTCATCAGCTATCACGAAAAGAGCGCGGGGGAACTCGTCGCGCAAATCGCCGACGCACTGGAAAGCGTCGGAATTTCCTGCTGGTATGCGAAGCGAGATATTCCCTCTGGCGGCGATTTCGCCCGCTACATCCCGTTGCAGATTGACGCTTGCAAAGTCTTTCTGCTCATTTTGAATGAGAATGCGCAAAACTCCAGACATATCGAAAGCGAATTAGGGCTTGCATTTGGGCGATTCAATCGTAAAGAGCAAATAACAATCCTCCCGTTTGAGATAGGAGATTTCAAACGAGAATCATGGATAAGGTATTACTTGATTCATGTGCAAAGCGTTAAATTCCAAAGCGTAGAGGCATTGGTAAAGAAAGTCGGCGGTATTTTGAATATTCCAGGTGAAATAATGCCGTTTTCCCTTTCTTCACAGGATGTTCAAGTCGCTAAGACAGTCCAACGTCAAATGCCTCCTCGTAAAACTATTCAAAGCGGCAACTGCGGGGATAACGTCGCTTATGTTCTTTCCGAAAACGGCTTGTTGACGATTTTCGGAACAGGAGCTATGTGGAGTTACGACTGGAATAGAAAAACTGGAACGGCTAACACGCCGTGGTGGGATATTCGCGCAAAAATTTCTCATGTCGTGATTCAATCCGGGGTTACTTCTGTAGCAAAATACGCTTTTTGTAATTGCATAAATTTGAATGCCGTCGAAATGCCGGACAGCATAACAAAAATTGAGGTCGGCGCGTTTGACAACTGCATATGCTTGACAAATGTCATCATTCCAAGCCATGTGATGAAAATTGAAACTGGCACTTTCAACGGTTGTGTGAATTTAAGCGACATTCAAATTTCCGACAAGGTAACAAAAATTGAATTTGGCGCTTTCAAGGATTGTAAATATTTGACGAATATTATAATTCCTGATAGTGTCACAGAAATTGAACTTGGTGCTTTCGCAGGCTGTACCAGTTTGAACATTGCAAGCGTGGCGGCGAAAACTAACGTCAATTCCTTTTCATTCCCTGAAAATGTCGCAGTTATTCGCAGGAAACCTGCGCAACCGCTCGCAAACAATAAAAGCGGCGAATGCGGGGATAATGTCACTTATACGCTGGTCGATGGCATATTGACTGTCTCCGGCGCGGGGCTTATGCGGAATTACAACTTTGACGAAAAAACCTTCTCTTGTAACACTCCATGGTGGAATGTGCGAAAATCGATTTCCTCTGTGCGCATCCAAGACGGCGTTACATCCGTAGGAGCGTTCGCTTTCAACAGTTGCGCGAACTTGTCCCGCGTTGAGATTCCCGACAGCATAACGGAGATTTGCGCGGAGGCTTTCTATCGGTGCGGCAGTCTGCGTGAAGTCTGGATTCCCGACAGCGTAAGATTCATCCGAAAATTCGCTTTTGACGAATCGGGGCTGACAGAAATCAGTATTCCGAAGTACGCGAAAACAGGCTGGCGCACATTCCCCAAAGGCGCCCGCGTCATACGCCGTGCATAACGACAACTCCCCCGGAGAAATCCGGGGGAGCGTTGCTTCTATGGGGACGCTTTCGGGATAGCGTGCGCGGCTTACGCGTACATCTCCTTGAGCTTGAGCAGGTGCTGGTAGCGTTCCATAGCGGTCTTTTCGTTCTTGTCGAACAGGGTCTCGGCGCGGGCGGGGAACTCGCGGGTCAGGCGGCTGTAGCGCGCCTCGCCCATGAGGAACGGACGGTAGCCTTCCTCTTTCGGCTCCTTGCTGTCGAGCGTGAACTTGCCGGACTCCGCCGCCGGGTTGAACCGGAACAGGTTCCAGTAGCCGCACTCGACCGCCTTCTTCATCTCGGACTGGCAGTTGGTCATGCCGCCCTTGATGGAGTGCATTTCGCAGGGGGCGTAGCCGATAATCAGGGACGGGCCCGGATAGGCTTCGGCTTCCTGAATGGCTTTGAGGGTCTGCGCCATATTCGCGCCCATGGCGATTTGCGCCACGTAGATATAGCCGTAGGAAATGGCGATTTCGGCGAGGGACTTCTTCTTGATTTCCTTGCCCGCCGCCGCGAACTGCGCGACCTGCCCGATGTTGGAGGCTTTGGACGCCTGCCCGCCCGTGTTGGAGTACACTTCCGTGTCGAACACGAACACGTTCACGTCGTTTCCGGAGGCGAGGACGTGGTCAAGCCCGCCGTAGCCGATGTCGTAAGCCCAGCCGTCGCCGCCGAAAATCCAGAAGGACTTCTTGCGGAGGAACTCCTTCTTTTCGAGGATTTGCGCCACGAGGGAGCAGGCGGAGCAGTCGCAGAACTGTTCGCCGGAGGCTTTGCGCTCCTCGGCGTGCTTGAGCATTTCGGCGGCCTTGTCCGCGCCGAAATACTCCTTCCCGGCGTCGCTGGCAAAGAAGGGAATGGTTTCGTCAAGGGTGGAGATGTTCGCCGTCAGCGCGGCAATATAGGCGTCGGCGGCGGCGCCGTTGGCGGAGCCGTCGGCGTAGGTGTCGAGCCACTTCTGGGCGGCGTCCTTGAGTTCGGGGCGCGTCTGGGGCTGGGCGATAAGGGTTTCCGTCTTGGCTTTGAGGCTGTCGCGGACGGCGTTGTGTCCGAGGGAGAGCCCAAGCCCGTGCTCGGCGTTGTCCTCAAAGAGGGAGTTGCACCACGCGGGCCCGCGCCCCTCTTTGTTCGTGCAGTAGGGAGAGGTCGCCGCCGGGCCGCCCCAGATGGAGGAACAGCCTGTGGCGTTGGAGATGAACATACGGTCGCCGAACAGTTGCGTGACGAGGCGGGCGTAAGAGGTTTCGGCGCAGCC
>JAFXQD010000017.1 GCA_017527365.1 Oscillibacter sp.
GACGAGTTCGCAGCCGTCCCTTTCGCCGACGCTTCCATTAACCGCGTTATCCGCGCCGCCGGGATTCCTCGCGGGAGCTTCTACCAGTATTTTGAGGACAAAAACGACCTGTTCCGCTATCTCCTCTCGCAACTCAGCGGCGAACTGGAGGAACAAGTGCGAAAGCTCTTGGCGGACTGCGGCGGGAACCTGTTCCAAGCCGCGCTGACGGGCTACGACCGCTTTCAGGCCGAGCAGAGGCGCGGAAACAAAATCCCCGTCTTTGACCGTTGCGTAAGCCTTGTGAGAATCAATCCCGGCATGGACTTGGAAGCCGTCGGGCGGGGGCGGCGCCCCGACAAGGCGCGGGTCATGCAAGAGCTTTTGGCGGGCGTCGACAAAGCCCCGTTCCGGCGGCAGGACGCGCCCTTCCTTGCGGAGATATGCCGCATGGCGGGCATGTGCCTGTTCGGCGCTATCATGGACTGCCTGTCGGAGCCGGGGCAGGAGGACGAACGCCGCCGGGAGCTTTCGGACGAACTGGACATTTTGCGCCGGGGCAGTTACGGCGCGGAAGCCCTGCGGGACGCCGACGCCCCGCAAGGCGCGGAACACACGGAAGGAGGGTTCGCGTGAACGGAAAACAAGCGCTGGCGTTGTTGCTGGCGGTTTCGTCGGTTACGGCGGCGGCGTCGAGGCTCGCGGAGGGGAGCGCGTCCGCGCCCGCGCCGGAGCCGTCCGACCTGCCGACGGCGGAAGCGCGGGTTGAAGGCGGCGAAAACGCATGGATTGACAAGGGCGCCGTCGCGCAAGCATACGCCGACGGCGGCGCCGTCGCGGAAGAGGCGTCCCCGGCAAGCCCCGCCGTTTCGGACGAAGCGTCCTTTGTCGCCCGCGACGCCGCCGCGCAGTACGAGGCCGTCGCGGGGCAGTGGACGCTCGCGGAATTGGCGTCCATGGACGCGCCGCCCGTCACGGGCGACGCCGAAGCCGACGACGCGCTGGAAAAGCAGTGGCGGGCGTTGCGGGAGGCGTTGGAGAACGCGCCCCCCGGCGCCGACGCGGAAAGCGTCCTGTCCGCCGCCGCTCCGGACGGCGCAATGACCGAAGCCGCCGCCCCGGAGCCGCCCGCGCCGAATACCGACGCCGGACGCCCCGCGCTTACCGGAGACGCCAAGACCGATTCCCTGATTGAAGCCGAATGGAACGCCGCCCATCCCGCCGAGGAAATCCCGGAGGAGCCGCAAGCGGTTATAGACCCCGCCGACGCGCCCGAAGCGGCGGTTGTCGCGGGGCCCGACGACGGCGGGGCGCGCCCCGAACGGACGCTGACCAAGCAGGAGGAGCGCGACGCCCAAAAGCGCGAACGCATTGCGCAAAGCGCCGTCGAGACGGCGGAAACGCTTGCTAAAATCGAGTTCGCGGAGGTCGAGGGGCGCGCAAGAGAGGATAACCTGACCGTCCGCGCCATGCGCGAAAGCGTGGACGGGCTGGAAGGCATGGATTACGAGAAATCCGAGGAGGATTTGCTCAAAGTCCTGAACGGGCTTGCCGCCCAGCAGGAGTTGTTAAGTTTCTCCGCCAACGAGCCGCTGGCGCAAAGTTTCGCGGTGTCGTCGCTCCAGTCGCAGTACGACAGCCTCTACAAGACCTTTGAACAGCTCCGCGACGGCACGACCCGCCGCAACAGCCAAGACGCCATAGAGCAAATGCGCAACGCCATGAATCAGGTCGTCATGGGCGCCGAAACGCTTTACATCGCCATTGTCGCCATGGACGGACAGCATACCTCCTTGTCGCGGCAGTTGGAATCGCTCAACCGCACGGTTGCGGAAATGGAGCTCCGCTATAGTCTGGGGCAAATCTCCGCGCTGACGCTCAACCAGAGCAAAGCCGGGCGCACGGCGCTATTGAGCGGCATGGAAACGCTGGAAATGAACATCCGGACGTATAAAATGCAGTTGGAGAACATGTTAGGCGCGAGTTTGACGGGCGAAATCGAATTGGGCGAACTGCCGACCGTCACGGAGGCGCAGATAGCCGCCCTTGACGCCGAGCGCGACTTTGCCGCCGCCCGCGACAAAAGTTACGAGCTCTACGCCGCCGCCCGCACCTTGCAGGACGCTAAAGACGCCTTCCTGTCCTCCGCCGAACAGTACCATTACAACGAGAACAACGCCTCCTACAAAATGGCGGAGCACACTTGGACAGCCGCGCAGGATACCTATAACGTCACCGTGCGCGGCTACGAGCTGAAGTTCCGCACGCTTTACGAGCAGGTGCGCGACTACTATCAGGTTTGGAACGCGTCCAAGGACGCCTTGGAGGCGCAGAAACAGCAGTGCCAAGCCAGCGAATTAAAATACAAGCAGGGCAACATCTCCCAAAACGCGCTCTTGAGCGCGAAAGACAGCCTCAGCGAAAAAGAGGAAGCCGTGCGGACAGCCGCCAACAACTTGTTTTCGTCCTACAACAACTATTGCTGGGCGGCGCAGAGCGGCATTCTGTCCTGACCGCAAGCCATGGAGGAACCCGTATGAAACGACACCGCGCCGCGGCGGCGCTGACCGCCGCGCTCCTTACGCTGTCCCTTGCCGCTTGCGGCGGCGGCAAAGCCGCGCCGACCGAAGCCGTCCCCGAAACGCCGTCGGCGGAATCGTTCGGGACAGCCGTGCAAGTCCGGCGCGTCGGCGCCGAGAGCATTTCCACGGAAAACAAAGTCTCCGGGCGCGTGCTCGCCGAGGACGAGGCGACCATTATGGTGGGCATTTCCGCCAAGTGCGTCGCGGTCTACAAGGAGGCGGGCGACGCCGTGCGAAAGGGCGACGTTCTCTGCAAGCTCGACCTTGCAAGCACCCTGTCGCAGTACAACGCCTCCCAAATCGGCTACGAGTCGGCGATACAGAGCTACAACGACCAGAAAGCCCTGTTTGACCAGCAAATCGCCGTCGCCGAGAAAAACGTTTCCGTCGCCGAGGAGCAAATCAGCGTGACCCGCAAGCAGATTGAGGTCAACGAACAGCAGATTCCCGTCACGGAACAGCAGATAGCCGTGCAGGAACAGCAGATTCCCGTATTGCGGAACCAAATCGCCGTGCAGGAATCGCAGATTCCGGTTGTCCAACAGCAGATTGAGGCGGCGGAAGAGCAACTCGCCGCCGGGGAAGCGCAGGTGCCCGTGCTGGAAAAGCAAATCGCCCTGCTTGACCCGCAAATCGCCCTCGCGCAGAAGAACGTAAGCGACACCGAAGCCCTGTTCCAAATGGGCGCGGCGTCGCAGACGGAGCTTGACAACGCCAAGATTCAAGCCGACCAAGCCGCGTTCGGGCGCGACCAGTTGCGGGCGCAGTTGGCGAACACCGAGGCGCAGTTGAACTCCTCCCGCGCACAGATTCAGCAGTCCAAATACTCTATCGAACAGCTCCGGGCGCAGATTCAGCAGTCCAATTACTCCGTGGAACAGCTTCAGGCGCAAATCGCCTCGTCGAAATTCTCCGTGGAGCAAATGCGGGCGCAAATCGAACAGGCGAAGTTCAACCTCACGCAGTTGGAGCTGCAGCGCGACAACGCGAAACTGAGCGTCAGCCAGTTGCAAAGCACGCGCTCTTCCACGCTGGCGCAGTTGGAGGCGGGCATTGAGAACGCCCGCTCCGGCGTCCAGCAGTTGGATTCCGTCCTTGAGGACGTGGACGGCGACGGCAACGTGATAGCCCCCATGAGCGGGACGCTGGTTACGTTCAACGCCGTTGAAAACAGCTATGTCTCGAACGCCATGCCCGTGGCGGTCATCCACGGCGAAACCGAAATGAAAGTGACCGCTTCCGTGTCCGAAGCCCTTGTGCCCAAGCTGTCCGTCGGCGACAGCGCGGACGTTTACGTCAGCGCGTTAGACCGTTCCATGACGGCGTCCATCCGTTCCGTGGAACGCGCCGCCAACGCCCAGACCCGCCTTTACACCGTCACCCTGACGCTTGCGGAGCCCTCCGCCGACCTGCTCGCGGGCATGTTCGCCGACGTGACGTTCCACACCGACCGCGTCAGCAACGCCATTGTGATACCGTCCGAGGCGATTCTTACCAACGGCGACACGCGCTATGTCTATGTCGCCGTGGGGAGCAAGGCGAAGTACGTCGAAGTCCAAACGGGCTTGACGGGCGCGGGCGTCACGGAAATCCTCAGCGGGCTCGACGGCGGCGAATACCTGATTACCGTAGGGCAGACTTACGTTAGCGACGGCGCCGACATCCGCATTGTCGGCGGGCTGTGACGCCCGGAAAGGAGCGCCGCCTATGAGCGTTGCGAAATTTTGTATCAACCACCGCGTGACTACCATTCTTGCCGTTATCATGCTGACGATATTCGGCGTGATGTTCACGACGCGCCTGCAAATGTCGCTCCTGCCCGACATGGAAACGCCTATGGCCGCCGTGATGTGCTACTACAACGGTGCCAACCCCACCGACATGGAAGAGCTTGTGACAAAGCCTCTGGAAAGCGCCGCCCTGCGCGTTTCGGGCGTGAAGGAAGTTTCGTCCACGTCCGGCGACGGCTCGTCCACCGTCATCGTGCGCTACGTTGACGGCACGGACTTGGACATCGCCGCAACCCGCCTGCGGGAGCAGTTCGACATGATCTCCCTGCCCGAAGACGCCACAAAGCCCGTTATCCTTAACATGGATATTGGCGCGCTCATGCCCACGGCGGTTGTCGCGCTCATGGGCGACGACCTCAACCAGTTGCAGACGCTCTCCGAGGACGTGGTGACCCCCGCGCTCGAACGCATTGACGGAATCGCGTCCGTGACGGCTTACGGCGGAACCGAACAGGAAATTTCCGTCCGGCTGGATTCCGCCCGCGCCGAAGGCTACGGGTTGAGCAACAACTATCTGGCGCAAATCCTCTCCGCCGAAAACCTGCTCTATCCCGGCGGCGACGTAAGCAACGGCAAGAAAAAGCTCACCGTCTCCACCGACGCCAAATACAAGAGCGCGGACGACGTGCGCAACACGCTGGTGCCGTTGCCGACGGGCGGCGCGGTGCGCTTGGGCGAAGTCGCGGCGGTGGAGCTGGCGGACAAGGACAGGGACACGCTCGCCAAAATGGGCGGGAAAGAGTGCGTCATACTGATGGTGTCGAAGCAGTCGGGGGCGAACGAAGCGCGGGCGTCGCAACGCGTGGAAGAGCGCCTCGCCGAACTCGCCGCCGAGAATCCCGGAATGCGCTATTACATGGCTTACAGCGCCGTGGAGTATATCAATCAGGCGGTAAGCTCCGCGTTGCAGAACATCGCGCTGGGCGTCGGGCTGGCGGCGGTTATCGTGTTCCTGTTCCTGCGGCGTTTCGGCCCCACGCTGACTATCGCCGTGTCCATGCCCGTGTGCATTTTGACCGTGTTCGTGCTCATGAACGCGTTCGACCTGACCATGAACATGATGAGCTTGGGCGGAATCGCCATGGGCGTGGGCATGATTGTCGACAACTCGATTGTAGTCTTGGAGAACATCTACCGTTTCGCGTCGGACGGGCACGACAAAATGACCGCCTGCGTGGACGGCACGGCGGAAGTGACGGGCTCCGTGGTGGCGTCCACCCTGACGACCGTCGCCGTGTTCCTGCCGCTGGGCTTGACCGGCGGCACGGCGGGCATGATGTTCAAGGACTTCTGTTTGACCATTGCCTTTCTGATTCTCTCGTCCTTGGTAATCGCCTTAACGTGGGTGCCGCTGCTGTGCTACCTGATGTTGGACGCGGCGAAAGCGCGACGGGGCAAGCTCGACGTTTCCAAGCGCCCCGGCGTGTTCGGAAATCTCACCGCCGCCCTGTACAACGCTTATATGAAAGTCCTGTCGCACTTCACCTATCATCCCGGACAGGGCATGATTGTCTGCGCCGCGCTGGTGGCTGTGTTCGTGATGTCCTGCGCGAATACGAATATGGTTCTCATCCCCGAAATGGACCAAGGCGAGGTGAACGTTTCCGTATCCCTGCCGATAGGCTCCAGCACGGAGGAGGCGACCGAAATCGCCGAGCAGGTCATGGCGGCGATTGAGGGGGAACTGCGGGAAGGCGAAATGGAGAACGCCTATTACATGGTGTCGGGCGGCGCGGGCATGTCGTCCATGATGTCGTCGGGCGACATTACGGTAGGCTTGAACCTTGTCAAGAAGGCGGAGCGCGAGCGGAGCGCGTCGCAAATCGCCGACGCCCTGCGCGAGCCGCTGAACAATATAGCCGGGTGCGAAATCACGGTTTCGGCGTCGCAACAGATGAGCATGGGCAGCAGCGACGACATCAGCGTGGAGCTGTCCGGGGAGGACTACGGCACGCTGTCGCTTCTGGCGGACGAACTCGCGCAGAAGATTGCGGCGCTGCCCGACGCCGTGGACGTGAAAAGCTCCGTGTCCGAGCGCGCCCCGCAAGTCGAGATTACCATGAACCGCGACAACGCGTCGCGCTACGGCCTGACGGCGGCGCAAGTCGGGGCGGCTGTCCGGGCGCAGTTGACCGGCGCGACCGCGACGAAAGTCACGATGAACAACACGGAGCTGGACGTTGTGATTAAGGGCGACGGCGCGGCGGCGCAAAGCCTCGACGCGTTGCGCTCCATGCCCGTGGCGACCGCTTTGGGCGGCTCCGTGGCGCTCTCCGCCGTGGCGAACGTCAACGTGGTGCAGGCGCCGCAGAGCATCGCAAGAAGCAACCAGTCCCGGCAGGTGAGCGTGACGGGCGACACGCTCTCCGGAAACTCCGCCGCCATTACGCAGGAAATCAACGCCATTCTGGAAACGTTCGACCTGCCGCAGGGCTACGGCGCAGAGACCGCCGGAAGTTACGAAGACATGATGGAAAGTTTCGGCGATTTGTTGCTTGCGCTGGCCGTCGCGCTGGGGTTGGTGTACTTTGTCCTTGCCGCCCAGTTTGAATCGTTCCTTATGCCCGTAATCGTCATGCTGATACTGCCCGTGGCGTTTTCGGGGGCGCTGTTCGCGTTGCCCCTGACGGGCAGGGACATTTCCATGATTTCCCTTGTCTCCCTCATCATGCTGGCGGGCACGGTGGTCAACAGCTCCATCATCCTTGTGGACTATATCAACGTGCGGCGGCGCGAGGGCGAGGAGCGCGAGGACGCGATTTTGCACGCCTGCCCCCTGCGCGTGCGCCCCGTGCTCATGACGACCCTTACGACCGTGCTTGCAATGGTTCCCATGGCGATTGGCGTCGGCGACACCAACGAAATGATGACCGACATGGGCGTCACGATGATGAGCGGCATGATTATCTCGACCGTTATCACGCTGTTTTTCACGCCCGTGTTCTATATCGTTATCGACAATATCCCGCGCTTTTTCCTGCGGAAGCGCCGCCCGTATGCGGAGGCGCTTTGAGCCTTTCCCCCGCGCCCGATTCCGGGCGGGGGGCTTGTAATTTATCCCGGACTTTGCTATACTGTGCAAAGAATTGGCATTACGGGCAAAGGGGGGCGGAAAAATGAAAACGGTTGTTGTGACGGACGTAAAATATCGCTCGTCCGTCGCGGCCATACGGACATTGGGGCGCGCCGGATACCGGGTTGTCGCGGCGCAGACTCGCGCCGACTGCCCGTGGACGCCGCCCGCGTTCGCCTCGCGCTACGCCGCGGCGCGGCGCTGGATTCCCGGCGCCGCTTCCGACGCCCGTTACGCCGACCATCTGCTCAACCTGCTGGAAGAGTACGACGCCCCGGCGCTCTTCTGCGTGGGCGCTGCAACGCTCAACGCGGTCTCGTGGCAGAGGGAGCGCTTTAAAACCTTATGCCGCTTTCTCATCGCCTCCCCCGGCTCGCTCGACGCCCTCAACGACAAGGAAACCGTGCGGCGGCGCTGCCTGAGCCTGAAACTGCCCGTGCCCTTGGAGTACGACGGCAAGCCCGACCGTTTCCCGGTGGTCGTGAAGCCGCGCTGCGGGGAGAAGTTCGGGCTGAAGGCCAAAGACCGCTATATTATCGCCCGCGACGAGGACGAGTGGCGAAGGGCGCTGGGCGTCATGGGCGCCTACGACGCCGCGCCGCTGGTGCAGGAATACGTGCAAGGCGCGGGGGCGGGCGCAAGCCTGCTCATCGGGCGCGACGGCGCCCTGCTGGACGCGATTTGCCACAAGCGGATTCGGGAGTATCCGGTGACGGGCGGCCCCTCGTCCTGTTGCGAGAGCGTGTACGACAGCCAAATGGTCGAACAAGCCTACAGCCTCCTGCATTCGTTCGGCTTTCGCGGGCTCGCCATGGTGGAGTTTAAGGGCGGGAAAATCTTGGAAGTCAACCCCCGCGTTTGGGGGAGCTTCCCCCTGACGGAGAAGGCGGGAAGCCGGCTTGCCATCCATTACGCGCAGGCGGCGTTCGGCACGCCCGCGCTCTACCAGCCCAACCAGTACCGCGAAGGCGTGAGAATGCGCTTCCTGCTCAACGACACCGCCGCCATGCTGGACTTGTTGCGCCGGGGACGCTGGCGGGAGTTTTTCGCCGCCGTGCCGGACTGCTTTTTCGCCGAGGAGGCGCTTTCAAGTTGGAGCGACCCCGCCCCCATGTGGCGCTATCTGCGCAACGCGCTTTTCCCGCCCCGCCTGTCGTAGTCGTAAAGGAGTCGCCATGAAACCGCGCCTTGATTTGCATGTCCACACCCTCTATTCCCCCGACGGGAGCATGACGGCGGAGGAAATCGCCGTCCGGGCGCGGGCGGCGGGCTTGGACGGCGTCGCCTTCTGCGACCACGACCGCGTTTTCCCGGCGGCGGAACTCGCGCAAGTCTCCGCCGCCTTCCCCGACATGATTTTCATTCCGGGCATAGAGGTTTCCACAGAATGCGGGCATTTGCTGGGCTGGTTCGTGTCGCAACCGATTGAGGCGCGGACGCTTCCCGAAGCCGCCGCGGAAATCCGCGCCCAAGGCGGCGTCGCCGTCCTCGCGCACCCGTTCGAGCATACCAAAAGCCCCGCCCGTCCGGACAAGGCCGCGCCTTACGTTGACGGAATCGAGGTCTGGAACAGCCGCGCCGAGCGTAAGAACCGCCGAGCCAACGCAATGGCGCGGGAGTACGCCGCCGCGCACGGCTTGCGCGGGTTCGCCGGGAGCGACGCCCACACGCCCCGCGAAATCGGCGCCGCCGTCACGGTCGTAAAGTGCGATTCCTTGACGCCCGACGCCGTGAAGGCGGCGTTGCTGTCCGGGGCGGCGGAGGCGTCCGGACGGCGGAGCAAGGCGGTCTGGACGGCGGCCAGCCAGTACAGGCGGCTCAAAAACACGGGCGCCCGCCCGCTTTCCTATTGCAAATGGGCGCTCTTTGCCGTAAAATGCGCCTTTGAGGATTTGTTCCGCCCCTAACACATAACGAGGAGTGAAAAGCAAAATGTCCCTGATTGTCAAGGCCGGGAAAGCCGGGAAGGGCTTCCTGAAAGCCGTCAATCTCTTGCCGGAGGAAGTCCCGCACGTGAGTTATACCCGGCGCGTGGAGCGCGTCAAGACCGAGGCGCGCATTTGCGCCATGACTTTCGACGACGGCCCCATGGACTTGCCCGCCGCCCCCAACCAGTTCCACGGGCGCGCCTTGACCGACTTGATTTTAGACGCCCTCGCCGAGTTCGACGCCAAGGGCACCTTTGACGTTATCGGCGACACCAGCCTGAACTATCCCGACGAGGCCGGGCGGGAGGGCTCCGCCTCGTGGGGCGGCATTCGCTACGACCACTACCCCGACATCGGCAAGGACGAGTTCGGCGGCGTCGTGCACAACGACCGCCTTGTCAGGCGCATTCTCTCCGAGGGGCACCAAATCACCAATCACGGCTACCGACACATCCTTTTCGGCAAAAAGCCCCTTGTCTACGGAAAGCGCATCCACTACGGCTCCGTGCACAGCGCCGTCGGCGACCTGCGCCGCCTTGACCAGTGGATGAGGGAGAAGTATAACTATATTATCACGATGGGGCGCCCGCCCCACTACGTGGACAATCTCAACGGCGGCTTCACGAGCTACGACGTTTACGACCGCATGGGATACCAGTATCTGGCGGCTTCGTTCGACGGCGCGGGCTGGCTCCCGTCGTCCAAGCGCGGGCGCGAGGCGTTGGAAGAGGAAATCACGCTCATGACAAACCCTATCCGCGCCGCGCTCCTGCAAAACCCCGACGCCTTCTGCGGGCAGATTATCTTCCAGAAGGACGGCTACAACATGGCGCGGCGGACGCCCGTGGCGTGGGGGCTTCCGCTACAGCTTGAGATTCTCCACCAGTACGGCTACCGCGTCGTGAGCGTGGCGGAGCTTATGGAGGAGTGCCCGTTCGCGGACGTGGGGCGGGAAAACCCGCTCTTTGAAAAAATGGCGCGCCTTGCCAAGCGGCGCGGCGTCGCGTTCTCCGACAACAAGCTCCGCCTTGAGGACCGCATGACCATGGGCGAATTGGCAATGCTGTTGGCGCCGAAAGAGGAGGCTTTGGACTTGCGCTGGGCGCGTATGCGGCGCGTCAAGGAGCGCGCCCACCCGTATTACGGCGCGCTGGCGTGGTGCGCGAGGGAGCGTATCCTGCCGCGCAACGTCAAGCCCGACGCCCCCGTGACGGAACTGCCCTTCGGCATATTCGACGAGACCCGCACGTTCACGCGCCGCGCCGTCTACGAGGCGTTCCGGGAGGATTGGATTGACCAAGGGGAACATCAGGAAGCGGAGATAAGGCGAATCGAGGAGCAGTTGCACGGGTGGGTCGTGCCGCCGTTGCCTCCGGCGCCGCCGTTGCCGCCCGCGCCGGGCACCCCCGACGAACAGTCGATAGAGGACGCGGCGCAAGCGGCGGAAGTCGCGGAAGAGGCGGCAAGCGCGGAGGCGCAAGCGGCGGAAATCGCGGAAGCCGCAACGGAAGAAGCGGAGACCGTAACGGAAACGGAAGTCGCGGGGGACGCGACGGAAGCGGCAGAAGCAGAAATTGAGGAAGCGGACGCCGTAGAAGTAGCGGAAGCGGCGGCGGAAGAGGAAACGGAAGAAGCGGAGACCGTGCAACCCCCGGAAGGAATAGCGGAAGTTGCGCCGGAAACGGAGCCCCCGGAAGAAGCCTCAGAGGGCGCGGAAGAGCCGCAACCCGCGCCGGAGCCGCCGCCAATCGCGGCGCCCGTCGCCCCGGCGACGCTGGCTTTGCTGGAATCCCTGCAAAAGTCCGCGCAAGCGCAAGCCCCGCAACCGCCGCAAGCGCAAGCCGCGCAATCTGTCGCGCAAGCGCAACCTATCGCGCAACCGCAACCCGCGCCGCCGCAAGCCGTAGAAGCCGCGCCAGAGCCCGAACCGCCGCACGTCGAGACGGCGGAAGAGGCTTACGTGCACGCGCTGGCGGAAGTCTACACGGAGGACACGGGGAGCGCCCACAAAATCATGAACCTGCCGCATTTGGAGGACATCCCCCATGTCGACGGCATTCCGGTCATGCCGCCGCCCCCGAAAGATTTGAAAGACCTGTTCCCGGACATGGAATGACGAGGGAAAGCGTATGAGGCAAGAACTGCGGCATTTTTACATTGACGGCGCTTACGGCTGGAATCAGGACTGGTTTCCCGGCTTCTTCATGCGCTTGGGCGGTTGCGCGGCGGTCACCGCCTGCGATTCCTGCGTGTACTTCGCCCTGCGGCGCGGGATGTTAAATCTCATCCCCTTCGACCCCGGCGAGATTACCCGGCGGAACTACCTGACCCTCTCCGAACGCGTCAAGCCCTACCTGCACCCGCGCATGAGGGGCATTGACCGCTTGGAAATCTATCAGGACGGCTTCGGGCGGTACCTGCGCGACATCGGCGCGGGCGGCTTGCGCATGGGCGCCCTGCACGGCTCCGCGCCCTACCCCGACGCCGCCGACGCCCTGCGCGGGCAAATACAAGCGGGCGTCCCCGCGCCCTTCCTGCTGTTGACCCACGCCAACCCGGAGTTTGACTTTTACGAGTGGCACTGGTTCCTGCTCATGGGCTACGACGAGCGCCCCGGCGGGCTGTTCGCGCAGGCGGTCACATACGGCGCGGCGCGCTGGCTGGACTTCCGCAAGCTCTGGGACACCGGGCGCGCCGAAAAGGGCGGCATGATTTTATTTGACCTGACATGACGGCAAACCCCGGACGGCGTCTCCGTCCGGGGCTTTAAAAAATTTGACCGCGCAAGCCAAAAATTTTTTCCAAAAAGGGCTTGCTTTTTCTTTCCTGTTGTCGTATACTGTCGTTGGAACGCATAAGGCGGCGGCTCACGGGACGGCGCAAACATCCCATGAGCTTGCATTGGGTGAAGTCGTTAATTTTCGCACTCAACACATCGGGCTACGCCCGAACCGCAGGTGGTATTATACCCGTTTTGCCCGTTTCCTTGCAAGGTACGCGGATTTTTTGGCTTGCTTTTCCGGTCTGTTATCGAATGCGCCGGGAGGGCGTCTTGTCCGTGCGCGGGGGGATTGGCGCGGGGCGCCCTGTGGAAATCGCTTTTGTCAGGCGGCGTTGAGTGATTCGCTCAACGCCGCCTTTTGCGTTCCGGCGAACGGAACGGGCGGCGCCTCCGTCTCCGCTTGCCGGAAGCATACGTTGAGGGGAACGAAAAAGGAGTAACGACATGGAAAAGAACACGAACAAGAAGCCCGTCCAGTTGCCGGAAGGCTATATGTGCCGTGACTGTTGCGGAGACTGTCTGAAAGTGAACCCGACCGATAAGACCAGCGACGGCAAAATCTGGTGCGGGGAGTTCGCTAAGTATGTATGGGGTAGCGACTCCGCCTGTAGCTATTTCAAGAGGGGCTGATAATCCCCGCCGCATACGCCCGGACATATACGGGCGTATCAAAGACGCCCTGCGGCGTCCTGAAACGGGCGGCATTCTGGGCGCGGACGCGTCCGGAACGGTGACGGAGTTCTATTTTGACGCTACCGGAACGACGACGGAGAACCGGTACGCCCCGGACGTGGCGACGCTAAATCGCGTCATTGCGGAATGGTTTCGCAACGGGATAGAGTTCGCCGGATTTGTCCACGCCCACACAAAGGACGCGCCGCGCCTGTCTTGGGCGGATACGGATTACGCGCAGACGGTTAAGAAAGCCTGTCAAATGGAATCCGTGCTCATGCTGTTGTATCTCCCGGAGACCGAAACGTTCCATGAATACGTTGTATAGCGCAAAGTCTCCGCGAATATCCGTCCCCCTCCGTCGCGCAATGGCGGAGGGGGCGAACTTTTCCGCAATCCGGCGCATAAAGCGGCGGTTTTTCCACAAACTTTCCTTAATTGTTAGGAACAAGGGGGAGAGGGCATGAAAAAACCGCTTGCCGCGTTATTCGCGGTTGTCCTTTTGTGCGCGGCGTCGCGGGCGGCGTCCGCGACGGAGCCGGACGCGTTGCGGGGCGTCTCCGCGCCTTCGGTCGTGCTCATGGAGAAGGAGACCGGGACAATACTTTTCGCCCGCGACGAGCATACGCCCCGCGAGCCCGCCAGCGTGACCAAAATTATGACGATACTGCTGACTATGGAGGCCGTCGACAACGGGACGCTGTCCTATGATACGGTCGTTACGGCGTCGGCGCACGCCAGCGCCATGGGCGGGAGCCAGATTTGGCTCAGGGAGCGCGAACAAATGACCGTGGAAGAAATGCTGAAAGCGGTGTGCGTGGTGTCGGCGAACGA
The DNA here is from genome assembly GCA_017527365.1 of Oscillibacter sp. Lineage (GTDB taxonomy): Bacteria > Bacillota > Clostridia > Oscillospirales > Oscillospiraceae > Oscillibacter. Next base: position 13,641 of record JAFXQD010000017.1, read on the forward strand.
CTGCGCGGTGGCGCTGGGGGAGCACTTGGCGGGGAGCGAGGAAGCGTTTGTGGAGCGCATGAACCGCCGCGCCAAAGAGCTCGGCATGAACGACACGACGTTCCAAAACGCGACGGGGCTTCCCGCCGTGGGGCACGTCACCTCCGCCTACGACATCGCGCTCATGAGCCGCGAACTGATTCTCAATCACCCGGACATCCGCAAGTTTACGACAATCTGGATGGACAGCCTGCGCGGGGGGACTTCCGTGCTTGTGAATACAAACAAGCTGTTGCGGACGTTCGACGGCGCCACGGGGTTAAAGACGGGTTCGACGGGGAGCGCCCGCTACTGCCTCTCGGCGACGGCGGAGCGCGACGGCATGGAGCTGATAGCGGTTATCCTGAAAGGGGAAACGTCGGCGAAACGCTTTGACGACGCGAAAACGCTCTTGAACTACGGCTTTTCCAATTACGCCCTGCGCTCTGTCGAGCCGGAGACGCCCCTGCCGCCGATTCCCGTGGAACTGGGCGAGGCGGATTTTGTGGAGACCGTCCCGGACGGGAATCCGCTGTTGTTGCTGGACAAGGGCAAGGCGGCGCTGTTGCGTCAGGAAGTGGAGATAGCGGAAACGTTAAAGGCGCCTGTCGGGCGCGGGCAGCGCGTCGGGACGCTCACGGCCTACGCCGGGGACGAGGTAGTCGCGGAACTGCCGCTCTTGGCGGCGTCGGACGTGCCCCGCGCAACGTTCGGGCGGATGTTCTTCCGCCTGCTCCGCACGGCGTTCTTGAATCCGGAGACGCAAGCGGAAACGGAAGAGGCGCAAGCGGAAACAGAATAAAATCGCGCCGCCGGACGGGGGCTCCCGCCCGGCGGCGTTCTGCCGCGGTTCAGTCCGGCGTTTTGGGGCTTCCGGGGACGGGCGCCCCCGCCTCGTGCCGCTCTCCCTCCGGAACGTCGCTTCCTTTGATTTCCACGTTCTTTTCGGCGCGTTCCAGCGTCACGTTCATGCGCAACGCTTGGCTTGGGGCTATCATGTAGCTGATGTTCCCTTTCTTATAGGTAAACTCCTTCTTAGCGTCGCGGGACGCGTAGCGGAACATTCTGGGGTTGATGTTCGCGGGCAGGCTGTTTTCGGATTCCCACACATACGGCTCCTTGCCGTCCTCCGGGGGCGTGAACGTGCCATACCAGTACAAGTTTGTGCTCCCGTCGGCGGTGTAGTAGTAGTAAATCTCCACATGCTCGTCGGAAATGCGGGCGAGGTGGTAATATTGCGGCGCCTCCTCGCTGTCCTCCGGCAGAACCTGTTGCCACTGCCCGCGCAGGTCGGGCGGCGGGCCGGGGTCTTTCTTGCCGCAAGCCGTCAGGGACGGCAAAAGCAAGAGCGTCAAAATCAGAAATCCGCAACGCGTTTTCATAAGCGGCTTACGCCTCCCATTTTTCAAGCAACTGTTTGAGCTGGTCGGCGAACCGCGCCAGCGACTTGTTGTCGCGCCCCTTGGAGCGCTTGATGGATTCGGTAATCATCTGCCCGACGGCGGCAAGGCGGTCGTAGGCGGGGCTGAACCTGCCGCTTCCGGAGACTTTCAGCTTCCGCGCCGGGAGATAGCCGGGCTGTAACATCGTATTTGTCGCCAAATCGTAGGATTCCGTGAACTGCGCGGCGTGGGCGGGGATTCCCCTTGTCACGAGCGTCTGCGCGAAATAGGGCGCGACTTCCCGGTCGCCGTGCACGACGAACACCTGTTGCGGCTTGGGGTTCGTAAACTCGGCAATCCAACTGAGCAAATGGTCCCTGTCCGCGTGGGACGACATGCCGTGCAGGTTCATGATTTTGGCGCGGACTGCGATTTCCTCCCCGAAAATCTTGACGCTTTCCGCGCCCTCCAACAGCGTCCGCCCCAGCGTGCCCTCGCCCTGATAGCCCACGAACAGCACCGTGCATTCCGGGCGCCAGAGGTTGTGCTTGAGGTGGTGGCGGATGCGCCCCGCCTCGCACATGCCCGACGCCGACAGGATAACTTTCGGCGTGGGGTCGGCGTTCAGGTCACGCGATTCCGCGACGCTCTCCGTCATGCGCAACCCGTCAAAGGAAAACATGTGCGTCCCGTCCTTGACAAGTTTCATGGCGTCGTCGTCCAGATAGCCGTGCAAATCGCCCTTAAAGATTTCGGTGGCGCGGTGGGCGAGCGGCGAGTCAATGTAGACCTCAAAGTTCGGGCGGCTTTTGACCTCCCGCCTGTCCTTGATTTCGCGGATAAAATAGAGCAGTTCCTGCGTGCGCCCGACGGCGAACGACGGTATAATGAGGTTGCCGCCCCGCGCCATCGTGTCGTCAATGATTTTGGCGAGGTTGTCGCGGTAGCTCCATGTATCGGTATGGTTGCGGTCGCCGTAGGTGGATTCCATCACGACGTAATCCGCCCCGCGGATGTGCACGGGGTCGCGTATGATAGGCTGGTTGACGTTGCCGATGTCGCCGGAAAAGACAATCCGCTTCTTGACGCCGTTCTCCTCCAGCTCCATGACGATGAACGCAGACCCCAACAAGTGCCCCGCGTCCACGAACTCCGCTTCCACGCCCTTGCACAAGTCGACGACCTGCCCGTATTCGCAGGTGGTCATGTACTGCTTGACGGCTTCCGCGTCCTCGACGGTATAGAGGGGCTCCACGCGCCCCGCGCCGGAGCGCTCCGCCTTGCGGTTCTTCCATTCGGCGTCCTGCATTTGGATGTAGGCGGAATCCAGAAGCATGATTTCGAGCAAATCGGCGGTAATGCGCGTCGTTAGGATGCGCCCCCGGAAGCCCTCCCGCACCAACAGCGGCAGGCGTCCGGAGTGGTCAATATGGGCATGGGTGACAAGGACATAGTCAATGTCGGCGGGGTTGAAGGGAAATTCGCCGTTCGAGATTTCGTCGCGCCCCTGTTGCAGGCCGCAGTCAATCAGGATTTTCTTTCCGTTGACTTCCAGCCCGTGACAGCTCCCCGTGACGCACCTGTCCGCGCCGTAAAAGTTGAGTTTCATAATACGCGCCTCCTTTCGTCCGTGGCGTCCTGTGCGATTCTATGCGCGCATTCTACCACATTTTTTCCGGAAGCGCAAGGGCGTTTTTTGTGCGGGTTGCACAGCGGCGCGTTTCCGCGCAGGGAAATTCGCGGCGCGGATTTGTGCAAAACGACGGGCGCCCGTTTTCAGGGAAGCAAATCCTCGTCGCGGACTTCCCCGACCGCCACAATGTTTGTCGGCCCCGTCAGATACAAGGCCGCGATTTGGTTTCCCTCCCGCTCAACGTCCGTGTAGAGCGCGCCGCCGCGCATGTCCGCCCGCACACGCTTTCCCGACACGGTTCCGCGTAGCGTCAGAACCGCCGCGACCGACGCCGTGCCCGTGCCGCAGGCGTAGGTAAAATCCTCCACGCCGCGCTCAAACGTCCGCTCGTAAAACGCGTCGGGCGCGGTCAGCTCGTAAAAGTTGACGTTGGCGCCTTTCGGGAAGGACTTGTGCCAGCGGAAAGCGCGTCCGAGTTCGCGCAGGGCGTTTTCGTCGGCGCCGCGCAGTCCGGGGTATTCTATGACCGCGTGGGGCAGTCCGGGGTCGCCGAGTTCGACATACGCGCAAGCCCATTCCCGCCCGCCGACCGTCACGACGCGCTCCAAGTCAAGCGTCGTCGGATTGTTCAGCCGTATGCGGTAGAGGCGTTTGTCCATGCGCTCGCCCGCGACAAGCCCCGCCGTCGTCTCGACGCTCTGCCGCTCCCCGGAAAGCCCGGTCTCGTAACCGTAGCGGCAGACGCACCGCGCCCCGTTGCCGCACATCTCGCCGAGGCTCCCGTCCGAGTTGTAGAACAGCATACGGAAATCCGCGCCCCGTTCGGGCTTCTCGATAACCATCAAGCCGTCCGCGCCTATGGACAAATGCCGCTCGCAGAGCGTCCGGGCGATGCGGGGGAAGCCCGCCTCCGGCAGGCGCTCCTCCAAGTTGTTGAGGATGATAAAGTCGTTGCCCGCGCCGTTCATTTTCCAGAATCGCACGCCGCGCCGCCTCCGTTCCGTACAGGATGGCGCCATTATACCACGCCCGGCGGCGCGTGGCAATGCCCCGGCGCGGGAAACGTGCCCTATCAAAATAAAAACATAGCGTCGCCGAAGGAAAAGAAGCGGTAGCGTTCCCTGACCGCCTCCCGATAGGCTTCCAGAATCTTTTCGCGTCCGGCGAAAGCGGAGACAAGCATTAGTAGCGTGCTCTCCGGCAGGTGGAAATTCGTCACAAGCGCGTCCGTGACTTTGAATTTATAACCCGGATAAATATAAATGCCTGTCCAATCCGCGCCCGGACGCAGTATCCCGCTTTCGTCCGCCCACGTTTCGAGCGTCCGGCAGGATGTCGTGCCCACGCAGACACAGCGTTTCCCGTTGGCGCGGGCGCGGTTCGCAAGCTCCGCCGTCTCCGGCGGAACTACGCAGTATTCCTCGTGCATTTCGTGGTCGAGCGGGTTCTCCTCCCGCACGGGGCGGAACGTCCCAAGCCCCACGTGAAGCGTCACCGTCCCGATTTCAACGCCCCGCGCCCGGATTTCCGACAACAGCTCTTCCGTGAAATGCAGTCCCGCCGTCGGCGCCGCCGCGCTCCCGTCGATTTTCGCGTAGACCGTCTGATAGCGGCTCTTGTCTTGCAGTTTCTCGCGGATATACGGCGGCAGGGGCGTTTCGCCGAGGCGTTCCAAAACCTCTAAAAATATGCCGTCCCAGCGGAACTTAACAAGCCTGTTTCCGTTTTCGAGACGCTCCAAAATCTCCGCCGACAGCTCGCCGTTCCCGAACGTCACGACCGCCCCCGGACGCAGTTTCCGCCCCGGACGAACCAAGCATTCCCACACGCCCGCGCCGCGTTCGGTCAACAGCAGGATTTCGCTCGCGCCGCCGCCCGGTTGGCGCGTTCCGAGAAGCCGCGCCGGAATCACGCGGGAATCGTTCAAAATCAGGCAGTCGCCGGGGCATAGAAAGCGGGGCAAATCATAGAAATGATAGTGGCCTATTTCGCCCGTTTTGCGGTTCAGCGTCATGAGGCGCGACGCGTCGCGGCGTTCGGCGGGATGTTGGGCGATGAGTTCGGGGGGAAGCTCGTAGGAGAAATCGCTTGTTTTCATGGGAAATCCGTCCTTTTGCAAGCCCCGCCCGCTCTTGACGGGGCGCGGAAATTGTGGTAGTATTTCACCGCTTTCCCGCCGTGCGGAATTTGCCGCGGGGCGGCGGATTGCGCCCGCATTCCTGCGGGCGCGCACAGCCGGGGCGGGATTGGCGCAATACGCGCATGTGGGGAGTGAATCCGCTATGAAGGAATATAAGGTTGGCGTAATCGGCGCCACGGGCATGGTCGGACAGCGTTTCGTCACGCTGTTGGCGAATCATCCGTGGTTCAAACTGGCGGCTGTCGCGGCGAGCGGACGGAGCGCCGGGAAAACGTATGGGGACGCCGTGTCGAAACGCTGGGCGATGCCGGAGCCGATTCCCGACGCCGCCAAGGGGCTTGTCGTGCTGGACGCCGACGCCGACGCCGAAAAGTTAGCCGCGCAGGTCGATTTCTGCTTTTGCGCGGTCGATATGAGGAAAGAGGAAATCAAAGCGCTGGAGGAGCGTTACGCGAAGCTGGAATGCCCGATTGTGTCCAACAACTCCGCCAACCGCCGGACGCCCGACGTGCCCATGGTCGTGCCGGAACTCAACGCCGAACATCTGGCGGTCATCGAGGCGCAACGCAAGCGGCTGGGCACGAGGCGCGGCTTTATCGCGGTCAAGTCCAACTGCTCCCTGCAAAGCTACGTCCCCGCCCTGCACCCGTTGCGCAAGTACGGCTTGGAGCGCGTGTTGGTGTGCACGTACCAAGCGATTTCGGGCGCGGGCAAGACGTTCGAGCGCTGGCCGGAAATGGTTGACAACTGCATTCCGTACATCGGCGGCGAGGAGGAGAAGAGCGAACAGGAGCCGCTCAAACTTTGGGGGCGCGTGGAAAACGGGCGGATTGTCGAGGCGGAAACGCCGTCGATTACCGCGCAGTGCTTCCGCGTCGCCTGCCTTGACGGGCACATGGCGGCGGTGTTTATGAAGTTCGCCGACGGAAAAAAGCCGTCAATCGAACAAATTCTTTCCGACTGGGCGTCGTTCCGGGGGCCCGCGCAGGAATTGCAACTGCCGTCCGCGCCCAAGCAGTTCCTGCACTACTTCCAAGAGCCCGACCGCCCGCAGACCCGCCTTGACCGCAACCTCGAAGGCGGCATGGCGATTTCGCTGGGGCGCCTGCGCCCCGACACGCAGTACGATTACAAATTTGCCGGGCTGAGCCACAACACCTTGCGCGGCGCGGCGGGCGGCGGCGTGTTGCTTGCCGAACTGCTCTGCGCGAAAGGCTATATGGACTAACTAAATGGAGGGATTCAGCATGAGAGACCCCATTTTCACAGGCTGCGGCGTCGCCATCGTCACGCCGTTCAAAAACGGCGGCGTCGATTTTGACGCGTTCGGGAAAATCATCGACTGGCAGATTGAAAGCGGCGCGGACGCCGTCGTCGTGTGCGGCACGACGGGCGAATCCGCCACCATGAGCAACGCCGAGCGCCTGCAAACCGTCGAATACTGCGTCAAGCGCGTCGGCGGGCGCGTGCCCGTCGTGGCGGGAACCGGCACCAACGACACCGCCCACGCCGTGGAGCTGTCCAAGGACGCCCAACGCGCCGGAGCCGACGCCCTCCTGCTCGTCACGCCCTACTATAACAAGGCGTCGCAAAACGGGCTTGTCCTGCACTTCAACCGCATTATGGACGCCGTCGACCTGCCTTGTATCCTCTATAACGTGCCCTCCCGGACGGGCGTCAACATCGCCCCGGAGACCTACGCCAAGCTCGCCCAACATCCCAACGCCCACGGGGTCAAGGAGGCGTCCGGGAATCTGGGCGCGATTCAAAAGACGCTCAACCTGTGCCCGGAGGATTTTTACGTCTGGTCGGGCAACGACGACGAAACCGCGGCGATTTCCATGCTGGGCGGCAAGGGCGTCATATCCGTGGTTGCGAACGTGTTCCCGTCGGGAATGCGCGACCTGACGCGCCTGTGCGCGGCGAACGACTACGCCGCCGCCGGGAAACTGCAAGTGAAGCTGAAAGCGCTGTGCGACGCGATGTTCTGCGAGGTGAACCCGATACCCGTCAAGGCGGCGATGAACCTCATGGGGCTGGGCGCGGGGGAATACCGTCTGCCCATGTGCGAGCCGTCGCCGGAAAATCTGGAGCGTATCCGCAACGTGTTGAAGGAATACGGGCTTTTGAAATAATATCGCTGACGAATTGGGGCTGTCTCAAAATATTGAGGCAACCCCATTTGGAATATAATGCAAAATCCTAAAAATACGACGGGGCTGTCCTGTGGCAAAACAAAGGAGCAACCCCGCAAATACGAATTTCTTGAGCGTCATTTCCCCCACATGCGCTCCCATTCCTGCTCGCGTTGCCGACGTTCCATTTCAGACACGTCTTTACGGATAGCAGCGGCATGTTCCGCCTGTTGCCGTCCATATTCGGCTTGATATTCGGCGGCTTCGGCGGCTCTCTGCGCGGCTTTCGCACGTTCGCGCTCATATCGCGCTTGTTCGCTTGCGTAATAGCTCATTTCATCGTTGTGTTCCCGCTGGCGTTGTTCGGTTTCATAACGGTTAATAGCTTCTTTTAGAGTGTCGGCGCGTCCGTGGTCAAGCAAAGCCCGGATATGGGATAACGCATAAAGCGACCAGTAATCGGAATGCAGACCGAGTTTTCGTCCCATTTCAGATAATCTGGCTTGCGCCTGTTGTTTCGCCTGTGACGCCGTGCGGGAATCCGCTTCCAGTTGTTTCAGCTCAATGGGAATCCGCTCTTTTCTGGTATGATATTGAGCCATTTTCGTTTCCCACTGTTTCTTTTCCGCTTCTGCTTGCTCTTTTGCCTGTTTCACGCGTTCTGCCGAACCTTCTTTTCCTGCAAAATAACTGCCGACAGAAACAAAGATAAGCATGATAACATCCAAAGTTCCTGATAGCAAGTAGTAGAAAAGAAACAGACAAATACCTACAATTACGGCTCTTTTGGTTGCAAAGCCATTGCTCGGCTTATTCGTGTAAGGTTCTTCGGGCGGTTTGCGGAATTGTTCCTTTTTCAAGTTGTCCATGGATTCCTTAATGGAGCGCAACCGAGAATTTTGATTCTCAATTTCCCGCGCTTGCGCTTCCATTGCGGACAAATACTTGATTAAATCAGCGTTCAATCGTACCGCCTCCTTTACATCCGAAAAGCGCGTATGCGTCCGAAAATATACGTTTGCGGAATATGACGTATTCCACGAAGTTACTAACAATGAGTATAAACCAATCTACGATAAAATGCAAGCCTTTTTTCGGCATATTTCAATAAAGTCAAGAGACGGTTCCCTCTCCGGAAACCGTCTCCTTCTTTGCGTTCGGTATCGGTATCAGTACATGCCGCCCATGTCGGGGGCGGCGGGAGCCGGGGCGGGCGGTTCGGGCTTGTCGGCGACAAGCGATTCCGTCGTGAGCACCATCGCCGCCACGGACGCCGCGTTTTCCAGCGCGGAGCGCGTCACTTTCGCCGGGTCGATAATCCCGGAGGACACCATGTCGCAGTATTCCTCCTTGTAGGCGTCGAACCCGTAGCCGTCCTTGCCGGACGTGCGAACCTTCTCCAGAATCACGGAGCCGTCAAGCCCGGCGTTGGCGGCAATCTGGCGGATGGGGGCTTCCAGAGCGCGGGCGACAATCTGCACGCCCGTCTTTTCGTCGCCCTCCACGCTGTCGGTCAGCGCGAGCACGGCGGGAATGACGTTGACGAAAATCGTGCCGCCTCCGGCGACCACGCCCTCTTCCACGGCGGCGCGGGTGGCGTTCAACGCGTCCTCAATACGCATTTTCTTCTCTTTCATCTCGGTCTCGGTGGACGCGCCCGCCTTGATGACCGCCACGCCGCCGGAGAGCTTGGCAAGGCGTTCTTGGAGCTTCTCCTTGTCGTAGTCGCTGGTGGTGTTGGCAATCTGGGAGCGGATTTGCGCCACGCGGTCTTTGATGGCTTTCTGGTCGCCCGCGCCGTCAACAATCGTGGTGTTCTCTTTCGTGACCTTCACCTGACGGGCGCGCCCCAAGTCCTGAATGCCCGTCTCCTTGAGCTCCAGCCCGACTTCCTCGCTGATGACCGTGCCGCCCGTGAGAATGGCGATGTCCTGAAGCATTTCCTTGCGGCGGTCGCCGAATCCGGGCGCCTTCACGCACACGACGTTCAGGGTGCCGCGCAGGCGGTTGACAATCAGCGTGTTGAGCGCTTCGCCCTCCACGTCCTCGGCGACAATCACGAGCTTCTTGCCCGACTGCGCGATTTGTTCGAGCAGGGGGAGCAAATCCGTGATGACGGAGATTTTCTTGTCCGTGACAAGAATATAGGCGTCGTCAACGACGGCTTCCATCTTCTCGGTGTCCGTGACCATATACGGCGTGACATAGCCGCGGTCGAACTGCATCCCTTCCACGACTTCGCTGTAGGTCTCGGCGGTCTTGGACTCTTCAATGGTAATCACGCCGTCGGCGGTGACTTTCTCCATGGCCTCGGCGATAAGGTTGCCAATCGCCTCGTCGCCGGAGGAGACCGCGCCCACGCGGGCGATGTCCTTGGAGCCGTCCACGCTGCGCGACTGCTTCTTAATCTCCGCGACAGCCGCCTCTACCGCCTTCGCCATGCCCTTTTTGACAATCATGGGGTTGGCGCCCGCCGCAAGATTCTTCAAGCCCTCGGCAATCATGGACTGCGCCAGCAGGGTGGCGGTGGTGGTGCCGTCGCCCGCCACGTCGTTCGTTTTCGTGGAAACTTCCTTGACGAGCTGGGCGCCCATGTTCTCAAACGGGTCGTCAAGCTCAATCTCTTTGGCGATGGTTACGCCGTCGTTGGTGATGAGCGGGGAGCCGTACTTCTTATCCAAAACGACGTTGCGCCCCTTGGGGCCCAGCGTGATTTTCACGGTGTCGGCGAGCGTATTCACGCCGATTTCCAACGCTTTGCGGGCTTCCTCCCCGCGCTTGATAATCTTGGCCATTTTGCATTACCTCCGGAATCCGTGCGCGCCGCGCACGTCAGCTCTTTTTGCCGTTTTTGTTGTTGGCGGAAAAGACCTTCAAGGCGTCGTTGAGCGTCCTTCCGACGCTGTTGACAACTTGGCTTGCGTCCCTTGCGAGCTTTTCCACGTCCTGCGCCTTATTGGCGCCTTTCTTGGCGGCGCCTTGCAGGTTTTGGGCGCCCTCCCTCTGAGTAGGAACCGCTTTCGCAACGTCGCGGGCGGTCGCGCCTAAATCGTTCAGCGTCCTGCGGACGCCGCCCGCCGCCCTTGAAATATCGTTGAGTTTCTTCCGCCAGTCGTCCATGGCATTACTCCACGATGGCGAGAATGTCGTTCTGGCGCACGACCACGTACTCGACCTCTTCCAGCGTGACCTTGGTGCCGGAATACTGGCTGGTGATGACCTTGTCGCCGGGCTTGACCGTCATGGTGACTTCCTTGCCGTCGACCATGCCGCCGGGACCCACGGAGATGACTTCCGCCACGGACGGCTTTTCTTTCGCGGAGCCGGTCAGGATAATGCCGCCCTTGGTGGTTTCCTCGGTCTCGACCATCTTCAAAATCACGCGGTCGGACAATGGCGTAAGTTTCATAAAAGGTTCCTCCCTTGTTAGAATCACACGCGTGTTAGCGCTCTTAGCCTTTGAGCGCCAACACGCATATGATAATACAGGCAGGGAGAATTTGTAAGGGGGATTTTTTACAAAAGTTACGAAAATTTCGCCGTTCTTTTGCGCGACTTGACGAAAGCGCGACTTCCGCGCCGGAATCCGAATCGGGCAGGGCGCGCCCGCAAGGACGAGGCGCCGGGCTCGACTTGGCTGTAAGAATACAAAAAAGGAATCGCCGGACAATCCTGCCGCGATTCCTTTTTTGCGTCCTCATACCGCCCGCGTGACCTTGCCGGAACGCAGGCAGCGGGTGCAGACGTACACATGACGGGGGGAGCCGTCCACAACCGCCTTGACCCGCTTGACGTTCGGCTTCCACATCCGGTTGGAACGGCGGTGGGAGTGGGACACCTTAATCCCGAACGTTACGCCCTTGTCGCAGAACTCGCACTTTGCCATCTTTCCGCGCCTCCTTTGCCATCAATCGCTTTCGCGCCGTCTCCGACGGCGTAACAGGTATCATAACAGACTTTGCGGAGGATTGCAAGCGCAATTTTAAAAATTTTCGCTCTTTTTGGCGTCCTCGTCGGTTTCGGAGAGCACGTATATCGGGCGCCGCTTGACCTCAAGGTAAGTTTTGGCGAGGTATTCGCCCAGTATGCCCATGCAGAACAGCTCCATGCCGCCCAGAAACGTCACCATGCAGGCCATGGACGGCCAGCCGCCCACCGGGTCGCCGAACAACAGCGTTTTCACGACGATATAGAGCGCCATCAACAGCGAACAGACGCAGAGAAAAATTCCGAGTATCGCCACCAGCACAAGCGGGGCGGTCGAAAAGCCCACGATTCCCTGCGCGGCGTAGAGCAGGAGCCCCCAAAACGACCACTTCGTCTCCCCCGCCACGCGCTCTTGGTTCTCGAACGGAAGCCACTTTGTGCGGAAGCCCACCCAGCTAAAGATTCCTTTGGAAAAGCGGTTGTACTCTTTCAGGGACAGCACCGCCTCGACCATGCGGCGGGTCATCATGCGGAAGTCGCAGGCGCCCTCGACAATCTCCGTGTCGGAAATGCGGTTCATGACGCGGTAGAAGCGGCGGGAAAAGAAGCTCCGCAACGGCGGCTCGCCCGTGCGCGACACGCGCCGCGCCGCCGCGCAGTCGTATTCCCCGCTTTGCAGTACTGCGAACATCTCCCGCAACATCCCCGGCGGGTGCTGTAGGTCGGCGTCCATGATGACGACATAATCCCCTTTCGCGTTTTGAAGCCCCGCGTACATCGCCGCCTCTTTGCCGAAGTTGCGCGAAAACGACAGGTAGCGGACGTTGCGTTCCGTTTTCGCGGCGCGGCGCAGAACCGACAAGGTGCCGTCGCGGGAGCCGTCGTCCACGAAAAGCAGTTCCGTCCGGCAGGAGAACTCGTCGTAGAGTTCCGCCGACGTTTTGCGCAACGCGTCCAGAAAGAGCGGCAGAGCCGCCTCCTCGTTGTAGCAGGGCACGATAACCGATATGAGACGCGATTCCATGCGCTTTCCGCCCCTTTCCGAAAGTTTTCCGCATTGTCGAACGTTTCGCGGGAAGTTTTCCGCAAGTTTTCGGATTTTGTGGAAAACTTTTCCGAAGTCTTTCGCTTTTATGGAAAACTCTCCGCTAATCCGACAGCTTCACGACCACAACGCCGTCAATCATGCGCACGCTCCCCGCCGCCGGGAAAATGGGCATGGCTTTCGCCAGTTCCGAGCGCGTCACGTTCGTTTCCGTGTCCCAGACAAGCGGGTACTGCAAATAGTCCGTCAGGTACCGCCCCAAGTTGTACGTGGCGGCGTGGGAATGCCAAAGCCCGGTTTGCGTCCGGTAGTCCTCGAACGCGCCCCGCGTAACGTCCAAGGGCTCGTTGTAGTCGAAGCGCCCAGCGAACGCCACCCGCGTTTCGCCGGGGACGTACCCCGGCACGCCCTCTATCCGGTCGACGATGCGCGCCGCGAGCAACAGCGTGGAGTTCTTTTCCAGCTCCTTCTTCATATAGACCTGATTCGCGTATACGACGTGGTGCCACAGCAACAGCGCAAGCAACGCGCAAACGACGGCGCGTTCGGCGTCGGCGGCGCGGCGCGGCGTCCGCAACGGCAAGCCGTCCAAGAGCGACAGCGGCAGGAAATAGAACAGTTCGCGGGCGTAGGCGGTCAGGTCGTGCGCCTCCCCCGGCATGAGAACCGCGACGGAGTAGAGCGTAAGCGGCAGGAGCGCCCACAGGACAAGCGACAAAATACGGTTGGCGGCGGACAGCCGCCCGTTGGCAAGCGTAAGGAGCAGGCGCCGGAGCAGTAAGACCAGCAGGACGCCGTGGGCGGCGGGGCGCAACGGTCCCAGCGCGACGCCCGGACGGAACAGGAACGCGAAAAACGACGCGTTCGCCGACAAAATCCGCGCCTTGATTCCGAACGATTCCAGCGACGCCACGTCGCGGATTTGCGGCGCGTCCAGCAGGATTCGCAGGAGCGCCCAGAGGGCGTTGTAGGCGAGGAAGGCGGCGGCCAATAACGCTAAAGCCGCCGCGCCGCGAGAGAGTATCCCCGGCACGCGCCGCCCCTCCGCCGCCTGTTTGACCAGCGCCAACAGGCACAGCGCCGCCGTGACGGTGGCGTAAGGCTGGTAGATGGACAGCGAGACCAGAAGCGGGGGCAGTCCCAATAGCGCGAGGCGCCCCCCGCGCAGGGCGAGGTACGCCGCGACCGCCGCGCACAACAGCGCCAGCGCGTACTCGTCCATGCAGTAGACGTAAGTCGCGCCCGTGAGCGTCAGGGAAACGTTCGTGCAGAGCAGTCCGCACGTCAGCGCCGCGCCGCGTGGCGAGCGGATTTCCAGCAACTCCGTGACGACGATTCCCGCCAGCGACATCCAGAATACAAACAAAATGCCGATAAGCCACGGCGCCGCCACGCCGCCCTTGCAGGCCTCGTAAAGCGGGATGAAAAAGCGCCCGATTCTGGTATAGAAGTCAAAGCCCCAGTCGGCGTAGGCGAAATAGGACACGGAATCATGGGAAAAGAACTCGTTCGCAAACAGGAAGCCGTGGGCGGCGGCGGAAAAGAACGCCGTAGAGGCAAGCGCGGCGGCGCGGCGGCGCATGGCTTCCTCCGGCGCGGCGCGGCGCCCGTCCGGAATGCGCGGCGGGGGTTCCTGTCTGTTTCTCTCCGGCATGGCAAATTCTCCTCACGCGGGAAGCGCGGGAATGCCTCCCGCGCTTCCGAAATCGTTTTGCACGCGTTGTTTTGCGTCATTCGTCTACGAAAACCTGCAAGGTCACGGTCAGTTCCCTGCCCGGAACCGTCAGGTAGTTGCCCTTGTAGTACATCGCGCTCGACGCGCCGCCGTCAAGGTTGAACGCGTCCTCGCAGCCCAGTTCCAACGCCAGCTCCCGCATTTGCCGGACGGTCGCCCCGGCGGGCACCGAAATCAACAGCAGTTCCCCGTCCCCGTTGACGCCAACCGCCGTGCGGGAGCTCGACGCCGTTGTGAACCGCGCTTCCGTGAATCCGGGCTCCAAATCCTCGACGATTTCGCCGTCTTTTACGAGGCGCGGCGCCCCGGAGACGATTTCCCGCACGTTGTCCAGCGCAAAGCCCTCTTCGTCCTCTACCCGGAGATAGTATTCCGTGGAAATCAGGGCGCCTTTCTGCGGGATATGGAAGTAGGGCGTAGAGGAATAGCCGCCGCCCATATAAACCACGTAGCCCCCGGCGGGAATCTGAATCGCCGCGCCCGCGCTGACGGAATAGAACTCCGTAATGACGCCCTGATTCGCCGTGAGCGCCCAGCCGCCGTTTTTCATCACGACCTGTTCGCCGTAGGCGGGCGTATAGAGCACGGAAGCGTTGTCGTCCTGTTCGGGCGTGTTGATTTCATACGCCGACCACTCGTCCTCCCCGGAGACCAAGCGCGTAAACACGGCGGGGCGCCCGACATAAATCGTCCCGTCGGGCGCGAAACCGATAGAGGACAACCCGGAGTTGCCGTAGAGAAATTCGCCGTTCGACATCACGTGTCCTATCGGCGTCTGGAAATTGCCGTAGGAATTGAAGAAGTTGCCGTTGACGACGGCGACCGCGCCGCCGGAGTTTTGCACGATTTTTGTAAAGGAAGCCGTATGGCCGAGCTGGTTGTCAACCATGGCGGTTTTCACGCGGACTTTCGGATTTTTCGTGTTGACCGTCAGCACGTGCGCGGTCACGAGGCCTTCCGACGTGCGGACGCTCTTTTTCGCGTAGTCAATCGCGGACTCGTCGGGGGCGTCCTCCCAAGGCATGGACGGGAGCGCGGAGAGCCCGACGGAAAACGCGGCGTCCGCGCCGGGCAGAATGCCCGCGTTCCGCGCCTCCTGCGCCGTAAAGACGCCCTTTTCCAGCAGGACTTGCGCCAGCGTCGCCTCCCCGCCCTTGACCGGGCAGGTTAAGGCGCGGTAGCTCAAGTCCACCATGCCGCCGCGGTCGAGCCCGTCCGCCTCCATGGACGCGCCCTCCTCTGCGGACAGAATGCCCAGCGAGACCGCGAACGGGACGATGTTTTCCCAAGCGTAGTCGCCGCCGTCCTCCGTGTAGCCCATGGCGCGGAGCAGGAACGCCAGATACGCATTGACGGAAAGCGTCGCTCCGGGCGTGAACGTGGATTCCGTCGTGCCGTTGGTGACGCCCCGGCGGTAGGCGTAGGATACGTAGGATTCCGCCTCTCCGGAAACGTCTGTGAAAGGAGAATCCTCTTGGCAGGCGAGGGCGGCTTCTTCCTCCCCAAGGAAACGAATCATCATAATGAGGCCTTGCAGGCGCGTGGGGACTTTGTCAAGGTTGTAAACGGGGGAGCCGTCGTCGTTGACCCCGGCGCCTCGAAACAAATGCAGGGAGTAGAGCTTGTCGGCGCGGGCGACGGAATCGGAATCGGAGCCGGCGCCGGAAGCGGGCGCAAGGCAGAGGGCGCAGAGCGTCAAAACCGCGACAAGCCGGAATAGTCTTTTCAATGGGCATACCGCCTTTCCTGAAAGTTTTGGAAATCGTTTCCATGGGACGGACAGCCGTCCGGAAGGAAGCCTCGGTAAAATTTGCCGTTCCGGATTTTGGCGGTCTTTATTATAACAAAGCCCCTTGCGGATTGCAAGCGTTTTTCGTCATTTGGACGAAAAAACATGAAAAAGATTTTTCCTTTTTGTGGGTTTTTCCGCGCCAAACGCAACAAAATGCCGCAAATTACGGACGGCTTTTCCGTTTTTGCGCCGCCTCCACCGCCGCCCGCAACGCCCCGACCGGCGCCGGACGGTTGTTTTTCGCTATCAGTTCCGCAATGCGGACTTTCGCCGCCTCCATTTCCTCGCGGAACATCGTCGCCGACACCCGCAGGGCGCCGTGACCCAAAATAATCAACTGTTCGGGGCCGTCGGAAGTCGCCACCCGGACGCGGTTTTCCTTGGCAAGCTCGTAGGTCGCCCGCTCAATGTAGGCGTCGGCGGTCTCCGCCTCCTTCGTGTAGATGACGTGGATGTTATTGTAGAGCTCGTGGGAGCCGGGGTTGCCCTTGACCTTGTAGGCGTCAAAGACGGCTATCACGGCGCAGCCGCGCATGGACTGGTAGTCGCAGAGGGAATCGCAGAGGATTTTTCGGGCGGCGTCGAGGTTCTCCAGCGCGACGGACTTCAAGTCGTCCCACGCGAAAATGAGGTTGTAGCCGTCGGCGAGCAGGTATTCCGGCCCCGACGGCTGGCGCGGAATCCTGACGCGTTCGGACGGCGCCCGCCGCGCCTCCCGCACCTGTGCCTCCCGGCGCTCCTTTACGGGGCCATACGTGCGCTCAAAAATCGCCTGTAGTTCCTTGTCCTCCGCGCCGCTTGTTAGGGCGGGGCGCGGCGGCGGGGCGGTCGCCTCCGCCCGTCGCGGACGCCACGCGCTTTCGGTATGCGCCATCTCCGGGACGCGGTTCCACGCCACGACGTACCCCGCGCCGTGCGAACAGAATACCGAACCCGCCGGGTTTTCAACGTCGCGTTCGGGGTCGTAGCCGATACGCGCCACTATCTCGTCCTGATTGGCGCACGGGCGGAAGCCCGACGCCGAACAGGAAAAGCGTCCGAGCCCGTGCGTGTAGGCGGCGACTTCCCTGCCGTAATCTTTGAGCGCGGCGGCGGGCGCGGCGCCCGTCAAGACGGCGCTTTCGCCCGACGTTTCGGGCGGGTTCGATTCCCCGCCCATGCGCCGGATGTCGCTCGCGGCGCGTCCGGACTGTGCCGCCGGGACTTCCAAGCGGAACGTATGCCAAGGCTCCAACAGCACGCTTTGCGCCGACATCAGCCCCTGCCGGACGGCGCGGCCAACCGCCTCGCGGAAATCGCCGCCTTCCGTATGCTTTTCGTGGGCGCGTCCCGCCAAGAGCGTGAATTTTATGTCCGTAACCGGGGAGCCCGTCAAAACCCCGACGTGCTCCCGTTCGGCTAAATGCGTTAGAATGAGGCGTTGCCAGTTCCGCGCCAGCGCATCCTCCGGGCAAGCCGTCGCGTACCGGACGCCGCTACCCGGCGGCAAAGGCTCCAGCAACAGCCGCACTTCCGCGTAATGCCGCAACGGCTCAAAGTGCCCGACGCCCTCGGCGGGCGCGGCGATAGTCTCCCGGTAGGCAATCGCGCCGGGGCCAAAGTCAACGGACAGCCGGAAGCGGTCTTGCAGGCGCCGCTTTAATACTTCCGCCTGTATCTCCCCCATGAGGCGGACTTGCGCGCTTTGCGCGGCGGCGTCCCACACGACGCGCAGGGACGGCTCTTCCTCCTCCAGCCGCCGCAACGCCGCAAGGACGGCGCGGGGGTCTGTCCCGGACGGCGTCAAGACTTGATAACGAAACGCGGGCTCCAAGGAAAACGCGGTTCTGCCGCGCTCTATGCCGAGGCCGTCCCCGGCGCGGGTACGCGTCAAGCCCGTCACCGCGCAGATTCCCCCCGCCGCCATTTTGTCAACCGTCTTGTATTTCGCCCCGGCGTAAACCCGGATTTGGTCGGCTTTCTCCTCCCGGATTTCCCCGGAAACGCCGGGCGCGTTCGTCAGGAGCGATTTCGCTTTCAGCGTCCCGCCCGTGACTTTCAGCCAAGTCAGGCGGGCGCCCTTGTCGTCGCGGCTGATTTTGAACACACGCGCCCCGAATTGCGGCGGGTACGTCGGCGACGGCGCGAGGCGCGACAAAACGCCCAGAAACTCCGCCACGCCCTCTTCTTTCAGCGCCGAGCCGAAACAGCACGGAAACAGCTTGCGCGACGCGATTAAAGCGCGGTAGTCGTCGTCCGAGACGCTCCCGCTTTCAAGGTAGCGTTCCAATATGGTTTCGTCGCAAAGCGCGGCTTCTTCCGCGATTGCGTCCGCGTCCGCGCCGAAATCCGCGCAGCCGCCGTTCAGTTTCCCTTTCAACTCCGACATGATTTCGGCGCGTCCCAATCCGGGCAAGTCCGTCTTGTTCACGAACACGAAAACCGGGACTTGAAAGCGCTCCAACATCCGCCACAACGTCAGCGTGTGCGCCTGCGCGCCGTCCGTAGAACTGATAACGAGTATCGCGCAGTCGAGGACGGCGAGGACGCGCTCCGCCTCCGTGCTAAAATCGACGTGTCCGGGGGTGTCAAGCAGAAACGCCTCCCTGTCTCCGAGGGCAAAGACGGTGGATTTCGCGTCAATCGTGATTCCGCGCTCGCGTTCGAGGGGGTCGTTGTCAAAGAACGCGTCGCCCTTGTCCACGCGCCCCGCCTTCCGCAACGCCTTGCATTCGTGCAGAATCGCCTCCGAAAGCGTGGTCTTGCCCGCGTCCACGTGCGCCAGTATGCCGACGACCAGTCTTTTCATGGCGCCCTCCAATCCCACAGGGACAACAGCGCGTAGACGACGGGCTGATGAAGCAGGTAAACCCAAAGCGAACGGCGCCCCAAGGCGCTTATCGCGGGCAGGCGCGTTTCCGCCAAAACGCGGGGCGGGCGGATTGCGCCGTATAGGTAGAACCCGCCCCAGAAGAGGAACAGCCACGGCAGAAGCGGGAAGTAGTCGACGGAGAAGAAATCGGGCGGCGGGAAGCCGAAACAGGCGGTGAAGCCGTTGCGGTAGGGCGCCGCCGGGAGTTCCCAGAGCCCGAACACGCGGCGCGGGACGTTGTAGCACAGCGCGAAGAGCGCGAGCGACAGCGGCAGTCCGACGGCGGCGGGGACGCGCAAAAGATACGGTTGCAGAAACGCCGTCAGGAGCACGGACGCGCCCAGCAGGGACAGCACGCCGAAAAACACGCGGTTGCCGGGCATGAACAATATGGTGACGGCGGAGACCCCCGCCCCGGCGAGAAAAACGGTCAGCCCGCGCCGATACGGGCGGCTTCCGAGGCGGAAGCAATAGCCCGACAACAAAATAAACGTCCAACAAATGCTCTGTTGCCACAGGAACGCGCCGAAAGAGCGGTACCACGCCCAGTCAATGCCGAACATATAAACCAAATCCCAACAGGCATGATACGCAATCATGCTAATAAGCGTCAGGCCGCGCAGGGCGTCGAGACCGTGCAAGCGTTGGCGCAAAGCGTCCGCCCCCTTCCGAATCACGCGCATTGTACCACAGCCGAAGCGTTTTTGCAAGACAACGGACGCCCTCCCGCACGGGAAAGCGCCCGTTTTGGATTGGCTTTAGCGCACCGTGACGCTAAGGGGGGCGCAGAGCGGGCGTAGTTCGGAATCAAGCAGAACCGCTTTCGCCGCGCACGAATCCGGCAGGGCGTCGGGCATGGGAATCTCCGCGCTTCCGCGTTGCGCTTTCACGCTTGCCGTCTTGAGCCCCGCGAACTTCCCGGACGCGTCGTCAAAGAACGCGACCGCCGCCGTAACCGCTTCCTCGTTGGACAGCCTGAGCGTCACTTTCCCCTCGTGCGGGTTCGCCTCCATCGAGAGGATTTCGTATGCGGGCGGGAGCCCCGCGCCGATTGTCAGGCGGAAAGGCGCAAACCCGCCCAAGCCCAAGCGCTTGCCGGAAGCCTCCGTCACGCCGGAGCCGCCCGCGTCGAACTCGAAAACGGCTTCCCCGTCGGGGGCGCCGTCGTTGACGCGGACGGCGAAAAGGAACAGGGGCGTATCCGCGCCCGGCGGCGCGGAACAGGCGTTCGTGGATATGGCGCCCACCCGCGCCGCGCCGCCCTGCGCGTTGGGCGCCAGCATCCACCCCGCCAAATTCCCGGAAGCCCGGCAGGGCATGTTCTCAAACGGCGCCGCGCCCGTATACGGGGAGACTTTCTCGGCGTCATAGAGCAGGTTTGCGGAGAAGGCGTTGATATTGACCGCCGCGCCGCCGCCGTTGCGGAAGCCGATTGTCAAGACCACAATGTCGCCGGGGTTCGCGCTCGTGACGCTCTCCGCCGTCGCGGGGTCGAACGCCGTCCCCGGCGCCAGTTTCTGCGCGTTGACAACCGCCAGACTGAACCCCCCGGACGCCGCCGACGCCGCCGCGCCGCCGTCCGGAAAACCTGCCGCCGCGCAAACTAAGAGCGTCAGAGCCAGCGCAACCCGCCGGCAGAGCCGGATTTTCTGCCATCGTTTTTTCACGCGGATTCCTCCTTTTTCGTTTTGTCGTCCATGCGGAACATTATAACGGATTCGGGAAGAAAAGGCAAGGGCGACGTGCGCGGCATAGGATGAGCGGAAGGGAGTGAGAGCCTATGAAAAACGCCGCGTATGAGAGAGAAAAGGCTGTCGCCTACGCGCACAAATGGGCGTTCGGGCGCAACCCCGCCTACTACGACTTTGAGAATATCGGCGGGGACTGCACAAATTTCGCCTCGCAATGTATCCGCGCCGGCGGGGGCGCAATGAACTTCACGCCTACTTTCGGGTGGTATTATATTAATGCCTACCGCCGCGCCCCGGCTTGGACGGGCGTCGTTTACCTGTGGAATTTCCTGACGCGCAAGGAACGGAGCGTCGGCCCCTTCGGGACGCCGTGCGAGCTGTCGGAACTGCGCCCCGGCGACATCGCGCAACTGTCCTTCGACGGCGAAACCTACGGGCATTGCCCGGTGGTCGTGGCGACGCGCCCGGAGATTCTGGTAGCCGCCCATACCGAGGACGCCGACAACCGCCCCCTGTCCTCGTACCCCTACCGCAAAATCCGCTGTCTGCATATCGAGGGCGTGGTACTGCCTTGAAAACGCCCGCCGGGGTTCCCGGCGGGCTGTCCGATATTACGCCTTCTTCTGCGCGTTCATCCACGCAAAGAGGTTATCATACTGGTTTCCGTCGGCGTCAACGGCTTTCAACGCGCCGCCGCCGTTGTTGTCGGGGGCAAAGCCCATGTTTTCGTCGTCCGCGGCGTTTTTAATCGCGTCCCTGTCCTGCACGCCCGTCACTTGGTTGTTGAACGTGTAGACCCACGCGAAATGCGCCATATATTCGGCGCCGGGGTCGTCCGTTCCGGGCACGGTGTCGAACATGGAGTACCACGCGTTTTCCGCCCCGGCTTGCAACAGGGCGCGGTAAGTCGGCATGGAGAACAATTCCGGCTTGACCACGGGGTCTTGCCGCGCATTCACAAACCAAATCGGAATGTCTTTAATGGCTTGGATTTTTTCGTCCGTCATCCAGCGGTCGGAGGTCATCCGATAGCCGCCGTCCTCGCCGTAGGCATACTTGCCGTCGGCGCCCTTCTCGAAAATCGCCCACGCGTAAGCCTCGCAGTTCGGATAAGCCGCCGCCCAGTAGTCGGGGTAGGTGGTCAGCATGTTCATAGTCATATAGCCGCCGTTGGAGCACCCGCCCAGATAGACGCGGTTCGGGTCAACGTCCGGATGAGCCCGCACAAAGTCCTCGATAGCGTCCATGAGGATTTCCGTATAGCGCGACATCACGTCGCCGCCGCTGTTCGTGCCGTCGCCGCCGTCCATCCAGTACGTTTCGCACTGCACCGCCAGCACGTAAGCGCCGTTCGCGCCGCCCGGCGTCGTGAACTGCGACTGAATCTCTTCGCGGTTCAGCGCCACGACCTCGTTGCCGATAAGTGCTATGTCAACGTCCGTTCCGCCTTCGCCCTGCCCGTGCAGCCACACAATGAGCGGATTCTGCGCGCCGTCGTTCAGGAGCGCGTCGGGGGCGTTGGCGGCGTAGCGGAGCGTGTATTCCTCCATTTCCTTATTCATGCGGTTGAGGTATTCGCCGCCGTACTCGCCGCGCTCCGGGAAGGCCTCGGTCTCCGGGCAAACGCGGCTGTCAATCAAATCGGCGTCTATGACATACGTTTCGCCGCCCACGACCGCCGCCGCGACAACCGGGTACTCTTTCGCCCATTTGTTCATCATCACCGACATGTCGTAATCGAACGGGGAGCCGCTGGCGGCGTAATTTGTCGCAAGCTCCAGCGTGACATACTCGGACGGTTCGCCCGTAAACTCGCCCGCGCTGTCGGAGAAGCCGACATTCGTCACCTCGCGCCGGACGCCGTTGGTGACGGCTAACGCGCCCTCTTTCGACAGGCTGTCAGCCGCCGCCGGGACTTCGGGCAGTTGCATGATGATTTTCGGCACGCCCGGCCCCCATTCGTAGCCCTGCACGTAAATCCACGCCGCCTCGACGGGCGTCCCGTCGGGGGCTTTGACGTTCTCCCCCGCCTCGGCGGGCGCGTTGGCGGTCTCCGCCTCAATCATGGCTTCCGTGGACGCGTTCGGCTCCTGCTTGGGGGCGTCGTTCTGCGCGGGACTGCCGCCGCAGGCCGCCAACGCCAGCAACAGCGGACACGCCGCCGCCAGCGCCGCCCATTTCAGGATGTTGCGCTTTCCCATAGGTACAGCTCCTTTCCGTTGTGACCGTTTGCGTTTTCGCGGGATTTTATACCCCACATCTTAGCGCCCCGAAAGAACGCTGTCAAGAAAAAATCGCGCCCCGCACGGACGGGACGCTTTGCGGTTACGTTTCGGCGGCTGTGACTTCCATTTTGTCTGTCTGCGGCTTATAATCCGCGTCCAACAGGAACGCGTAGCAATGCGCGAACTTCTCCGGGAACGTTACGGCGGCAAGCTCCGCGTACTTGTCGCCGTCCAGCGTTGTTTTCTCGGCGACGTAGAACCGGACAAGCTGTCCCTCCTCGTCGTACCACGCAAGGCAGACCGTGTAGGACGCGTTTTCCGTTGCGCCCTCGGTTTTTTCGTAGCCCAGCTTGACCGTCGCCGACGTTCCGTCAAGCGCGTAGGAAAAGCCCGCCTTGGATACGATGGCTTCCGTTGTTACCGTCACCGCGACGTTGCCCGTGATTTTCGTCACGCGGTAGGCGCCCTTGCCCTCGTCAACGGTCACAAGGCTTCCGTATGCGTCGGCGGGCGACGCCGCCACGGACACGAGCTTGTAGCCCTCGGCGACCGTCACGACAAAGTTGCACTGCCCCGTCCCGCCCGTAACGATGTTCCCGGTGTCGGCGGCGCGGGCGTAGTAAGCCCCGGAACTGTCCGCCGTTTCCTCGCTAATCGTTGAAGTCTTATAGACCGCAACGGACGCGTGGGAAGCCTTGAACGAGACGGCGTAACCGGAAGTTTCCGGAGCGGCTTCGCCTTCGGTATCGGGGTCGTCCGCGCCGCAGTACGTGCAACGCCCCGACGAATAATGGTGCCCTGTCGCGGGAATCGCAATGCTTTCGGTTTCGCCGCAGACCGCGCACGCGTACAGCATTGTCCCGGCGGCGGCGCAAGTCGCCTCCTTGGTTTCCGTCCCGCCGTCCCACGTGTGCCCCGTAACGGCGCAATTTGCCGTTTCGCTCCCGCTGCCCGAACTAATGCTCCAAGCAGTCGTTGCCGTCGGCGACGAGAAGAACGCGTAATTGACAATCTTGGGCGCCGCGATTCCGACGACAACCGCTTTTTCGCCGTCCTTGACGTGGATTATCTTTCCGACGCCGATATTGCTTCCCTGATAGGATACGTAAGCCTGACTGCCGCTCGCG
Organism: Oscillibacter sp.; assembly: GCA_017527365.1. Lineage (GTDB taxonomy): Bacteria > Bacillota > Clostridia > Oscillospirales > Oscillospiraceae > Oscillibacter. The sequence continues at coordinate 37,342 of JAFXQD010000017.1, forward strand.
GGCGTCGCGGCGCCCATGGCGCGGCCTCCGGCGGCGAACACCGTCGCGCCTTTTACGGTAAACGTCCCGTCGTAGTCAAGGGGCTGGTTGTCGTACCCGGCCTGTTGTCCCCAAACGACGATATTGCCGCCCGTGAGGTTCAAGGCGCCGTTGGCGTCGAGGCCGTCGCCGCCCGCGTTGACCTTCACGACGCCGCCCGAAATGTTGATGGCGGCGGAACTGTCGGCGAACAGCCGGACGCGTTCGCCGTCCTGCGGGCGCGGGCTGTCATAACGGACAGCCTCCGCGTTTCCCTGCAGGCGCGGGGCGGCGAAGCCGCGAAATCTGTCGCCGCCCGGACCGCCGGGGTCGAAGCCTTTGGAACTACCGCCCGCCGCGTTGATTCCGTCGTCCGACGTTGCAACGTCGTAACAGCCCGATAAGATGTTGACCGTCGTGCCCTCCAGCCCCTCGTAGCTTTGGGAAACGGCGAATTGCAAGGCGGGGTCTTTCCCGCCTTTCTCGCCGAGCGTCAGAACGTTGTCGGCGTGGGCGCCGTCGTCGCCCGTGCGAATCGTGAACTGTCCGCCCGTAATCGTAGCGTCGCAGTCGGAGTGTATGGCGTCGTCGGCGGTGTTGAGCGCGAACGTCCCGCCGCTTATCGTGATTTTGTTCGTCGGCGTCTCCGCGTCCGACGAGGCTTTCAGCCCCTTGCCGCTCTTGTCGCCCAGCGCGTTGACGTTCCCATAGCCGCCGAACGTCGTGATGTCGAACGTCCCGCCGCTAATCGTGAGGTTCGCGGCGGTCTGGATTCCGTCGCCGCCCGTAGCGTTGATTTGAATCTTGCCGTTCGTGATTTTCACGCCGCCGCCGCAGGAAATCCCGTCTCCCGCCGACGTAATGCCTATCGTTCCGCCCGATACCGTTACGCCGTTTGCCGCTTGGATTCCGTCGTCCCCGGCGTTAATGGTCAGCGTCCCCTCGTTGACAAGAACCGTCCCCGCAGAATCCGCGTCGCCTTCTTCGGGCTCGGCTTTCAGTCCGTCGCCGTCGGCGGTAATCGTCACTGTTCCGCCGTCGATTTTCACGCTTCCGTCGGAGGCAAGCCCGTTGTTCGCTGCCTTGACGACCAGCGTCGCGCCGCCGCCCACCGTCACGGACGCCCCCGCGCCGCCCTTGATTCCGTTCTTGCACGCGGAGCCGTCCGCCGTAAGCGTCCCGCCGCCCGCAATCGTCAGCGACGCCCCCGACTTGACATTTATCGCCGCGCCCTCAAAATCGTCGGATTCCTCGTTGGCAAGGCTTTCCTTATCTGTCAGCACGACCGTCCCGGAGACGTTCAGCGTCACTTCCGAGGATTTGCCGCACACAAGCGGCGCGGTCGTCGCGGACGTTAACGACAAATCTTGCAAGTTCAGCGTGACGCCCGCCGTCTCTTTCTTAACCGTAATACTGCCCGCCTTGCAGGAGCCTGTGACAATGTACGTCCCCGCCTTGTCAATCGTAAGGGCGGTTCCCGCGATTGCCGAGCCGTCCGACGCCGTGATTCCCGTATCCGAGAACGTGTAGGCGACGCTTTCCGCCGCCGACGCCGCCGACGCGCACAGCGTTATAAACAGCGCCGTCAGCGCGAACGCCGACAATAGTTTTTTCTTGTCCATGTCCTAAGCCTCCTTTAATAAAAACTCATAAAAACGCAAACGCCCGAAAGGGAACGTATCCCAGACGGGCGGAGTTCCCCCAATCGTATGCGCAAACGGGGATAGAATTTTTAGGGTTCAAAAGCGTAAAAGAACGCGTTTTCCTTCGGCTCCGCGTAATTTTCTTTCAGCATTGCGACATGGGACAAAAACGCGGGGTCGTCGAAAAACCGCGCCCGCCGCGCACAGCTTTTTACGCACGCTTGGCACTTGATGCAAACGCCCGGAACGCTCGCAACGTCTTGCGGGTCGATAGCGCCCATGGGGCAGACGCGGGCGCAAGCCCCGCAACCGTCGCAACGCGACAAATCGACTTTCGGCTTTGCTTTCAGGAATTTGGCGGGGGCGCCGTCCAAGCCTTTCGGGACGTAGTACGGCGCGGCGGGGTCGCCGGGGACGCGCACGGGCGGCGGGCATTCCGGCAACGTCAAAACCGCGTCGGCGGTCTTTTCGGCGAACGCCCGCAACTCCCGCATGTCGGCGGCGTCCGGACGCCCGCCGCCCAACTTGTCCGCGAAGGCGTGTTCCCCGACGACCGCCGCCGCGCTTATCGCGCAAAAGCCGTTGCCCGTCAGGACGGCGGCCAGTTCGGCGAGGGCGTCGTCAAAGGCGCGGTTGCCGAACGTCACGACCGCCGCCGCCGGGGTTTGATTGCCGCGCAGTATCGCTTTCAAGTCGGGCAGAATCTTATTCGGGAGTTTCCCGGCGTACACCGGACAGGCGATAACCAGAAAGTCCGACGGCGCGAACGCGTATTCCCGTTTCCGCGCCTCCGGGCGGTTCAGTCCGGACGCCCGCAACGGGACGCCCAGCCTTTCCGCGATTGTGCGCGCTATTTCCATTGCGGCGCGTTCGGCGTTCCCCGTGGGGCTGAACCACAATGCCCGTACTGTTTTGATTTCCATAACGCCCCCCCCAGCTTACAAGGAAAAGTCCTCCGGCTTGAACTTGCGCCGCAACGACGCCGGACGCGGCGGAATCCGCTTCAAGGGGTCGTAGCGGAACGCCTTGCAGGAATCTCCCGGCGCGACGCCCCCGCGTTTCGGACATTTGATTTCCGTATCGCTCACGCGCTCCCCGCGCTCGCAGTACGCGCAATTCGGCTCTATGTCGCGGCGGAACAGCATAAAAACCCCTCCCGGCGTTTCGCGCCGCCCTCCCCAAACGGGAAGGGCTTTCAGGTTGCGCAAAAGTCCCTACATGGCGAAAATTTCGATGGCGTCGCCCGTCGTCGTCGCCCGGACTTGCGAAATCGGACGGTCGTAACTGTCGATAATGCGCGTGGCTAACTCGTCCTCAAGGTCTTTCTGAATCGTGCGGCGCAGGTTGCGGGCGCCGTACACGCGGGAATAGGACTTCTTCGTCAGGTACGCCACAAGCGCGTCGTCGTAAGAGAACGCAATGCCCTTTTCGCGCAGGGAATCGCGCAGTTCGTTGAGCATAATGCGGGCGATGTCGCCGAAATTCTCTTCCGAAAGGCGGTTGAAGGTTATCACGGCGTCCACGCGGTTGATGAACTCCGGGCGCAGGAACTGCTCCAGCGCTTTCATGGCGCGGTCGCGGTCCTGCTCGTTGGCGGTGCGCCCAAAGCCTACCGTGCCCTCTTTCGTCGCGCTCCCGGCGTTGGAGGTCATGACAATGATGGTGTTCTCAAAGTTGACCTTGCGCCCGTGCGCGTCGGTGATTTCGCCGTCGTCCAGAATCTGCAACAAGACGTTCATCACGTCGGGATGGGCTTTTTCGATTTCGTCGAACAGGATGACGGCGTAGGGCTTGCGGCGGATTTTCTCGGTAAGCTGCCCCGCCTCGTCGTAGCCCACGTAACCCGGCGGCGAGCCGACGATGCGCGAAACGGAATGCTTCTCCATGAACTCCGACATGTCCAGCCGTATCAGGGAGTCGGGGGTGTCGAACAGGTCGCTTGCAAGCTGTTTGACAAGCTCCGTCTTTCCGACGCCCGTCGGCCCCACGAAAATAAAGCTCACGGGCTTATGCTTGGGGCTGATTCCCACGCGGTTCCGGCGCACGGCGGCGGCTACCGCCGACACCGCCTCGTCCTGTCCGACAAGGTGCGTCTTGAGGCGCTCTTCCAGTTGGCTGAGGCGTTGGAACTCCTGCTCCCGGATTTTCGACGCCGGGATTTTCGTCCACAGCTCGATGACGTGCGCTAAATTCTCCATGGACAGTTCCGGGTCGCCCTTTTCCAGCAGTCCGTCAAGCTCGGCGCGGAGTTGGATTCCCCGGCTTTTCAGGAACGCCAAACGCTCGTAATCGGGCTCCTGTCCCTGCGCCCGCCGCTCCTCCATTAACGCGCTCTCCTTGTCGTAATCGTCCAGTTCGCGCTGAATCTCCATGCGGCGGGAGATGTCCTTGTCTTTCAGGTTGAGGTCGGAGCAGGCCTCGTCAATCAGGTCAATCGCCTTGTCGGGAAGGAAACGGTCGGTGATATAGCGTTCCGACAGCGCGACCGCCTGCCTAAGAATGCCGTCGGACAGGCGCACGCCGTGGAAGGATTCGTAGCGCGGCGCAAGCCCTTTCAGGATTTTCACGGAATCCTCTATGGACGGCTCGTTTACCGTGACGGGCTGGAAACGGCGCTCAAGGGCGGTGTCCTTCTCGATGGAACGGCGGTATTCGTTGAAGGTCGTCGCGCCGATAACCTGAATTTCCCCGCGTGACAAGGCGGGTTTCAGGATGTTGGCGGCGTTCATGCTTCCCTCGGCGTCGCCCGCTCCCACAAGGTTGTGAACCTCGTCAATCATGAGAATCACGTTGCCCATGGAGCGGACTTCGTTAATCAGCCCCTTCATGCGGCTCTCGAACTGCCCCCGGAACTGCGTCCCGGCGACAAGCGCGGTCAAGTCCAAAAGGTGCACTTCCTTGTCGCGGAGCTTGAACGGCACCTCGCCGCTTGCGATACGTTGCGCCAAGCCTTCCGCGATAGCGGTCTTGCCCACGCCCGGCTCGCCAATCAGGCAGGGGTTGTTCTTCTGGCGACGGTTGAGGATTTGCACGACGCGCTCTATCTCCTCTTCCCGCCCGACGACGGGGTCAAGTTTGCCCTCCTTGGCGCGTTCGGTCAGGCAGATACAGTAATTGTCAAGGAACTTGTGCTTTGAGGCGCGGGCTTTGTCCTTGCGGGGCTCGCGCTGGGGCGGCGGGGGCGGCGGATTGGCGCCGTTGTTGAAAAGGCGGTTCATAAAGGGGAACGTGGCGGTATGCCCCTGCTCCTCCTCGTCCTCTTGCTCGTCGTCCTCGTCGTCGTCGGTATCCGCGCCCTGCATGTCCTGCACGGCGGCGAGCATGTCCGTGCTGAGGGTCTCCAAGTCCTCCTCCGTCATGCCCATGCGCTTCATCATCTCGTCCACCTGCGGCAACCCGATTTTGCGGGCGCATTGAAGGCACAAGCCCTCGTTGGTGGTCTTGTCGCCCTCCAGTTTCGAGATGAACACCACCGCCATATTTTTCTTACATCTTGTGCAAAGTGTTGGCTGCATATTGTCCTCTTTCCGCGTGGGAAGCCCCGCGCCGCGAATTATTGTTTGTCGCCCTCGTCGTCGGGCATGTCCCGCAAGTCTTTATATTTCATAGAACCCTCCCGTTTCCGCCCGTCAGACCCAATATCATTAACTTAGGAAAACCCTTCCCCCTGCCCCCCTCCCCAAAGGGGAGGGGGAACGGATTTTTGATAGCGTTTTCGTCCCTGTATCTCCCCCTTTGGGGGAGATGTCACGCAGTGACAGAGGGAGGGTAGCTAAAGTTAATAACATTGCGTCAGACCGGGAACGCCAGCGACGGGAACCAAATCGCCAGCGCCTTCATTACGAAGCTGTCCCGCACGCCGTCGAGCCCGGAGAAGGCGAAGCGCAACAGGAACGCCGCCGCGATAACCAGCGCGATTCCCTGTATCAGCCCCAGCAGGAAGCCGCCGAACGTATTGACGGTATGCAGTCCGGGCGCGTCCGCCATATGGTCAAGCGAACGGAACGCGAGCTTCAGCACGAACGAAAGCGCCGTAAAGGAGAGCACATAGAGCAGTCCGTAGACAATCGGGCGCAGAATCTCCCGCAACGCCGAAGCCAGCGCCTCCGAAATTGTGCCCGCGAAGCTCTTGCGCATGTCCTCCATGCGCGACTGCAAGCCTTCCGTCAGGGATTTCGGAAGCGTGTGCTCCTCCGCGAACTTGGCGAACAGTTCCGACAGGTAGTCGAACCGCAGGGCGTGGAAACTGTTCTCGTCCAGCGCCTGCTCCATGGTTTCTTCCGACTGTTCCTTTGCATAGCCGCTAATCAGTTTGTTCATGTTCTCGCCGTCCATGGCGTTTTCGACGGCGGACGTGACGCGGGCTTCCAGCATGGGCGCGACGATTTCCACGGCTTGGTCGGAGAACTGCGAGGCGAAGAACGTCGCGCCGACAAGCGACAGGATGAGTACGGCAAGCCCGGCTATCGTCTTTATCATGCCGCGGAAGGCTCCGACAGCCGCGCAGAGGGCTGTTAATATCAGCGCGCCGATGTCGATTATCATGGCGGCGTTTTCGCCCGCAAGCGCAAAGGTTTCGCCTGTCATGTCATCATCTTCTTTCCTTTGGATTCAGGGAAGGAACAGTTGCGCCGACGAGGCGCCCAAGAGCAACGCGGAGCCGTCCGGGCGCATGAGCACGCCCTGCACGTTCTCCGTGCCGCCGAGGGAGGCGTATGTCCCCAAGGCCAAATTATACACCACAAGCCTGTCCGTGTAAAGCGCCGCGACGTAGCGTCCGGCGGCGGAAATGTCCGCCACTTCTTCCATCACGTCCACGGAGCCGAGCTCCGCGCCGTCGTTGCCCACCGTGACAATGCGCCCCATGCTCCCCGACTGGTAGCGGCTCAAATAGAGCGTCGTAAAGCCGTCGCCGCCCAAATCGTACTCGCGCAAGGAGGCGTCGCCGTAGTCGTAACGGGCGGCGATTGTCCCGGACGGCGTAAGCCGCGCCACGCAGGTGTCGCAAACGGCGGTAAGCCCGCCGCCGCGCTGGCAGAGCTCCAAGGCAAGCGCGTCGGCAATCGCGCAATTTGTCTCCGGCTCCTTCTCGTTCAGGCGGTAGTACAACGCGTCGCTGACAAACACGCTCTCTTCCTGTCCGAGCGTGACCGCCGCCACGCGGCTGTTGTCGTTTAAAACGCAGGCATCCGCGACGAAGCGGCGCGACGACTGGAACTCGAACACGGGCTTCATCTTCATGTCGTAGACGCGCACGGCGCCCTTGTAGCCCTGTTTCCCGGTCGTGACGGCAAGCCAGCCGTTCTGGTTGAACCGCGCCGAGATAAACGGCCCGTCGTCCAGCGACAGCAGGGGGCCGCTTTCGTTGAGCGCGTAGAGCTCCGAGCCGCCCACGTCCCAAGCCACCGCCCGGTTTCCGTTCGACGAGAGCGCGGGCGCGCTCATGCGCACGGGTTGCGACCAGACTTCCTCGCCGTCGGCGTTGAGAAGCCTTAGACTGGTGTCCGTCAGGATAACCAGCGTGTCGCCCATGGACGCGAAGCGCGTCGCAGTGGAAGCGGGGTAACTGTAGAGGCGTTCGGCGCCGTTATGGCTCCCGTAGCGCAGGTAGCGGCGCACGGCGTCAAGCCCGGTTCCGTGTCCGAGGGCGGAGAGCAGAGCCGCGCCGAGCGCAAGCCATAGCACGAAGAGCAGGAGCACGCGTTCCGGAATCGTCCAAGGGCGTTGGAACGGGCGGCGCTTCCCCTCTATCGGCAGGCGCACGCCGTTCAAATCGTCGTCGGGGAAATCCTCCCAGCGGTATTCCTCCAAGCCGTCCGACGCGGGCGCGGGGGGTTCGTCGGGCGCGGGACGCTTCTTCCCGGCCTTGCCGGACGCGCCGCCCTCGTCCGGCGCGGATTTGCGGAAATCGTCATTCATTCAAGCGTTCATCCTCATACCAAAGTCGCGTAAGGTACAGCCCGCCGGGTGGGACGGTCGGCCCCGCCGCGCTACGGTCGCCGCGTTCGAGTATGCCGGGGATGTCCTCCGGGGACAGCTTGCCCTCCCCGACGTACAAGACCGTGCCCGTAATGGCGCGCACCATGTTGTACAGGAAGCCGTTTGCGCATACGCGCAACTCCAGCAAGTCGCCCGTGCGCGTGACGTTGCACCAGTAGATATGGCGCACGGCGGAGCGCGTTTCCGTGCCGACGGAGCGCACGGCGCTGAAATCGTGCGTCCCCTCGAACATCTGCGCGGCGCGGTTTAACAGGTTTTCGTCCAGCCGTTTCGGATAGAAATAAGCGCGGTCGACGAAAAACGGGTTGCGAATGCGGGAATTGTAGATACGGTAACAGTATTCCTTGCGCAGGCAGGACGTGATAGCGTTAAAATCGGGCGCGACCTCGACAGCCTCCCGTACCGCTATGTCGTCGGGGGTGTGGGTGTTGACGGTCAGCGGGAGCCTGTCAAGCGGTATGCGCGATTCCGTGCGGAAGTTCGCCGCGTACCGCTCGGCGTGAACCCCGGCGTCCGTGCGCCCGCAACCCGTCAAATGGACGCGCTCGCCCGTGATTTTGCCCAGCGCCTTTTGCAACGTCTCGCACACGCTCGACGCGTTCTTTTGAACCTGCCAGCCGTGGTAGGCGGTTCCGTTGTACATCAGTTTCAGCGCGATATTCCGCAACGCCCCCGCCTCCTCAAAGTTTCACAGTCCGAACCGACCCAACACGAACACGGCAACGCAGATTGCGCCGCCCATAGCTAACGCCGTATAATCCCGGCGTTCGTATTGCAAAACGTGCAGGCGCGTCCGCCCCTCGCCGCCGTGGTAACAGCGGCACTCCATAGCCGTGGCAAGCTCGTCGGCGCGGCGGAACGCGCTGACGAACAACGGCACAAGTATCGGTATCATTGCCTTGGCGCGTTGGACAAGGCTCCCGCCCTCCAAATCCGCGCCCCGCGCCTTTTGCGCCGACATGATTTTGTCCGTCTCCTCAATCAAGGTCGGGATGAACCGCAACGCGATAGACATCATCATGGAAAGCTCGTGCACGGGCACGCGGAAACGCTTCAAGCCGCCTAAAAGGGATTCCAAAGCGTCCGTCAGGCTGATAGGGCTTGTCGTGTAGGTCATCAGAAACGTGCCCATGATAAGCAACATAATGCGCAGTACCATGAAAACGGCGGTTTTGATTCCGGTATCGGTCAGGGCAAGGAAGCCGAAGCGGAAAAACTCGCGTTCGCCGGGGGTAAAGAACAGGTTCAAGACCGCCGTAAAGACGATGATAAACAGCACGGGCTTCAAGCCGCGCACCATGGAGCGCGGCGGCACCCGCGCCACGCGCACGGCGGCAACCAGACAGCACGCCATGAGCGCGTAGGACAGGACGCCGTTCGCGCTGAACAGCGCGATAATATACAGCGTCGTGAGCAGTATTTTCGTGCGCGGGTCGAGGCGGTGCGCGACGGTATCGCCGGGGAAATACTGCCCAAGGGTAATGTCTTTCAGCACGTCGCCGCCCCCTTTCCCGATTCCCCGCGCAGGCGCAGGATTTCGCGTTCGAGCGCGTCCAGCGTGTACGCGTCGGGGCTTATCGGAACGCCGCGACGGCGCAGCGCCATAGCGATGCGCGTGGCGCGGGGAACGTCCAGCCCCGCCGACAGCAACTCTTCCGGACGCGAAAACACCTCTTGCGGCGTCCCGGACATCAGAATCCCCGCCGATTTTAAGACAAGTATCCTGTCGGCGTCGCGGGCGATTTCGTCCATGTCGTGGCTCACCATGACGACCGTCCGCCCGCCCTCGCGCTGATAGTCGCGGATATTCGCCATCAGGCTTTCGCGTCCGGCGGGGTCAAGCCCGGCGGCGGGCTCGTCTAAAACAAGCACGTCCGGCTCCATGGCCAGCACGCCCGCCACCGCCACGCGCCGCTTTTGTCCGCCCGAAAGCTCGAACGGCGATTTGTCTAACTGGTCGTCGCGCAGTCCGACAAGCGCGGCGGCGTCCCTTACGCAACGGTCCAACTCCGCGCCGCGCCGCCCTTGGTTTGTCGGCCCGAAAGCTATGTCCTTGTAGACCGTCTCCTCAAAGAGCTGATATTCCGGGTACTGGAACACCAGCCCGACGCGGAAACGAACGTCGCGTATTTTTTTCGGCTCCGCCCAAATGTCGCGCCCGTTGAGCAGAACCTGCCCTTCCGTGGGGCGCAGAAGCCCGTTTAAATGCTGTATCAGCGTCGATTTCCCGGAGCCGGTGTGCCCGATGATTCCGAGAAACTCCCCCTTGCCGACCTCAAAGCTCATATCCTTGATTGCGTCGCGCTCAAACGGCGTCCCGGCGCTGTAGGTATGGGTCAAATGGCGGATTTGCAGAATCGCTTCCAATCTTTACTTCCTTTCCGCGCCGCCGTCAGGACGCGAGCGCGTTTGCGATAGCGTCGGCGCACTCGTCCACGGACAGCGCGTCCGGCGGCAGGGACATGCCGCGCTGAATGAGGCGGTCTAACAAGTCTATCGTCTCCGGGACGGTCAAGCCCGTGTCGCGCAACTGCTCCACGCGGGAAAACACCTCTTTCGGCGTCCCGTCCATGGCAATCCGCCCGTCGTCCATGACAATCACGCGGTCGGCGTCCTCCGCCTCGCTCATGCGGTGCGTGATAAGCAGTACGGTAATGCCCTGCTCGCGGTTCAAGCGGCGGACGGTCGAGAGCGCTTCCCGCCGCCCGACGGGGTCAAGCATGGCGGTCGCCTCGTCGAGCACAATGCACGCCGGGCGCATTGCTAAAACTCCCGCGATTGCGACGCGCTGTTTTTGCCCGCCCGAAAGCAGGTGCGGCGCGTGGGTCACGAACTCGCGCATTCCCACGGCGTCCAGCGAATCGTCTACGCGCTTGCGGATTTCCTCCGGCGGGACGCCCAAGTTTTCGGGCGCGAAAGCCACGTCCTCTTCCACGACGTTCGCCACAATCTGGTTGTCGGGGTTCTGGAACACCATCCCGACGCGCTGTCGGATTGACAAAAGCAACTCGTCGTTGCGGGTGTCCATGCCCTCCACGTAAACCGCGCCCTCGTCGGGCAATAATACGGCGTTGCACATTTTCGCAAGCGTCGATTTCCCGGAGCCGTTATGCCCCAAGATTACCGCGAACGTCCCGCGCTCTATCACGAGTTCCGCGCCGTCAAGGGCGGGGGCGTCCGCGCCCGGATAGGCGAAGCGGATTTTGTCCGCCCGTATCATCTCTGACATGAAAAGTCCTTTCAAACATCCCCGGCGACCCAGCGCGCCGCCGCGCCGCACGGCAACGCAAGCCCGGTTTCCGTCACGGGCAAGCCTAATTCGTCATACGAGACCATGCCGCCGAAGCGCGGCTTTAGCAACAAGTTCAGCAGATAGCCCGCGACGGACGGGGCAAGCCCCGTTGTGTAGGAGCTAATCAGGAAAAAGAGGGGGCGTTCCGACAAGGCGCCGACGCACAGCTTGACAAGCTCGTAAAGCTGTTCCTCAATCTTCCACATCTCCCCGCCGGGGCCGCGCCCGTAACTGGGCGGGTCCATGATTATCGCGTCGTAGCGCCGCCCCCGGCGTATTTCCCGCTCCACGAACTTTGCGCAGTCGTCCACAATCCAGCGTATCGGCGCCTTTTCCAGCCCGGAAAGGCGGGCGTTCTCCCGCGCCCACGCAACCATGCCCTTGGCGGCGTCCACGTGGCACACGCTCGCGCCCGCTTTCGCGCAGGCTATCGTGGCCGCGCCCGTGTACGCGAAGAGGTTCAGCACGCGCACGGCGGCGCCGTCGGGGCGCGAAAACACGCCGGAAAACAGCCCCTTGGAGGCTTCCGGTTGCGGCGCGGGGGCGCGCCCTATCTGTTCCCGCGCAAAGTCCCAGTTCGCCGCCTGTTCGGGGAACAGCCCCGTGTGCTTGAAGTTCATGGGCTTGATATGGAACGTCAAGTCCCCGTACCGGACAGGCCAGTTTTCGGGCAAATCGTTGGCTTCCCAATGCCCGCCGCCCGTCTGCGAACGCTGGTAGCGGGCGCCCGCCTGTTGCCAGAGCGGGTTGTTCCGGGGCGTGTTCCAAATCGCCTGCGGGTCGGGGCGTATCAGGATTTCGCCGCCCCAGCGTTCCAGACGTTCCCCGCCGCCGCAGTCAATCAGCTCGTAATCTTTCCACTTGTCCGCAATCCACATGCGCCCGCTCTCCTATCGCTCGTACTGTATTTTCAACTGGTATTCGCCCATGCCGGGTGTGGACTTAAGTAGCGCCTCAATGGCGGCGCCGCTCTGCTCCTGCGCCTGACGCGGCAAACCCATGGAAACCGCTTTCGCCTCCATCGCCTCTTTCTGCGTCCGGCGGAACTCCGTCACGTCGTCGATACGGATTTTGTTAAAGAGCCCGTCCTTTTCGTCCAACGCCTTGAAACTCGCCTCCGGAATCTCGTGGGAGACAACCCTGCTCGGCGGTATGCTCACCGTGACGGTTTTCGCGCCCTCGCTCACCCGGATGTCCACCGCGCCGAGGTCCACGCCGTACTTAATCACGCCGTCGTAGGACACGATGAAACTTTTGCCCGTGAACGGGATGTTCTGCCCGAACAGGACGCGTCCGGGGAACTCGGCTTTGTCGGCGTTGGTATAGCGGTACTCCACGGTCACAAGGTCTTTGACGTACTTCAACTCTTCCTTGAGCAGGGAGCTTGTAATCGCGGGGGCGGAAATCTGGAGGCTTTCCAGATAGCCCACGGCGCAGAACGCCAGCGCCGCGCCTAAAATCAGCGCGAAAAAGAACAGCCTTACCCTTGACGCGCCGCGCTTGCGCTCTTTCCCCGCTTTTTCGGCGGTCTCCACAGCCGCCGGCGCTTGTTCCGCCGTCCCTGCGGCTTGCGGCGTCTCTCCGCCGCCCTTACTGCGCGTATTCCACTTCAAGCGCGTATTCCTCCATTCCGGGCACCGCTTTCAGGAGCGCGAATATCGCCTCTCCCGACTGTTCCTGTGCTTTCCGGGGCATTTCCAACTCGTCCGCCCTGTCCTCCATCTTGTCCTTTTGGACTATGCGGAAGTTCGTCACGTCGTCAATGCTGATTTTGTTGAACAGCCCGTTGGACTCGTAGAGGACGCGGAAGCCCTCTTCCGGGATTTCGTGCGAGATAATCTTGGCGCGGGGAATCTCCACCGTGACAATTTTGGAGATTCCGTTGACCGTCAATCCAACTTGGCTAACGTCCACGCCGTATTTAATCACGCCGTCATACGAGATGATGAATATTTTCTTCGTAAAGGGCAGGGGGATGAAATCAAAGAGCTTTTTTCCCTCCAACTCCTGCTTTTCGGCGTCGGTGTAATGGTACTCGACGGTCACCAAGTCCTTGACGTACTCCAACTGCTCGCGGAGCATTTCGCTTGTAATGCCGGGCGACGGCTCGACCGTATCGGCGCGGGAGGCAATCGCGGCGGCAATCACGGCGATAAGAATCGCCACGACAAGCAAAAAGCCATGAAACATGCGGGAACGCGGCTTTTCTACGGGTATTTCATGGGCTTTGGGCGCGTCGGCGCCCCGTTCCGCCCCGCCCGTGTGTTTTATGTCCATGGGGAAACCTCTTTCTATCGTCCCGGCGGACGATGCGCGGAATGCGGGCTTCTCTTGAAGTCGGCGTTATTGTACCACAGCCTCGCGGAAAAGTACAGTATTTTTTCCGCGCATACGCAAAAAAGAACGGCGCCTCCCCGCAGGGAAACGCCGTATTTCCAGTTCTTGGCGGGGCGCCCGCCCCACGGGTCACGCGTACACGTCGATATACTGCCCCTTCGGGACTTGCGGCAACATTTCCAGTTCTTTCGCCGCCATCTGCTCTTCCATGTTGATGACTTCCTTTTCCATCCGTGCGGCGTAAGCCTGCCCTAACGTGTCCGCTTTCAGGCTCATGGTCTGAAAAGCGACCGTATTCATTAACGCGTCCATAGCACAGCCTCCTTATCGTTCCGGAAACGGGTTTCCCGCGTTGCGTCCTCTTGTAAGGAATATCGGCTCAAAGCGCGAAAAATTAAGGGCTCCGCAAAAATTCCGCTAAGGACTTGCACAAAAATAAACCGCTCGAACGGTTGCGCCGCCCAAAGCCCTCCCCTTTGGGGAGGGTGGCGCGTAAGCGCCGGGAGGGGGATAAAAAAGACCCCCTCTGTCGCTGCGCGACATCTCCCCCAAAGGGGGAGACATAGAAACGAACAGCTCATAAAATAAACGTTCCCCCTCCCCTATGGGGAGGGGGACAGGGGGAGGGGTTTCCCTAAGTTAATGACATCGGCTAATTGTCCTCGTCCCACGACATGGCGCGGGCTACCGCCTTCTGCCAGCCACGGTTGAGGCGTTCGCGCTCTTCCGCCGACATGCGCGGCTCGTAACAGGCGTCAACCGCCCAGCGCTTTTGCAAATCGTCGCGGCCTGTCCAGAACCCGACCGCCAGCCCCGCCAGACACGCCGCGCCCAGCGCGGTCGTCTCCTGCACGCGGGGGCGCAGTATCTTGCGCCCGATGATGTCCGACTGGAACTGCATGAGGAACCTGTTCGCCGACGCGCCGCCGTCGGCGCGGAGTTCGCCGAACGCCTTCCCGGCGTCCTGCTCCATGGCGTGCAAAACGTCGGCGGTCTGGTAGGCGATAGATTCCAGCGCGGCGCGTATAATGTGGTTGCGCCCCGCGCCCCGCGTCAGCCCGACGATGGCGCCGCGGGCGTACATGTCCCAGTAGGGCGCGCCCAGCCCCGTGAAGGCGGGCACGACGTACACGCCGCCGCTGTCCGGGACTTTCGCGGCGAAATATTCGGTGTCGGCGGCGTCGTGGACAAAGCGGAGCTCGTCGCGGAGCCACTGCACGACTGCCCCGCCGATAAACACGCTCCCCTCCAAGGCGTACTGCACTTTCCCCTCCGGGCTCGCCGCAATGGTCGTTATCAGCCCGCGCTCGCTCCGGACGCGCCGTTCCCCGGTGTTCATGAGCAGGAAACAGCCCGTGCCGTAAGTGTTTTTCGCCTGCCCCTCGTCAAAGCAAGCCTGTCCGAAAAGCGTGGCCTGCTGGTCTCCGGCAATGCCCGCTATGGGAATCTCCGCGCCCTGCAAGTTGACCGTTCCGTAAATCCCGGCGGACGGGCGGGCTTCCGGGAGTATCGACATGGGAATATTGAGGCGTTCGCAGATTTTCTTATCCCACTGCAACTTTTCGATGTCGTACAGCATGGTGCGGCTGGCGTTGGTGTAGTCGGTGGCGTGAACCGCGCCGCCCGTCAGCTTCCAGAGAAGCCACGTGTCCGCGGTGCCGAACAGGATTTCCCCGCGCTCCGCCTTCTCCCGGACGCCCGGAACGTTGTCCAGAATCCATTGTATCTTCGTCGCGGAGAAATACGCGTCGATGAGCAGGCCGGTTTTGTCGCGCACGTACTCGGCAAAGGCGGCGTCGCGCTTCAACTCCTCGCACTGCGCGGCGGTGCGGCGGCACTGCCACACGATGGCGTTGTAGACGGGCTTCCCCGTGCCGCGCTCCCATAGTATCGTGGTCTCGCGCTGGTTCGTGATTCCGATGGCGGCGATTTCCGACGCGTCGGCGCCGCTCTGCGCGAGGGCTTCGTGCAGTACCCCGTACTGGCAGGAATAGATTTCCATGGGGTCGTGCTCTACCCAGCCGGGCTTGGGGTAGTGTTGCGCGAACTCCCGTTGCGCGACGGAAACCATATTCTGGTCGCGGTCAAAGAGTATGCAACGGCTGCTTGTCGTGCCTTGGTCAAGGGCTAAAACGTACTTCTTGTTCAAAGCGTCCTCCTGTCGGCAAACGTCAAGACAGGGCGCGGCGGGGCGCCCTGTCGGGTCGGGTCACTGTTCTATTTCCTGCATACTCTTCCAGAGCGCGTCGGCGGCTTCCATGGCTTCAAAGTAGACGCCCGTCAGGATTCCGGCGGGAATCTGCAACTGCGCCGCCAAGCGGTTGACGGTCGCCCAGTCGGCGTTTTCATAGCTCAAAATCAACTGGTAGAGCGAGCCAGCCTCGCCCTTCTTGTAGAGCAACGCGTCTTTGATTTCGTCGGCGACGGGCAGTTCCGCCAGAATATCCGACAGCGGCGCGTCAATAAGGAATTGGAGCGTGGAGAACATGCCCAGCAGGTACGCCTCGCCTCTGGACAGCGGCACGACGCGGGTATAATTCATCAGGTCGCTGCAGAAATTGGCGCGGATAAGGGAGAGCTTCAGGAACTCTTCAAAGAACGGGTCAAGCCCGCCGTTGCTTCCGCTTCCCGCGCTCAAGAGGTAAATCCACTGCTTCAACTGCCCGATGCCGAGCTTCATAATCGCCTGTTGCACGGAAGTCGTGCGGTTGCGTGAGGCGTACTGCACGGAGTTTGCGACGCGGAGCAGGGCGTAAGTCAAAGAGGCGTCGGCGGAGATAATGCGCTCGATTTCGCCCATGTCGGGCTCGTCCCGCGTGACGGCAATCATAAGGCGGAAGAAACTCCCTTGCAGATAGCCGCTGTCGTGGGCTTTGGTCGCCATGCGCTCCGCGACGGCGGGGCCTTCCAGCGAGTGCACCCCGGCGGCAAGCGCTTTTTGATAAAGCGCTTCGCTGTCAATCTCCGTGGCAATGCAATGCTTGCCCATACTGCGGGCGACTTCAATAATATTATGGAGGCTGTCGTCGCTCAGGGCGCGCATGTTCAGGCGGAGATAGTCTATGGTGTCTAAAATGTCGAGGTAGCGCGGGGCAAACTGGAACTCGTTGACGGCAATCTGGTAGCCCTCTTTCTTGTACTGTTGCACAAAGTGCATGGCGAGGGGGTGTATAATCACGCTGTCGTCAATCTGGATGACGAGGTCGGAGGGGGCGAAAAGGCGGGGCACTTTTTTCATCAGCAAAGTGGTGGTAAAGGTCATAAAATTGCGCGAACCCTTGAACGCCTTTTCCGAGTTCTGGGTAAGAAAGTTGTAAATCGCGTCGGCGACGGCGAACTCGTTGGAGGAGGCGCCCGCGCCGGACAGCCCGCCGTAAAGCTCGTTCTCCCCGTAGTAGAGGATTTCATACCCGATAATCCGGTTGCCTGTGTCTTTGATAGGCTGTCTGACAATGTAGTTGTTCGTCGCCATGCGTAAACCTCCTCGCCCTCCCGCGGGCGCCGCCCGCTTAACCGTCCTTCAAAAGCTCGTCAATGACGGCTACCAAATGCCCGATTTCCGGCTTGCTCAACTGCTCGTCGGCGCCGAGTTCGCGCCCCTTCGCCCGCATTTCCTCCGTTATCAGCGACGAGAAGATGACGACGGGCGTCTGCTTCAACTGCGGGTCGCTCTTAATCAGCTTCGTGAGGCGGTGCCCGTCCATCTGCGGCATTTCGATGTCCGTGATGACCAGCGACATGTTGCCCTCGACGTTGTTCGCCTTTTTCAGCTTCGTGGCGTACTCCCACAGGTCAAGGCCGTTGCTGAACATGCGCAGGTTGTTGTAGCCGGCTTTCAGGAGCGCGTCGCGGATGAGCTTGGACAACAGCGCGGAGTCCTCCGCCACTAAAATGGGATGTTCCTTCCGCTCGCGCTCTCCGAGCTGGTCGATTTCGTCCACCTGAATGGACGTTTCCGGGGCGATTTCCGCGATAATGCGCTCAAAGTCCAGAATCGTGACGAGCTGGTTGTTGCACTGCGCGATGCCCGTGGCGACGCTCTCCCCGGAGCCGCTGATGGTCTTATCCGGCTTCTGGATGTCCGTCCACGAAATGCGGCTGATTCCCAGCACGGAGTGCACGCGGAAAGCAATGGTCATTTTGTTGAAGTTGGTGATAATAAAGAGGTCCTTTTCGCCAAGCTCCCCGTCGTGCCCCAGATAGCGCGGCAGGTTGATGACGGTAATCACGGTGTCGCGGGGCTTGATAATGCCCTCCACCGCCGGGTGGGTGTGGGGCATGGCCTTGACGTGGACGGACAGAATAATCTCGTTGACTTTCGCCACGTTAATGCCGTACAGGTTCCCGGCAATCGTGAACTCCATGATTTCGATTTCGTTTGTGCCGGATTCCAGCAGGATTTCGCTTTTGTCGTTTTTGTCGACGCTTGCCATAACGCTCACTCCTTCTCAATGCAATGGCGAACGGGTTACAGGACGATTAACGGCTGGCCGTAGGCGCGGATTTGCCCCTGCCCGGTGGCGGGGAAAAAGGACAGCGTGCGGGCGACGGTTCCTCCCACGTTTTCGGAAACAATGCGGATTCCCTCCCGGCGCAGGTTCATGCGGACGCTCTCTATATTGCGCTGTCCGATGTTGCCAAGGTTGCCGCCGCCGGCTATCTCGAACATCTTCGCCCCCCCGGCGATTTTCGCCGTAAGGCGGGCTTTCCGGGCGCCGCGGGCCTCCATTTGCCGGATGGTCTCCCGGATTCCGGTGTCGGCGTACTTCATCGTGTTCTTGCGCCCCGCCTCCATGTTAATCGGCAACATGATGTGAATCAGCGCGGCCAATTTGACGTTTGGGTCGTAGAGGCAGATTCCGATACAAGACCCAAGGGCGAATGTAATCAGCTCGCCGTCCCATTGAAGCATTTTCATGTCGGCTATGCCGACGGTCAGTTTTTGTGGGGCTTGATTCATCATTCCAACACGCCCAGCTTTCTTAAGAGGAAGTTCAGGGAGCGGACATCCGGGGAGAGCAGGAGGCGGCAGGGCACCACCTGATTGTCGCACATGAAGTTTCCGCCGATGGTCATGAGGTAGTCGGACTGCCCGCCGTACTCCGCCATGGGGACGGTCAAAATCGCGCCCTGCATGTCCACGGACAGGCTCGGAACGGTCAAGTCAACGGAGATGTCCGCCAAGCCCGTCAGGGCGTTGATAAAGGTGGAAATCATGATGTTCCCGATTTCGACCAGCGCGGAGCGCTCCAAGTCTTGGAGCTCGTCGTAGTCGTGAATCTCTTCGGAAAGCATACTGCGCAGGGCAAGGTTGATAAACTCCAGCGACTGCACCGCCAGCATAATGCCCGTCATCTGCCCGCTGATGCGCACCATGACGCCCGCTGTAATCGCTTCGGGGCCTCCAATCCACTCGATGGCTTCGTTGTAGCCCATAATCCGCACTTCCGGCAGGGTAATGCG
Source organism: Oscillibacter sp. (assembly GCA_017527365.1). GTDB lineage: Bacteria > Bacillota > Clostridia > Oscillospirales > Oscillospiraceae > Oscillibacter. The sequence continues at coordinate 56,095 of JAFXQD010000017.1, forward strand.
GACGTTGCGCCCCAGCATGACGGAGAGCGCGGAGGCGGCGTTGCCCGTCCCGATACTGCCGATTTCCCGCAGGGTGTCGATTTCAAGGGATGTCAGCTCGTTATAGTTTTTAATTTCCAAGTTCTCCCACCTCGTTTCTGTTTGCTCCGCAACCGTGCGGGCGCGTCCGGCTTGGGACGGCTCCGCGCCGGTTTTACGACCGCAGTCCGTTGACCGTTGACGTGATTTCGTCGGAGGTCTGCGCCATGCGCAACATATACTGGAAGGAGCGCTGGGACTCAATCACTTTCGCAAGCTCGTAGGCGTAATCCACGTTGGACAGCTCCAAATAGCCCTGTTTCAGAGTTCCTTCCCCGTATGTCACCTGCCCGTTTTTCTCGACCGGGATAAAGCCGCTCAAACCCTCGCTTTGCATTCCGTCGTGGTTGATGAAATCGAAAATGCCGACGGGGAGCGGGTTCCCTACCATTATGCTGTCGTCGGCGGGGTCGGGGACTGTGATGGGGCGCCCGTCCCGCCCCAACACGTAGCGCCCGTTCCCGTCGGAGAGGTACCACGTTGTGACGGTTTGGGCTTGGGGGGCTTCGGCGCCTTCCTCGGCGTCCTCCGGAACCTCTGGCTGTGTGGTCTGGACGACATTCGAGAGCGTGAAGGAGCCCTCCCGCGTGTAGCTGTATTCCCCGGTGGTGGGGTCGAGCAGGGCAAAGAAGCCGTTGCCGGAAATGGCGTAGTCAAGGGCGCGTTCCGTGCCCCAGAAGCCCGTGGGGGTAAAATCGGCTTGGTCGCCCTCCAGCCGGGAGCCGACGCCGCGCTGAAAGTCCTCGTCGGTAGCCCGTACTGCGCCCGTCATGAGGGTTTGGAAGTTGGGGCGGCGCGCCCGGAAGCCGTAGTTGTTGACATTGGCGATATTGTTGGCGTGCACGTCCAAGCGGCGCTGCTGCTGGTGCGCCCCGACGGCGGCGGTATAAAAAGAAATATCCACAAACATCCCTCCGTTCCGGCGGCTTTTCATCGGGGAAACCGTCCCCCCTCTGTCGCCTGACGGCGACATCTCCCCCCCCAAAGGGGGGCGACAACATTGCCTTACGACATGCGCCCGACTTCCTGCGTCACGCGGGTTAGCACGCTGTCATAGATTTTCAAGGCCTCGGCGGCGCTCTGATACGTGCGCTGGGTGGAAATCATTTCCGTCATTTCCTTCACCCAGTCGATATTGGCGCGTTCCAGCCAGCCGTTCAGTATGGGCGTAGTCGAGGGCTGCCCCTCCTCTTGGGCGGCGAACGTCCCGTAATCGTCCTTTTCCAGCATGGCTTCATCGTCCTCGAACGTAAAGACGCCGATTCGCCCTATAAATCCGCCCGTCGTGGTGAACAGGCCGCCGTAGCCGTCCGTCGTGAACTGGTCGGTGACAAGGCGGATGGGCTCAAAGGTCTGGCTGAGAACCCGCCCTTGATTGGGCAAGGTCAGATAGCCCTCGTTGTCAAGCGAAAAACTCCCGGCGCGGGTGTAGACAATCCCCCGGCGGACGCTCGGCCAGTCGCCGAATTGGGGTTCCTCTTCGGTTTCCTCCGTCCCGGTCTGGATTGCGAAATATCCGGGGCCGTTGATGGCGAAATCCAGCGGCAAAACGGTGTTGTCCAAACTGCCCTGCGTGAAGTCGGTGTAAAGCTGGCTGGGGGCGGAAATCCAGCTCTGTTCCCCGATGTCCTGATAGTTCTTCGTCTTGTTGCCCACCAACTGCCACATGACATTCTCGAACGTGGAGCCCGTGAAACGGTCGGACTTAAAGCCCGCCGTGGCGGCGTTCGACATGTTGTTAGAGATTACGTCCAAATGCCGCCCGTGGGTGAGCATGGCGGATGTGAGATTGTAGAAGCCCTTGACCATAACGCCGTCCTTTCCCGCCGGGGTTAGATGGAACCCGAAAGCAAAACCTTCAATTTCTGCAAGGCGCGGGTGTGAATCTGCGAGGCGCGGGCGTGGCTGACGCCCAAAACCGCCGCAATGTCCTTCATTTTCATGTCCTTCTGGTAGTAGAGCGACAAGACAATCTGCTCGTTTTCGCGGAGCGTGGAAATCGCCTTTGCGAGCGTCTCCATGAGCTCCTGCCGCTCTACAATCTGGTCGGGCGAAGAATCGGGCGACGTGCGGTCGCGGTTGGAAATCTGGTCGCCGCAACCCTCCAGCGCCTCCTCCAGCGAGACCACGCTGTAAACGGACGAGTTCGCCATGCTCTCCTGATACTCCTCTTCGGAGATGTTGAGGCGTTCGGCGATTTCGCGGTCGGTGGGGAAGCGCCCAAGTTCGCCGTAGAGTTCGGAGTTGGCGCGCTCAATTTCCTTGGCGCGGCGCCGCACAGGACGCGGCACCCAGTCCTGCTGTCGGGCGAGGTCGATAATCATGCCCCGAATGCGCTTGGCGACGTAGGTTTCAAACTTTCCAATGGAAGGGTCGTACTTATCGACGGCGCGGGCAAGCACAATCAAGCCCTCGTTGATGATGTCGTCAAGCTGGGCGAAACTGCTGTAAACGCCCTGAATCTGCAAGGCAATGTTGCGGATTGCGCCCGTATGCCGCATGACGATTTCCCATTTCAGCTCTTCGGAAGGGTGTTCCCGGTACTCCTGAAACAGCTCCTCCGTGCTCATTTTCTCATACTCTTCGTGTTTCATGCTCCGACCGTCCTTTTCTCTTCAGACGCCTGCGGCATGGTGATGTTGCCGATAGATTGTATCTGCACCGTGCCCACGATTTCCGTGAACGAAAGCACGTAGAGATTGGGGAAGTATTGCGAAAGCAGTCGGCTGAGGTACACGCGGATGACTTGGCTTGTCAGCAGGACGGGGTTCTGTCCGAGGTCTTGGAACTTGCGGATGTTTTCGGCGAGTTGCGAAATCAGAGGCTGGATGAGCTCCGGGCCCATGGCCAGATAAATGCCGCGCTCGTTGCGGGTGAGGGACGCCACAATCCGCCGTTCGACTTCGCCGTCAAGCGTGATGGCGCGCAACTGCCCGTTTTCGCAGAAGCGGCGCGTGATAGTGCGGCTCAACGCGCCGCGCACGCTTTCGGTTAAGGTGTCGGGGTCGCGGGTATTGCCGAGGGCGTCCACGAGGGTTTCCAGAATCGTCCCCAAGTCGCGGATTGGCACGCCCTCCATCAGCAGGTTGCGCAGAACCTTTTCCAGCAGGGCGTAGGACACAATGCCGGGGCAGACTTCCTCCACCAGTTCCGGGGATGTCTTTTTCAGGTTCTCCACTAGCTGTATGGTTTCGCTCCGGCTGAGGAGCTCGTAGGCGTGGCGGCGTATCGTCTCCGAAAGGTGGGTCAGGAGCACGGACAGCGGGTCAATGACGGTGTAGCCGTAAATCTCCGCCATTTCCTTGTTTTCGGGGAGAATCCAGCGCGACGGGATTCCATACGCCGGCTCCACGGTCTCGATACCGTCGATGTCCTTGACGGGGTTCACGGGTTCGAGGGCAAGGTAGTAGTCCATGAGGATTTCGCCCTTGGCGACTTCCTCCCCCTTGATATAGATGATGTACTGGTTTGTGCCGAGCATGGAGCCGTCGTGGAGGCGGACTGTCGGAATGACAAAGCCCATTTCCTGCGCGTACTGGCGGCGGAAAATGACAATCCGGTTAATGAGCTTTCCGCCGCTCCGCTCGTCCACCAACGGAATCAGGCTGTAGCCGACTTCCATTTCTATCGGCTCGACCGTCAGGAGCGAATAGACGTTGCTGATGTCCTTGTAGTAGTCGGAGGCGGTGGGGACTTCTTCGGCGGGCTGGGCTTCGGCCTCGGCCTGCGCGGCTTCCATGGCTTTCCGCTCCTCTTCGGTGCTCAGGCGACGGAACAGCAGATAGCCCGCGACGGCTAAGGCAATGCCCACGATAAACAGGGAGACGTGCGGGGTATGGGGCAGGATTCCGAGGAAAATCATGGCGCCGCCCGCGACGATAATCGCGGTGGGTTGCGCCAAGAACTGCGAGCGCATGTCCTCGCCCAGACTGCCTTCCGATACCGAACGCGTGACAATCATGCCCGTGGCTGTGGAAATCATGAGCGCGGGCAACTGCGACACAAGCCCGTCGCCGACGGTGGCGCGGGAGTAGACCTGCAACACCGTGGAGAAGTCCTGCCCGCCCATGACCATGCCGATGACGATGCCGCCGATAAGGTTGACTGCCGTCAGGATAATGGACATGGTGGAGTCGCCCTTGACAATCTTCGTCGCGCCGTCCATGGCGCCGTAGAAGTCGGATTCGCGCTGTACTTTCGCCCGGCGTTCCCGCGCCTCCTGTTCGTTGATGATTCCCGTGTTCAGGTCGGCGTCAATCGCCATCTGCTTTCCGGGCATGGCGTCGAGCGTGAAGCGGGCGGCCACTTCCGCTACGCGTTCCGCGCCACGCGTGATGACAATCAACTGCACCAACACAATGATAATGAAGATGATAAAGCCTATGACGACGTTGCCAGAGGTTATGAGCAGGCTGAACGCGTCGATGACTTCCCCGGCGTAGCCGCCGTTGGAGAGGATAAGGCGCGTCGAGGAAACGTTCATGCCCAGCCGGAACAACGTGGTAATGAGCAGAAGCGACGGGAATATGGAGAACTCCAGCGCTTCCGAAATGTTCATGGTGATAACGAGGATGATGACCGACAGGGACAGGTTGAGGACAAGCAGGATGTCCAGCAGTTGCGGCGGGATGGGGATAATCATGAACAGGACGACCACAACCACAAACAGCGTGACCGCGTTATTTTCGATAAGCCGTCTCATTCTCCGATACCCTTTCCTCTTCCGCGCCGTGCGGAGGCTATTTTTTGCTTCACGCGCCCGGAATCACGCCTTCACGCGTCCGAGCTTGTAGAGGTAGACCATGATTTCCGCCACGTCCTCGTACAAGTCGGGCGGGATTGCGCGGTAGAGCTCCGCCTTGGCGTACAGCGCCCGCGCCAAGGGCACGTTTTCAATCACGGTAATGTCGTGCTCTTCGGCGATTGCCACAATGCGCAAGGCTAAGGCGTCAAGCCCTTTCGCCAGCACCAGCGGCGCCGCGTCCCGATAGGGCTTGTAGCGCAACGCGACCGCCACGTGCTCCGGGTTGCGGACTATCACGTCCGCGTTGGGCACCTGCGCCATCATGCGCTGCTGCGCCATGCGCCGCTGAATCTCCTTGATTTTGCCCTTGACCTGCGGGTCGCCCTCCGTCTGCTTGTACTCTTCCTTGATTTCCTGCTTTGACATCCTCATCTGCTTTTCGTAGTCCCACCACTGGTAGAAGAAATCCAAGCCCGCCAGCGCGAGGAACGCCATCGCCACGCGCAACAGCATGGAGAATATCGCGGCGAACAAGTGCCTTGACGCGCCGTTCAAGTCGGCGTAGAGGTAGCGTTCGGACACGCCGATAAGCCCCCGCAGGCTGGTGTAAATCAGGTAGAGCAGGATAATGACTTTCAGCAGGTTTTTCAGGGCTTCGACCACGCTTCGCATGGAAAACAGGTTTTGAAAGCCCTTAATGGGGTTGATTTTCTCGAATTTCGGCTTAATGAGTTCAAAACTGACCAACAGCCGGGTTTGCGCGAGCGTCGCCGCGACGGAGAGCAGGATTCCCGCCGCCAGAAACGGCCCCGCCACTTGCGCCAGCAAAGAGATACTGCGCATGAGCAGGCTTTTGGTCGGAAAGCCGCCGTCCTGCGCGAGGCGGACGCAGTAGGCGACGAACGCGCCCATAGCCGACAGCGAGCCCGCGAACGTCATGCGCATGACCATAATGCTCCCAAAGAGCGAGGCGACCGCCACGGCGTCCTTGCTCATGAACACGTGGCCTTTTTTCCGTTCGTCGCGCCGCTTTTTTGGGGTTGCCTTTTCGGTTTTGGAATCGTCGGCCACAGTTCCCCACCTGCCTTTGACCGTTTCGCGGCGGTTCCGCCGCGAATCCGAACGCCCCCGCCGCTAACTCCCGCCGAAAAGCGTCATCAAGTCCCGGACAGAGCCCAAAAGCCGGGACTCTACCTCCAGAAGATAGCGGCTAATCGGGGAGAGTAGCGACGAAAGCATGACCATCCCGACAATGACTTTCAGCTCGATGTTAATGGCGAACACGTTGATTTGCGGAATCGCTTTCATCAGGATTCCCATTCCCACCTGTCCGAGAAGCTCCGCGCCCAGAATCGGCAGGGACAGCTTGAACGCCAGCATGACGCATTCCGAAAAGAAGGCTACCATATGGTTCGCCGCCATGTCGCCGAAGGCGGCCTCCCCGAACGGCACGACCTCGCCGGAAGTCAGGACAAGCCGTATCAGCGTAATGTGCCCGTTGGCGAGGAAGAACAGAACCTGCGTCATGAGGTTGAGGAAATTCGCGGTGGTCGTCATGGACGACTGCGCGCCGGGGTCGTAGGAACGCGCCATGCTCATGCCCATTTGGGTGTCCACGACCTCCCCCGCCTGTTCGGGGATGTAGAGCACAAAGCGAATCAGCATGTTGATAAAGATACCGACGCCGAGCTCCAAGACCAGCCGGACCGCCAGTTCTATGACGGTCTCCGGCACGGCGGCGGTCTGTTCCGTAGCGGCGTAAGCCGCCATGGACAGGCAGAGCGTCAGACCGCCCCGGAAAAGCGTCGGTATGCCGTTGCGCCCGAAAAACGGGCTTGGCAGAACCAGCCCCGCCATCCGCATGAAGACGTACAGGAACAGGGTAAACGCGCTCCAGTTAAACATAGGTCAGACCATCAAGTCGAAGAGGCTGTAGGCGTACTCCTGCAACTGCCGGAGCATCCAGTTCCCGCCGATAATCAGGAACAGAACCACGACAATGAGCTTCAACAGGAAAGAGATTGACTGCTCGTGAATCTGCGTCACGGCCTGAAGAATGGCGACCACGACGCCCACCAGCATACAGAGCAACAGAATCGGGGCGCCCAGACGGAGCGCCACGCCCAAGCCGTCGCCGAACACGACGGCGACATCCGCCGCGTCCATCAGGTTTCGCCTCCTTGCGTTTGATTTCCGCCGCTCAAGCCAGCGGCACGTACTTGAAGCCGCGCACCAGCGTTGTGAACACCAGTTCCCAGCCGCTCAGGGACACAAAGAGCAGTAACTTGAACGGCGTGGCAATCATCGCCGGCGGCAACATAATCATGCCCATTGACATCAGCACCGTGGAAACGATAATGTCAATCAGCAGGAAGGGGATATACAGGTAGAGCCCGATTTCAAAGGCGCGGCGGAGCTCGCTCGTGGCGAACGCCGGGACAATCACGCGCAGGGGCAACAGCCGCGCCGTTTCGAGGGAATCGGGCGTTGTGACCGTCTCGTCCATGTCGCAGAACATCCGCAGGGCGGAAGCGTCCGTGTTCTGAACCATGAAGTTTTTCAAGGGCAGTTGGGCGCGCTCAAAAAATTCCGCCTGTTCGATTTCGCCTCTGGTATAGGGCTGGTAGGCGGTCGCGCTGATTTCCCGTATCACGGGCCCCATGGTGAAGAGCGTCAGGAACAGCGCCAAGCCCACTAAGACCATATTGGGCGGCACCTGCTGGGTTCCCAGCGCGTTGCGCAGGAACGAAAGGGAAATCACGTACCGCGTGAACGAGGTCATGAGGATGACCGCCGAGGGGACAAGCGAAAGCAAAGTCATGAGATAGATAATCTCCAACGTCTGCACGCTGTCGCCGTTGATATTAATAATGCCGTCCGCCATGCTCATTTCCTCCGCCGCGCCGTTTTTCCGGGCGCGGACGCCGCCGCGCTCAATCGCCCTCGCGCCGATTTCTCCGGGGGCGTCCGCCGCCGCGCTCTTGCCACGCGCCGCGCAGGGCGTCCAAAAAGCCGCCGTCCGCCGACGTTTGCGAAAGCCACGCGTCGGCGTCGTCGCCCTCCCACTCTTTCAAGAGGGCGACGTTGTACTCCGTCACGCCCAGCAGGAGGCAGCGTTCCCGCAGGCGCACAACCATGAGGCAGGCGCCGCGCCCCACGCCAATCCGCGCCAGCACGCGGAAATTGTCGCTGCCCGCGCCTCCGAACCATCCCGGCGCCCCCGGCGCCGCGTGAGCCCCAATCCGGCGGGTTGTCCAGTAGGCCAAGGCCAGAATCAGGACGGTTACGGAGAGCATACCGAGCGCCGAAAAGAGGTTTCCCGCCATCCGTCAGGGCGCGCCCAGAATCGCCGTCACGGTTTTCATAATCCGGTCGGGCTTGAAGGGCTTGACAATGAAGTCTTTCGCGCCGGACTTAATCGCGTCCATGACCATCGCCTCCTGCCCCATGGCGGAGCACATGATGACGTTGGAAGCGGGGTTCTTGCCCTTAATCGCCTTGAGCGCCTCCAAGCCGTCCATGTTCGGCATGGTGATGTCGAGAATCACGAGGTCGGGCTGGACTTCGTCGTACTTCGCCACGGCGTCGGCGCCGTCCACGGCCTCGTACAAGTCGGTGAAGCCGTTCTTGCTGAGGGTGTCCTTAATGACTTTTCTCATAAAGGCCGCGTCGTCAGCCATTAAGATTTTTGCCATTTGTCCATCTTCCTTTCCAAATACAACACAAAGTGAGCGGAAATTCCGCGCTTATATGCAACCGCGTCCGGGGAGCCGGGGCGGGGGATTGTCGGCGGGGCGGTCAGAGCAGGTCCTCCAGCCCCGGTCTGCGGAGTATTTCCGTTATCCGGATTCCGAAATTGTCGTCAATGACAACCACGTCGCCCTGCGCGATGCACTTGCCGTTTACGTAAATGTCCACTTGGTCGCCCGCGAGTTTGTCCAGCACCACAAGGGAGCCTTTCGAGAGGGAGACAATTTCCTGCACCTTCTTGCGCGTCCGCCCGATTTCCACCGAGATTTCCAGCGGGACGCTCATAATCAGGTCGAGGTTGTGCGCCTGTTCGTCGGTCAGCTCCGTGCCGTCCTCCAAGCGCGGCATGGTCGGCGGCGTGGTCGGGATGACTTTCGGGTCGGCCTTGCGGGCTTCCGGGGCGGGCGCGGGCGCGGACGGCCACGGGTAGGGCGGGTAAGGCGGGTAGACGGGCTGTCCGTCGGGGCCCGTCGGCCAGCCGTAGAACGGCGGATACTGCGCGGCGGGCTGTTGGACGGGCGCGGCGGCGGGTTGTTGCGGGGCTTGTTGCTGTTGCGCCGCCAGCATTGCGTTTATGGCGTCTTGGCTCATCACGCCGCCTCCGCCCGACGGCGCCGCCGGGGCGGGAGCGGGCGGCGGCGTTCCCGCCAAAAGCCGCTCTATCTCCTCTTGGCTCATCATGCCGCCCGACGACGCCGGGGACGACGGCTGGGGCGAGCCCATGCCCGCCATCATGCGCTCTATCTCCTCTTGGCTCATCGTGCCGCCTCCGCCGGACGGAGCCGCCGGGGCGGGCGCCTGTTGCGCGGCGAGCATGGCCTCAATTTCCGCTTGGTTGAGGTTGCGGGCGCCCTCCGGCTGGGCGTTGTTCTCCAGCGCGGCGGACGAGTCGCCGCCCTCTTCGAGCCCGAACCCGGAAATCATCTCCTTGGCCAGCTCCACGGACATGACGTTGATAAATTCGCTCTGCACGGAGTCCTCAATGCTCAACGCGAACTGCACAACCACCACCGGACCCTGCTTGACCGGAAGCCACTGGTCGCGCAGGTTGTCCACGTTGGAGCCGTCGAACGTCTCCGGGGTGGAGATGTTCACCACGCGCCCCAAGAAATCGGAAAGCGCCGTGGACGAGGCTCCCATCATCTGGTTCATGACTTCGCAGACCGCGCTCAGCGTAAGCTCGTTGAGCTCAAATTCCTCCATCGGCGTCTCCATGCCCATGAGAATGTCCACAATGACTTTCACGTCGTGCATTTTCAAGAGCATGATGTTGCTGCCGTGGAGGCCGGCCACGTATTTGATTTCCACGCCTATGGCGGGGTCCAAGTCGCCAAGGGAAAACTCCTCCGCGTTCACGACGGAAACCCGCGGCGTGGTAATATCGACCCGGTGGTCCAGCAGATTGGAAACCGCCGTCGCCGACGAGCCAAGGCTGATATTCATTATCTCGCCTATGGCGTCGATTTCCAACGGTGAGAAAAGACTGCTACTCATCTTCCTGCTCGCTCCCTCCCTCTATGTGATGTACGTCCCTGATTTTGACTGCCACGTGCTTCTCATCCACGCCCATCAGTCCGGAGAACCACTGCCGCTCGCCAATCCAGAGCGACACGGCGGAATCCGCCTTTATGTTCATGTCAATGACATCCCCCACGTTGAGCGTATAAATATCGCGGAGCCTCAGCCAAGTGCGCCCAAGCTCGGCGGTGATGACGAGGTCGGTCTCTTCTAAGTGCCCGTAAATCTCCTCCGAATGGTCTTCCAACTGCTTTCTCATGGCGCGGTTCTGTCTGGCCACGCCCTCAAAAATCTTACTAAGCACTTCGTCGGGCAGGCAGATGTCGAACCGCCCGGAGACGTTGGTAAACTTCACGTCCACGCTGACGACGACCACGGTCTCTTCCAGCCCGATGAGCTGAACGAGGGTGGGGTTGGTCTCCACGCGCCCGAACTCAAAGTCAAGGTGCAGGTAGTTCTCCCAGCTTCCGCCCATCAGGGAGACGAACTCCGCGATGAGGTTGGAGTAGAGCGTCAAGTCCACGTTGGTGTAGGCGTAGTCGGACGGCAGGTACTCCACGTCGCCCGTGCCCCCGCAGAGGCGGTCAAACATGCTAATCATGATGTTAGGCGTGGCGCAGATGATAGTGGGCGTCTCCTCCCGCTGTCCGTCGAGGCGCAGGTAGGCCAGCGACACGACTTCCCCTTCCAGCAACGCGTTTGAGAACTCATAATACCTCTGTTCGTCCACGGTGTCAACCGTAACTTCGCAGGTTGCGTGGACAAGCGCGTTAATCCGGGTAGTCAGGACTTTGGCGTAATTGTCAAAGACGCCGTTCAACATCTTCAAGCGCTCTTTCGTATATTTGCGGGGGCTCCGGAAGTCGTACTTCTGGTATTTCTCTTTCGGCTTCGTTTCCTCCGCGGGCTTTTCGTCACTGAACGCCGCCTGCAACAGCGCGTCAATTTGGCTTTGCGACAATACTTCGGCCATTGGCTACCTCTTTTCCTGTCCTCCGGGCTTTCTCATGGAAAACGGGAACTATAATTCGTCGCGGCTATTCCGCGTATTCTTCGGCGGCGGCTTCGGGGGCGTTCCCGGCGCGGATGGTGCGGTACTGCTCCAGCGCGTCGCCCAGCTCGTCGTACAGGTTCTTGCCCGTGATAATCATTTCCACGCGGCGGTTGTGGGCGCGCCCGGCGCTGGTGGCGTTGGTGTCCACGGGGCGCCACTGCCCGTAGCCCACGCTGACGATGCGCGCCGGGGAAATCTCCACGCGCTTCTGCAAATAAATCGCCACGTTGGTGGCGCGGTTGGAGGACAGGCGGCGGTCGTTGTCGACGTTGTTGGCGCGGTCGGGGGACGCCTGCGCGGTGTGCCCCATAATGCGCAGTTCGTCCACGGCTTTGGCGGCGCGGTTGAGCGCGTCCGCCACGGCGTTTAGCACCTGCTCGCCCTCGTAAGTAATCGCGGGGCTGTCGCCCAAGAAAAACACGGCGTTGTTGAACGACACAAACACATAGCCGTCGCCCTTGGTCACCTCGATGTTGTCCGCCTGCCCGCTCTCGGCGACCACTTCCTTGAGCATTTGCGCCAACTGTTGGAGCAAATCGTCAATATCCGCCTGTTCCATTTCGATTTCGTCGGGCGGGGAAAGCCCGAAGTCGGAGCCGATTCCCTCCGACGGGTCCGCCAGCGGCCCCTCGCTTCCGGATGTCGCGGTGGTGGCCTCCAGCGACGACGGGTTGAAGCTCTGCACAATCGCCTTGAACTTCTCCTCGCTGATAGTGGACATGGAGTAAAGCAGGACAAAGAAGCACAGCAACAGCGTGACCATGTCGCCGTAAGTGTCCATCCAGTTGGCGCCGCCGCCCCCGCCGCCGCTCTTTTTCTTGATTGCCATGGAGAGCAAAACGCCCCCTTTCCGAGTGTTTTCCGCGCCCTGCGCGGAGAGGGGATTCCCCGGCGGGTTATTCGCCGCCCGCGCTCGCCTTGTCGCGGGCGCTCTGGGAAACGAACGTCAGGAGCCGCTCGCGCAGAAACTTCGGGTTTTCGCCCGCCTGAATGCCCGTGATTCCCTCGACGATAATCATCTTGCACAGGATTTCCTCCGCGCCGCGGGTGCGCAGGTGGGTGCTTATGGGCCCGAACACTTGGTGCGCCAGCATACAGCCGTACATGGTCGTAATCATCGCCGTGCCCATGTCGTCGCCGAGGGAGGAGGAGCCGTCGGACATGTTCAAGCCCTTGCACATGTTGATAAGCCCGCAGAGGGTGCCGACCATGCCGAACGCGGGCGCCATGGCCGACGCCTTGTCGTAGAGGGCCGCGCCCGATTCGTGCCGCTCCGCCATTTGCTCTATGTCCGTCTCCAACACAAGCCGCACGCGGTCGGCGTCGTTGCCGTCCACCAGAAGCATAATCGCCTGTTTAAAGAACGGGTCTTTCTGCTCCGCCGCCATGCCTTCCAGCGAAAGCAGGCCGTCCTTACGGGCTTTGTTCGCCACTTCCGTCAACTGGTCTATAATGCTCAGGGGGTCGAATTTTTTCGTGTTCATGACCAGCCCGAAATGTTTCGGGATGGATTTGAGCACGGAGGTCGGCATACTGGCCGCCACGACCGCGAACGTACAGCCCACCACGATGAGCACGCTGGGCATATCCACAAAGTTCATCAGCTTGTTCACGTCGATTTTCGGGAAGCCCAGCATTCCCAGCAGGATGAACGCGAAGGAAAGCACCAGCCCCACAACATAAGCGATATTCATAAAATTTAGCCCCGTTTCTTGTCATTCGTTCTAACGCCCGAATGCCGGCGAAAAGCCGCGCAGAGGCGGCGCCGCGTTGCGCGGCGTTTCGCCGACGCTCAGGGGCGGCTATCTCCGCTTGTCGGACACCGCAATCTGGCGGTGGATGTCCAGCACTTTCGCGTTGTACTCCGCTATTTTGCGGATGATGTCCTGCACGGTCTCCTGCACGAGGTAGTAGTCGTGGTTCATCATGACCACGCGGGTTTCGGGAATGGTTTCGATGCACTCAATCTGGTTGTGGTTGAGCAGAAACTTTTCCTTGGACACTTTGGTTAATACAATCATGCTCTCCGCTCCTTTCCGCCGTCCGGGGGGAAAATCATGCACAGCCGTTCGCTGAAAAGCCCCTCCCCCCGCCCCCCTCCCTGCGGGGGAGGGGGGACGATGGGCTTTTGTCTCCGTTCTCCCCCTTTGGGGGAGATGTCGCGCAGCGACAGAGGGGGGCGGCGTCAAGCGAACGACGTTGCAATCATTCCCCCGGCGCCTTTGCGCTTACCGCTTCATGTTCACAAGCTCCTCAAGCATGGAGTCGGTAACGGTGACAATTCTGGTGTTGGCCTGATAGCCGCGCTGAATGACAATCATGTGGGTGATTTCGTCGGCGAGGTCCGTTCCGGAGGATTCCAAGCCGCCGTTGAGCAGTTCGGTGTCGCCCGCGCTCTCGATGACAAGGCGGTTTGCGTTGCCGCCGCCGGGGTTGACGGGCTGTCCGTCCATGCCGATTTCGGGGTAGGTGACGGCGCCGCCGACGGTCGTCAGGCGCAGGTCGCCCGCGCCGCCGAGGGCTTTGTAGTACCGCCCTTCGTCGTGGGTCACGCCGTTGGGGTTCTCCGCCTTGGCAATGGCGATAACGCCGATAACTACCTGAATGTCGTCGGCGGTGACGGCGGTGATGATTCCGGCGCGGTCGACGCTCAAAGTATCGACGTTGAGCCGCTTGTAGGGCACATGCTGCCCGGCTTCCTGTCCGGGCTGGTTGGCTTCGGCGATAGCCTCCAAGGCCTGTTCGTTGTCCAGCAGTTCCGGGTTCTCCTCGTCGTCGGATTCGGCGGGCATGAGGATTTCCTTCGTGTCCTCATTATAATACGGAAGGCGAATCGGCGTCAAGAGCGTGCTGAAACTTGGGTTCTGGTCGGGGTTGGAGACGTTGAGGAAGCCGTAGACGACCTGCCCGCCGCCGTCGGTGAGCCAGCCGCTGTTGAACTCAAAGTTTCCCAGACGGCTCAACGACATGCCGTTCAATTCGGCCTGCGTGTTGACGCCGAACTTGGTCTTGTCGCCGACAACAAAGAAGCCGTCGCCGTCTACCATGCAGTCAAGGCCGCGCCCGGTGGTGTTGAAGATTTTGGTGCTCATGTCAAGGTCAATCGTGCCTACGGTACAGCCAAAGCCGATTTGGGCGGGGTTGTTGCCGCCGATTTCCTCCGTGCCGTTCGAGCCGGAACGGGTGGTCATATAAAGGGCTTCGTCGAACGTATAGCGGCTGGCCTTATAGGCGAACGTGTTCACGTTGGCGACATTGTTGCCAATGACGCCCAGCGCGTTCATATGGGTTTTCAGTCCCGCGACAGCCGCGTACATGGAACTTGTCATATCATAAAATCTCCTTGAAACAGAGAGGTTTGCAACTTCTCTTTTGTCAATCCCCAAAGGGATTCGGAACCGTCGGGGCAGGCCAATCGGGCCGCGCCCCGCAGCGTCCTGTTCTTAGGGCCCGCTGCCTTGCCGTCACAGAAGCACGGCTCCGTCGATGTTGGTGAAAACGTTCTCCCGCATTTCGTCGCCCGACATGGCGGTAATCACGCGCCCGTAGGGGATATTGACAATGAAGGCCTGCGAATTGCTGAACGCGAGGATGTTTTTGGCGCCCTTCTCCTGCGCCCTCTCCACGGAATCGGCCAATTTGCCCATTAAGTCGGGCGTGATTTCAATGCCGCGCTCCTCCACGCGGGCGAGGGCGTGCTTGGAGAAATTGACCGTGCGCGTCTGCGCGTCTGCGCTTTGCGGTACGGTTTGCGTTTGCGCCTGCCGCACGGCTTGGGCAATCGCGCTTTGCGCGAGGGCGTCCCGTTGTATGGCCTCCACGCTGACGCTTTGCGCGACGGCTTGCGTTTGCGCGGCGTCCCGCCGTTCCATCTGTTGCCGGAGCATGTCGCCGAACGCCGGGGACGCGCCGGAAACGTTGCGCGGGGCGTTTCCCGCAAGGCTTTGCGGAATCTGCGCGGCGCCGCGAAGTTTGTCTATCATAACGGCTCCTTCCCCTCCGCGCTCACAGGATTCCGATTTGCTGTACGGCGTCCTCCAAGACTTCCGCGGGAATGGTCACGTTGCCGTTGTTGTCGGGGTTGTTCATGGCGTCAAGCAACTGCGCGACCGCGCCCGTTTTTGCGCTGTCACCGTCCGTAGAGCCGAGCAGGGTTAAAAGGGATTCCGTCGTGCTTCCGCCCGTTCCGGTAAGGATGTCTGTTATCGCTTCGGCGCGCTTGTCCTCGTCGGACGGCTTGAGCGCCTCCAGAAGCGCGTCAACGGTTTCGTCTTTCGACTGCAACGCGGCGCGGGCGGCGGCGTCCATGGTTGCGGCGGCGTTCTGTTCGCTGTGCCACGACGCTTCCGCGTTCTTAACCGCCTGCGCGTTTTCGGCTTGCGCCTCCTCCGACGGCAACGAACCAACCGCCATCACGTCCGACAGCCAGTAACTCTTGTCGCCCATGAAGACGACCGGGGAGCCGTCGAGCATACCCGTGCCCGTGACCGTGCCGGAAATCTGGTTTGTCGTGCGCCCGCTCTGTTGCGCCACGATGACTTCCTTGCCCACGAGGGAAGCGGCGTAGGAAAGGTTCGTCGTGTCGGTAATCAGACTGCTGATGTTGCTGATAGCCTGCACGACGGACATTTGAACCATCTGGTTCATCATGTCGCTGATGTCCGCCTGATTGTCAATGGTCTGGTTCTGGAACGTGGCGACCATCAACTGAAGGAAGTCCTCCATTTGAAGGTCTTTTCCGGCCTTCGCGCTGGTGCTGTGCTTGGCTGTAGGGGTTGACATTTCCAGCCCCGTCGTCACAAGGCCTTTCAAGTCCGTAATGTAACTGCTCATTGTCTCCACTCCTTCTCAGGCGCCGATTCCTACCAGTCCGAGCCGCAACTGGTGGATGAAATCAACGTCCCTGCGTTCGTCGCGCTCGTCGTCGCGCCTCTTCTGCCCCTGCTGTTGACGGCGTTGCTGTTCCTGCCCGTTGTCCGCGTTGGGGTTGACAAAGACGTAGGGCTGGGGCGCGACCTCCGTCGCCTCAATCTTGACCTCCGGGCGCGAGCGCGACGCAAGCAACTGTTGCAAGCCTTCCGTGTTGCGCCCCAAGATTTCGGCGGCGCGGGCGGTGGACGCGCTCAACTGCACATGCAGGGCGCCGTCGCCGGTCTGCGCGAGCGAAACCGTGATTTTGCCGAGTTCGGGCGGCGAAAGCGTCAGTTCCACGTAACTGTTGCCTTCGGCGTCGGTCAGAAACTCCTCGATACGCCCGCGCAACTGCTCCATGCCGTCGGGGGCTTCGAGTTCGACGGGCGTTTCCTGCGCGGGCGCCACTTTCACGGGCTCCGCCTCCATGTAGCCGAACACGGGCGTTTCCGCCTGCGCGACCTCTACCACGACCGTTTCTTCCGTCTCTTCGGTCTGCTCTTCCACAATCGGCTTGTCGGCGATTTCCGCGACTTCCGTTTGCACCCGCTCCGCGACTTGCCGGAAGTCCCGGTGTTCCGTCTGCACGACGATTTCCTCCGGTTTCGCTTGAAGCTGTTCGAGCGGCGCCTCCGTCTGTGCTTCGACGCGCATGTCGGGCATGAACGTCGGCGTGATTTCTACCTCAAGCGTCTGTTCCTCCGGCGCGACGTTGAACGGAATCATCTGCAACCATGACTGCATCATCATGGCGGCGGCTATGGCGTACTGCTCGTCGGGAACGTCCTCGCCCTGCGCGGACGCGTCCGGGGCGTCGGCGGGCTTTTTGGCGTCGGACGCCTGCGACGGCTTCGCGTCGCGGGAATCCTGTCCGCGAACCTCCTGCTGTTTGCGTTGCACCATGCTTCCAAAGTCGGAGCTGTCGGACGATTTCGCGCCGCCCTTCGCGGCGGACTGCTTCGGCTGGGAAACCGTCAGAACCTGCTCCATAAACGCGCTTCTCATTTCCAAACAATATCACCTCCTGTTAAATTTCGCGGGGGCTTCCGTGCTTCATCGCCTCGCCTCCTTTCATGTTTCGCGGCGGTTATCCTGCGGCGGCTGTCGCGGCGGCGGAACGCCGGGCGGCGGTCAAATCGTCCAGTTCCTTCTCCTCCGCCTTCGCCAACTCCGCGTTGAACTCGCTCTTCCG
The DNA here is from genome assembly GCA_017527365.1 of Oscillibacter sp. GTDB lineage: Bacteria > Bacillota > Clostridia > Oscillospirales > Oscillospiraceae > Oscillibacter. The sequence goes on from JAFXQD010000017.1 coordinate 73,342, forward strand.
CGTCTCTTTCAGACGCTCTAAAGAATGCGTCTCCTTCCGCGCCTCCGCAATCTCTTCGCGCTTCTTCTCGGCTTCCCGGCGCAAGCGTTCCAGTTCGGCGTCCTCGTGCCGCGCCCGCTTCGCCAAAACCTGCTGGCACGACTGCCTCTGCATAGCCTCTGTCACGGACACCCCTTCGGCGTTCTTGCGGGCGCTCTCGGCGTCGTAATCGGCCAACGCCTGATAGGCCGCGCTCCGCCTGTTCTCCTGCGCCACGACGCTTGCTTGTATGGCGGCCAGTTCCGCCATAAGCGCGTCAAGCCCGCGTTGCTTGAAGTTCAAAACCGGCTCTAATTGAAATTGAAAGCGTTTCAAATTTCAAAGCGCCTCCTTTGTCGCGTTATCCCGCCTTGTTTTCGCCTAATATCGCCGCCATTTGTTTGAGGCATTCCTCGTAGCTAAAAGACTCGTTAATCCCCTGCATGAGAAAGGCGTTGATGGCGTCAATCTGTTTCAGGGCTTGGTCAAGTTTCGGATTGCTCCCCGCCTTGTACGCGCCGATGGACACCAAGTCCTCGTTCTTCTCGTACACGCTCAATATATCCCTTAGACGCGACGCAAGCTGTCTGTGTTCCGGGGAGACAAGCTCCACCATTAAACGGGAAATGCTCGCGCCGATATTGATGGCCGGGTAATGGTTGGCGGCGGCAAGGGCGCGGGAAAGCACAATGTGCCCGTCCAGAATGCCGCGCACGGTGTCGGCTATGGGCTCGTTGGTGTCGTCGCCCTCTACCAGAACCGTGTAAATGCCCGTGATAGAGCCTTTCTGGAAGTTGCCGCTCCGCTCCAGAAGTTTCGGGAGCTCGGCGTAGATAGAGGGCGTGTAGCCCCGCGCCACGGGCGGCTCGCCGATAGCAAGCCCTATCTCGCGTTGCGCCATTGCGAAACGCGTCAGGGAATCCATCATCAGGAGCACGTCGTAGCCTTGGTCGCGGAAGAACTCCGCGATACCCGTCGCCACGGTCGGGCACTTCATGCGCAACATGGCGGGCTGGTCGGACGTGGCGACGACTAACACCGAACGCGCCATGCCCGCTTCGCCCAAGTCCTTTTGCACGAACTCCAAAACTTCCCGCCCGCGTTCGCCCACAAGCGCGATAACGTTGATGTCCGCCTTGACGTTCTTCGCAATCATGCCCAACAACGTGCTCTTTCCGACGCCGGAGCCCGCGAATATGCCCATGCGCTGTCCCTTGCCGATGGTCAAAAGCCCGTCGATGGCTTTCACGCCGAACTCCATTTTTTCGCGTATGGGCGGGCGCGCCAAGGGGTTGATGTAGCCGCCGCCGATATTGTACGGCGTCCCCTCTTCCAGAGGGCCCTTGTCGTCGATGGGCTGCCCCAAGGCGTTGATAATGCGGCCTTTGAGGTACGGCCCCACTTTTAGCTGTAGCTGGTGCCCGGTGTTGCGGACAAAGTTCCCGGCGGAAATGCCGCTCATTTCCGCGTAGGGCATGAGCAGAAGCCTGTCGTTCTTGAAGCCGACGACCTCGGCGGAAATCTGCCCGCTGGATTCGTCGCTGTAAATGCGGCAGATGTCGCCCACGGCGGCCTTGCTCCCGGACGCCTCGATGGACATGCCGACGATGTTTTCAATTTTCCCGGTGCGGCGGATAGTCTCCGCCTGCCGTATTTGCTTTATCGCGTTCTGGAACAAGGCCTTTCACCTTCTTTGCGTTACTATAGAATACGGGAAAACTTTCCGTTTTTTTGGGGCTACCTCCTGTTTTTCGGGGCGGGGCCCGTATAGAACACCTGCGGGGAATCGTCGTCCGTGCCCACGCTGTCCAGCACTTCCTTGATGTTCGCCAACTGCGTGGACACGCTCGCGTCAAGGATGGCGTCGGGCAGTTCGACAATGCAAGTGCCCGATTCGTCGTTTGCCATGGGGATGACGCGCACGCGGTCGGAAATATGGTTCAGCGCGGCGGTCAGTTCGGGCGTCGTAAAGGCTTTCCCCTTCACGTCGCAGTCGGCAACGTAAATATGCGCCCATTCGCAGCGCTTGTGCGTGTCCGTGGCGGCGTCCACCATGCGGAGCAGTATGTCGCTGCTGTTTTTCAGGCTTACTTGTATGACCTTCTCCGCGATTGCCATCGCAAGGTTTTTCATCTCCTCGCGGTTCTCGTCAAAAAGGCGGTCGCGGGCGCGGGCGGCGGCTTCCAGAAAGTCCTCCACGTCCTTGACTTGCTTCGCGGCGAGCTTGTTCCGCTCTACCTTCCCTTCCGCCATAGCCTCGTTCATCCCGGCGGCGTACCCGGCTTCGTAGCCCTGCTTCTGGGCGTTGAAACGCTGTTTTTCAAGCTCCGATTCAAATTCCGCCAAGGCCTGTTGCTTGTAGGCGGCCACATAATCTTCGGCTTCCTTCTGCGCGTCGCGCAAGAGGGCGTCGGCCTGAATCCGGGCGAAAGCGAGCGGGTCGGTCTCCGGGTCGATAACGTCCTCTTCCTCCTCTTCCGGCTCCTCGTATGGGGTATCGGCGGCGGGGGGGGCTTCGGTGCCAAGCGGCGCCTCGCCCTGTTCGGAGTCGGCGGCGTCGAGGAACTCCTTGACGAACGGGGCGGCGGACTTGGGCTCTTCCCCGACGACCAGCTCCCGCGCCGGGCGGAGCGTATAGGCGTCGGCTTGCACGTTTCCGCCTCTTCTCTTGATAATCGCCAACGCGCTCCACTCCTTTCGACTAACCCCTCCCCCTGTCCCCCTCCCCACAGGGGCGGGGGAACGGGATTTGACGCAATGTCATTTACTTAGGGAAACCCTTCCCCCTGTCCCCCTCCCCAAAGGGGAGGGGGGACGCTTTTTTATGAGCTTTTCGTCTCTGTGTCTCCCC
>JAFXQD010000018.1 GCA_017527365.1 Oscillibacter sp.
CTCCGCCGCCTTCCGCCCGAACGCGAAAGCCTGTTGGAAACGTGGCTGCGGCAGACTGTCGAGGAGGCGGAGCGGGCGGCGGACGTGGAGCTGTCGGAACGCTGCGTGTCGTTGGACATCGCGGAGTTTTCCGCCGCGCTGGAAACACTCCGCAATGCGCCTTGACGCCGGATTTTCAGGAAAATATGAACCCTTACACAAAATCCCCCAAGAATGCGCCCGCTTTTTCGTCAAAAAGCCCGCGAAATACCGCTATACTTTCCGGGGAAAGTCTGATATAATCACGGCGAAATTAGTCTGCCCCAAAAAGCGCGACAAATCGCCGCACGGGGCGCAAAAGACGCTTGCAACCGCGCCGCACGGCGCGTGAAAGGGGTGCGATTATGAACGCCATCGTTTTGGTAGACCAGATTTGGGCTATCGGGCGGGAGGGCAGACTGCTCTTTAATCTGCCTACGGATATGGAATATTTTAAGAAGCTCACCGAGGGCGGCACGATTATCATGGGGCGCCGGACGCTCAATTCCTTTGTGGAGGGGCGCCCGTTGCCGAACCGCCGCAACATCGTGGTGACGCGCAACGCCGACCTTGTGCCGCCGGGCATTGAAGTCGCGCCCGACGCCGACGCCGCGCTGGAGGCCGTCGCCAACGAAGACCCCGAAAAGGTATGGGTTATCGGCGGCGGGAGCGTCTACGCCGCGCTGTTGTCGCGTTGCCGCCGCGCCTACGTGACGAAAGTCGAGACCGTCGCCGAGGGCGAGCCGGATACTTATTTCCCCGACCTTGACCATCTGCCCGGATGGGAAGTCGAGGAGACGAGCGAGCCCGTGACCGAAAACGATTTGACGTTCCGTTTCGTGCGCTACGTCAACCGCAATCTTGATTCGGCGTCCTGACAAACGCAAGGCGTCCCGCGAACAACTGTCGCGGGACGCTTTTTTATGCCTGCGCGCTCTGCGGGGAAAGGGCGGGCGCGTTCAGCCGCGCACGAGTTCGCCCAAACGCGCCGCGACGGCGTCCAAGAACGCCCCGCTGTCGACGGCGCGGGCTTCAAATCCGGGTTCGACGAGCCCGACTAAATCGCCCGTCATGACGCCGCCGCTCAGGGTGTCGAAACAGGCTTGCTCCATCATGTCGCCGAACGCGGACAAATCGGAAAGCCCGTCCATCTCGCCGCGCTTGCGGAGCGCCCCCGACCATGCGTAAATTGTGGCCATGGGGTTTGTGGAGGTCTTTTCGCCCTTCAGGTAGCGGTAGTAATGCTTCGTCACCGTGCCGTGGGAGGCCTCGTACTCAAACACGCCGTCGGGGGAGACCAAGACGGAAGTCATCATAGCCAGAGAGCCGAACGCCGTGGCAATCATGTCGCTCATCACGTCGCCGTCATAGTTTTTCAGCGCCCAGATAAAGCCGCCCTTGGAGCGGATAGCGCGGGCGACCGCGTCGTCAATGAGGGTGTAGAAGTACGTCAGGCCAAGCTTTTCAAACTCCGCCTTGTAGCGCGTGTCGTAAAGCTCCTGAAAGATTTCCTTGAACGCGCCGTCGTAGACTTTGGAAATCGTGTCCTTGGTGGAAAACCACAGGTCTTGCTTGGTGTTAAGGGCGTAACGGAAACAGCTTTCCGCGAAAGAGCGGATACTGTTTTCGGTGTTGTGCTGGGACAGCCACACCGCGCCGCCGTCCACCTTCTGCACCATGCGGTCAATCGTGTTTCCGTCCGTGTCCGCGAACGTGAACGTAGCGGTTCCGGGGGTTTTCGTGCGCAGGTCGACAGCCTTGTACACGTCGCCGTAGGCGTGGCGGGCGACGGTAATCGGCTTCTCCCACGTCTTGACGACGGGCTTTAAAAACGGCAGGACAATCGGGGCGCGGAAGGTCGTCCCGTCCAGAAAGGCGCGGATTGTGCCGTTGGGCGACTTCCACATTTCCGTGAGTTCCGGGTATTCCTCCATGCGTTGCTGATTGGGCGTAATCGTGGCGCACTTCACCCCCACGCCGTAGCGTTTCGTGGCGTTGGCGGCGCGTAGCGTCACTTGGTCTTTCGTGGCGTTGCGGTTGAGCAGTCCGAGGTCATAGTAATCCGTCCGCAAGTCCACAAAGGGCAGAACGAGCTTTTCCTTAATCATCGCCCACAGAATGCGGGTCATCTCGTCGCCGTCCATTTCCACAAGCGGCGTCGTCATTTTGATTTTCGCTGTCAAACGTTGTCACCTTCCCTGCGCGTTATGCGCGATAATCCGCCCCGGAAACTCTGGGCGGGATTCCGGGGCGGGCAGTTTTTCAAATGCCGAGCTGAATCCAGAGGCGGTTGTACAGGGCGCGGGTGTCGGGCGGCGAGTTCTCGTACATCTCGCAACGCGCCAAGACTTCCGGCGGCGTCACTAAAATGTCGTAGATTTCCGGCTCCATCGGCTCCCCGTAAAGCTCCTCGTAATACGCCGGGTACTGCTCCAGCGCTTCCGCATTGGGCGACGCGTAGCCGATATAGTCCATATTGGCAAGGCTCGCCTCCGTGGACGCGATAAAGTTTATCCACGCCTCCGCCTCTTCCATGTGCGGCGCGTCCTTCAGAATGCACATCGCGTCCACAAACCAGTTGGCGCCCTCGTCGGGAATCACGTAACGCAAATCTTCGTTGTTTTCCAGCATGGACAGGTAGTCCCCGGCGTAATAGGACGCAATCGCGGCGTTGCCGCCCTCCATGGTCTGGAACACCTCGTCCATGACTTTCCCCTGAAACACGCCGCGCCTCGACGCGTCGTCCAGAACCTGATAGGCGGCGCGGATTTCGCTTTCGTCCGTCGTGTTGACGGAATAACCAAGGTACATGAGCGCCTCGCCGATAGCGTCGCGGGAATTGTTAATCAGCAGGACTTTCCCGGCGTTGCGCTCGTCGTACAACGCGCCCCAGCTTGTAATCTCCCCGTCAATCATGGTCGGATTGTAGATAATGCCCAGCGTGCCCCACGCGTAAGGCACGGTGTACTTGTTCTCCGGGTCATAGGACAGGTTGCGGAAACGCGGGTCAATCAGTTGAAAGTTCGGGATGTTGTCATAGTTCAGTTCGGACAGCATTCCCTCCTCAATCAACTGCGCAATCATATAATCGGACGGCACAATCACGTCGTAATCCGCGCCGCCGCTCTTGAGCAGGGAGTACATCGTTTCATTGCTTTCGGCGGTCTGGTAGTTGACGCGTATGCCCGTCTCCGCCTCAAACTGGTCTATCAAATCCGTGTCGATATACTCCCCCCAGCTACAGACGTTCACGACCGGGATGGACTGCGTTTCCCGCGTCAGGAACAGCACCGCCGCGACGAACGCGGCAACTCCCGCCGCCGTCAGCCCCCGTTTCGCGTAAAGCCCTGCGCGGGTAGCGAAGAATCGGCGGAGCTTTTCGCCGAGCGGCACGCCCTGCAGCGACGCGTTCCGCTTGCGGCGTTCCTGCCGGATTTCGCCGATATTGACAATGACAAGGAGAACCAGAACCGTTAAAAACAGGAGCGTGGAAACGGCGTTGATTTCGGGCGTGACGCGCCGTTTCGTCATGCCGTAAATGGTCATGGCGAGGGTGGACGTGGACGAGCCCGCCGTGAAATAGGAAATCACAAAGTCGTCGATGGACATGGTGAAGGCGATTAACGCCCCGGAGATAATGCCGGGCTTGATTTCCGGGAGCATGACCTTCCAAAAGCCCTGCATCCACGTGCAGCCCAAATCCTGCGCGGCGTCCATGAGGTTCCCGTCCATTTGGCGCAGTTTCGGAGCCACATTCAGTATCACGTAGGGGATATTGAAGGCGATATGCGCAAGAAGCAACGTCCCGAACCCAAGCGTGAGCCGTTCGGGGAGCGCGAACGCAGTTTGCGCGCCGTTAAACCAACGCGCAAAGCGTCCCCAGAACTGGAAAAACGCCACGAAGAACAGGCACAGCGAAACGCCCGTGACTATATCGGCGTTCATCATGGGAATATTGTTGACCGTCAGAATGGCGTCGCGGCGGCGGCGCGGGAGGCTGTAGAGCCCGATAGCGGCGAACGTCCCCGCGAACGTGGCGATTACGGTCGCCAGCAACGAGACCAGCAACGTCATATAGACGCTCTCAATAATCAGGCGGTTGCGGAGCATGGACGCGTACCAGTGAAGGGAGAAGCCTTTCCAGACCGCGCCGCTGTCGCCCTCGTTGAAGGAAAAGATAATCAGGAGCGCGATAGGGGCGTAAAGGAACAGGAACACAAGCCCGATTAAAAAGCGGCTTCCAATGCGGCGGTTTTTTTTCATAACATCACCGCCTGTTCTTCCCCTTCCCCGAAGTGGTTCATCAGCGCCATGCACAGCACGACAATGACCATCATCACCATGGAAATCGCGGCGCCGAGGTGGGGATTGTACGCGCCGCCGAGGAACTGCTGTTCGATAAGGTCGCCTAACATCATTTGGGTGCCGCCGCCGAGCAAACGCGAGATTGCGAAAGTGGACACCGACGGCACGAACACCATCGTGACGCCCGACAACACCCCCGGCAACGACAGCGGCAGTATCACGCGCAGGAACACTTGCGCGGAGTTCGCGCCGAGGTCGCGGGCGGCTTCCAGCAGGTTCTTGTCAAGTTTCAGGATGACGGAGTAAATAGGCAGTATCATGAACGGCAGGTAGTTGTAGACCATGCCGAGCGCGACGGCGCCGGGCGTGCGGAGCATTTGGAAGGATTCGATTTCCTGCCCGCTTACGGAGGCAATCAGGGAGAAAAGCCCGATTTTCTGGAAAAGCTGGTTGAGCAAGCCGTTGTTTTCCAGAATCGACATCCAAGAGTAAGTGCGCAACAGGAAATTCATCCACATGGGGAGCATGATTAGCGCCAGCGCGACGCGTTGAAAGCCGGGACCCTCCCCCGCCATAAAGTACGCGGCGGGATAGCCGATGAGCAGGCAAATCAAGGTGGCGATTGCCGCCAGTCGGAAGGAACGCACGAATACGGAAGCGTAAACGCCCATATCCGTAAAGTTTTCGAGGGTGGCGGCGGAAGAGTCGGAATCCGTGAAGGCGTAGACCGCCATAATGACAAGCGGAATCACGACCAGCAGAGCCAGCCAGACGGCGTAAGGCAACGCGAACAGGGATAGCTTACGTTTCATCGCCCTGTCCCTCCGCTCCGTCCGCGCCGTTGAGCTCGTCGTACTCGTCGGAGAAGGACGAGTAGTCGCCGAACATCCCGGAGTATTCGCTTTTCTTCATGACGTGGATTCCGTCGGGGTCGATTTTAATGCCGATTTTCGAGCCGACGGGCGAATGGTCGGTTGTCTGAATCAGCCACTTGAAGCCCCGGAAATCGACGATGATGTCATACTGCATTCCCTTGAACGTCACGTTCGTGACCGTCCCGGTAAGCTGTCCCTGTTCGACGGGGACAATATCAATATCTTCCGGGCGGATGACCACGTCCACGGGCTCGTTTTCCGCGAAGCCGCCGTCAAGGCACGGGAACAGCCGCCCGTACATCTTCACAACCTTGTCCTTGACCATCACGCCGTCAATGATATTGGATTCGCCGATAAAGTCCGCCACAAACGCGTTTTTCGGCTCGTTGTAAATGTCCTCCGGCGTCCCGATTTGCTGGATACTGCCCTTGTCCATGATGACTATCGTGTCCGACATGGTAAGCGCCTCTTCTTGGTCGTGCGTGACGTAGATAAACGTAATGCCCACCTGCTGTTGAATGCGCTTCAATTCAATCTGCATATCCTTGCGGAGCTTCAAGTCAAGGGCGCCGAGGGGCTCGTCAAGCAGGAGCACTTTCGGGCGGTTGACAAGGGCGCGGGCAATGGCGACGCGCTGTTGCTGACCGCCGGAGAGCGCGTCCACGCGCCGCCGCTCAAACCCTTTCAGGCTGACCGATTCCAGCATTTCCATGACGCGGCGGTCGATTTCCTCATTGGACAGTTTCGCGCCGCGCTTATTGTTCGGGTCGGGGACGCGTTGCATACGCAGACCGAACGCGACGTTCTCGTAAACGTCCAGATGGGGGAACAGGGCGTATTTCTGGAATACGGTGTTAATCTGCCGCTTGTGCGGGGGCACGTCGTTAATCCGTGCGCCGTCAAAGAACACGTCCCCGGAAACGGGCGTCGTGAAGCCGCCGATAATGCGAAGCGTGGTGGTCTTGCCGCAACCGCTGGGGCCAAGAAGCGTGAGGAACTCCTTGTCGTTAATATAGAGGTTGATGTTGTTGAGTATCGTCTCGCCGTCATACGCCATACACAGGTTTTGCAGGCGAATCAGCTCTTTGGACATGTATCCTCCCCCATTTCGTATGAAAAATATGCTGAACGCGGGAAGCCGCGTGTCATTCCAGAAGGCTTTCGATGGCGCCGTAGAGCGCCTCGCGGCTCAACGCGCCGATTTGATAGGAACGGATTGTCCCGTCCGCGCCGATAAAGTACGTTGCGGGAACGGCGTTGACGGCGTAGGCGTAGGCGCCTTCCGCCTGCGCGTCGTAATAGACGGGGAAACTATAGCCGTTCTCCGCCATGAACGCCCGAACGCCCTCTACGGTTTCCTGTTGCCCGTCGGTCAAGTCCGTGATAAGGAAAGCAACGCGGTCGCCGTAATCGGCGTAAGCCTCGTTAAAATACGGCAGTTCGCCCCGGCAGGGCGGGCACCACGTTGCCCAGAAATTCAGCACGACGGGCGTCCCTTGGAAATCGGACAGCCGCACCGTTTCGCCGTCGGCGTTGAGCATGGGGAAATCCGGGGCGGCGGCGTTCCCGGCGCCCGCGGATTCCTCCGCTTCAACGGACGCCGCGGGGGCTGTCGGCGCGTAGCCGCCGCGGCTCTCCGGCGACAGCAAGCCGTAAGCCAGCCCCGCGCCCAGCAATACGAGAGCCAGCGCGAGCGCGGCGAAAAACGTTTTTGATTTGCGCATAAAATCTCCTTTCCCGTCAAGAAAAGAACGCCGTCAGGCGCGTGAGCCATCCCGCCGCCATTGCGACGCCGGAGAGAATCAGGAACGCCCCGCAAGCGATGTTGAAGGCGCGGTAGTTCCGCTTCACGAAGCCGAAGGCGCCTTTCAACTGGTCAATGAGCACGGCGGAGAGGACAAAGGGAATCCCCAAGCCGAGCGCGTAAAGGAGCAGGAGCGCCGCGCCCCGCGCCGCGCTTCCGGACGTTGACGCGAGCATGAGGGCGGCGCCGAGAAACGCCCCGGCGCACGGCGTCAAACTGACGGAGTAAACCATGCCGAAGAGGAACGCGGAGAAAACGTTTCGGACTTTCGCCCGGCGTTGCGTCCCGCGAAAGAAGGGAATCGGCAGGATTTCCAGAAACGAAAGCCCCAGCAGAATGACGATTGCGCCGCACACGACGTTCGCGGCGGACTGGTAGCGGGCGAGCAGCCGCCCGACAGACCCGGCGAATACGCCCAGCGCACAGAACACGGCGGCGAATCCGGCGACGAACGCCAGCGCGCCGGGGAGCGGCTTCCGGGAATCGCCGCCGGACGCCCCGGCGAAGTAGCCGATATAGACCGGGAGCAGGGGGAGCGTGCAGGGGGAGAGGAAGGAAAGGATTCCCTCCAGAAAAGTGAGCAGATATTCCATAATTTTCCTTAAGTTTTCAATTCATTGCGGGCGGCATAACGCGCCTATCATAGCGGAATCACGCCCGGTTGTCAAGGAATATTTCGAGCGGGAAAGTAAGAATCCCGGAAGGGTACGCGGGCGACAGTAAAGATTTGCCCGCGCAGATAGTTCAAAATCCCGGCGTCCTCAATGAATGCGAAGCGGAGTTTGTAAGCGTAAAGCGCCTGCCGGGTCTCGCGGAACTTGCGGTTGATTGCGCCGTCGCCGTATTTGCCGTCGCCCAAAAGCGGACAGCCGATTTCCGCCATGGAGACGCGTATTTGATGGGTGCGCCCGGTCAGGAGGCGGCATTCCACAAGCGACAGCCCGCCGCGGGTTTCCAGCGTCCTGTAGAGCGTGGCGGCGGAGCGCCCGCCGGGCACGGGGCGGCGGTAGAACGCCACCTCTTTTTTCTGTTCGTCCTTGCGCAGAAAGCCCTCGATTTTGCCCTCCGGCGGGTTCGGGCGCCCGACCGTAACGCAGAGGTAGGACTTTTCGATTTCATGGGCGCGGATTTTCTCATTGATAATCCGCAACGTTTCGGCGTTCTTGGCGGCGATTACCAATCCGCCCGTGTTGCGGTCAATGCGGTTGCACAGCGCCGGGGCGAACGACTGCTCCGCGTCCGGGTTCCATTCGCCCTTGCGGTAGAGGTACGCCTGCACATGGTTGATAAGCGTGTTGACTTTCTCGGTCTCGTCGGCGTGCACGGACTGCCCCGGACGCTTATCGACAAGCAAAATGTTCCCGTCCTCGTAGACGACCCGCACTTTTGGCTCAAAGCGGCGGAAGAACAGATTTTCTTTCTCCCCGCCCTTGCCAAAGAACTCGTCGTTGATATATAATTGCAACGCGTCGCCGACGGACAGGCGGAAATCCCGTTCGGATTTGCGCCCGTTGACCTTGATTCGCTTCAGGCGTATATACTTCTGGGCGAGCGGCGCGGGCAGAAGCGGCAGGTTCTTGGACAGGAAACGGTCAAGGCGCTGTCCGGCGTCGTTTTTGCCGACGATGATTTCTCGCATGTCGTCATTCTCCAATCCTGTGGGATGGGCATATCATACCCGTTTCGGGCGCGGTTGTAAAGCGCGGGACGGAAAGTTTTTGAAAGAGGGCGCGGTTATGGGCAACAAGAAGCCGTCAAACGAGCGCGGAAACGTGCGGTACCTGTGGGTGTTGGTGGGGGCGTACCTGCTCTATTTGGCCTATCGGCAGATACAATTACTGTTGCGGGGCGAAGTTACGCAACCGGGGGAAACGGCGGTTTGCGTTGTCAGCGGGGCGGCGTTCGCGGGCGTCGGGGTATGGGTCATTTGGCGCGAGTGGCGGGCGTGGCGTTGCGCGCAGACGCATAAGGACGACCCGGAAACATGCTCGGACGAAACGCCGGACGAGGCGGAGGGCGTCGAAGAGGGCGGAACGGAGGGAAAGCCGTGAACGAGGGGTTGCTGTCGGCGATACGGGAGCGCAGGCCGTGGCTGGAACGCTTCACGCGCACGGAGTACGAACAAGCCTTTCAGGAGTACCGGAAGCAGTACGAAGAACTGTTCCGGGAGGCTTTGCGAAACGCCGACGCCGATTCGCTGGCGGCGGAAACGCTGGGCGAACTCGAAAAGGGCTGGAAGGCGGAAAAGTTCTGGAAGCGTCCGGCGCGGCGGTTCGAGGAAAAGCAGATGATTTTTATGTACCTCTCGCCCATGCTCTTGGAAATGGGGGAGGAGGCGTTCGCGGCGGCCTTGCGCGACGCGTGGCGGAGGCGTTCGCCGAAAGACGCCTATGAAGTCGTGACTTGGCGCAAGCTGAAAAAGGGCTTCCGCCTGACGGTCATGGGCATTGAGGTAGGCAGAGGGGACGACGAAGACTGAAAGGGGGCGGCGGGAATGCGCCGACCGTTGGCGGACGAGATACGCCCGGAAACTTTGGAGGACGTGGTGGGGCAGGCGCACTTATTGGCGCCGGGGGCGGTGTTGCGGCGGCTGATTGAGCGCGGCGCCGAGGCGAATATGGTCTTTTACGGGCCGTCGGGGACGGGCAAAACCACCGTGGCGAACATCATCGCAAAGCGGACGCAGAAAGCCTTGCGCCGCCTCAACGCCACGACCGCCTCTTTGCAGGACGTGAAAGAGATTTTGTCGGAAGTCGGGACGCTGACAGCCCCCGGCGGCGTCCTGCTCTATCTGGACGAGATACAGTATTTCAACAAGAAGCAACAGCAGAGCCTTTTGGAGTTCATGGAAAACGGGCAAATCACGCTTATCGCGTCCACGACGGAAAACCCGTATTTCTACGTATACGGCGCGTTGCTGTCGCGGAGCGCGGTCTTTGAGTTCAAGGCGGTGCCGCCGGAGGAGGTCGAAAAGGCGGTTTTGCGCGCTTTGGAACTGGAAAAGGCGCGTTCGGCGTTGCCGCTGGAATGGGAGCCGGGACTTCCGGCGCGTCTGGCGGCGTCGGGGGGCGGCGACGTGCGGAAAGCCGTCAACGCCGTCGAATTGCTCGCGGAGGCGGCGGAGCCGTCGGACGGAAAGCTAATCCTGACCTGCGCCGACGCGGAGCAGGTAGCCGCCAAAAGCGCCATGCGCTACGACCGGGGCGGCGACGCCATGTACGACGCCGCGTCCGCGCTGATGAAGTCGTTGCGCGGGAGCGACCCCGACGCCGCCTTGCACTACTTGGCGCGGTTTCTGGAGGCGGGCGATTTAATCACGCCCTGCCGCCGTTTGCTCTGTTCCGCAAGCGAGGACATCGGGCTGGCGTACCCGCAAGCGGTTGCGATTGTGCAGGCCTGCGTGGAATCGGCTATGCGGCTGGGCTTGCCGGAGGCGAAACTGCCGCTGGCGGAGGCGGCAATACTGCTGGCGACGGCGCCGAAGTCAAACAGCGTCGTGGCGGCGATTGACAAGGCGTGGGCGGACGTTCGCGCCGGGCGCACGGGCGACCCGCCCCGCCATTTGCAGAACGTCCACGCCGACACCGCCGGGTTCGACAACGGGCAACATTACAAGTATCCGCACGACTACCCGCGCCACTGGGTAGAGCAACAGTATCTTCCGGACGCGCTCCAAGGGGCGCGCTACTATGAGTGGGGCGACAACCGCACGGAACAGGCGGCAAAAGCCTACTGGGAGGGCGTGCGCGGCGCACGGCAGGAGAAATAGCCATGGATTTAAAGTTGCATGACAAAGTGGAGTTGAAGAAGCCGCACCCGTGCGGCGGGAAGGTCTGGGAGGTTCTGCGCGTGGGCATGGACATCAAGCTCCGCTGTCTGACCTGCGGGCGCGAACTCATGGCTCCCCGGAGCAAGGCGGAAAAAGGCATACGCAAAATTCTGCCCGACGGGTAGGGGCAAAATTTTCGCTACCCTGCTTTGCGCATACGTCCGCCGACAAAAGCGAAGAAAGCGCTTGACAGCCCGCGCAAATCGGCGTATGCTATGAAACCGTCAGATTTCCGACTTGTCCGGCGTCCATATCAAGGAGGATTCCATATGAGCAAGAAAACAGTGCGCGTGATTTCGGTCGTTTTGGCGGCTCTCATGGTTTTTAGCCTCGCCGCCACCATGATTGGCGGCTTTCTGGGCGGCTGAACCCTTTCACTTTGCCCCGTCCGACGGGGCGGGCGGTTTGAAAAAGCATGAAATTGACATAAGTTTGTAAAAATTTGACACGGGTTTGTCAAGCCCGTGTCATTGACAACGCGGCGAAAATCCGGTACAATGCCCGTGCGCGGCAGGGAAAGGGCGCGGGGCTTGCCGCCCTCTGTCCCGGAGCGGGGACGGGGGGCGCTTTTCGCCTTACAAGTAAGGAGGAAACATGCAAATCTATGAGGAATTGAAAGCCCGCGGACTGCTCGCGCAGGTCACGGACGAGGCGGAGATACGGGAGCTTGTCAACGCCGGGAAAGCCGTCTTTTACATCGGCTTCGACCCCACGGCGGACAGTCTGCACGTCGGGCACTTTATGGCGCTGTGCCTGATGAAGCGTATGCAGATGGCGGGCAACCGTCCCATAGCGCTTATCGGCGGCGGCACGGGCATGATTGGCGACCCCTCCGGGCGCACGGACATGCGCTCCATGATGACTGCGGAGACAATCCGGCATAACTGCGACTGCTTCAAAAAGCAGATGGAGCGGTTTATCGAGTTCGGCGACGGCAAAGCCGTCATGGTGAACAACGCCGACTGGCTCATGAATTTGAACTACATCGAAATGTTGCGGGAAGTGGGCGCTTGCTTCTCGGTCAACAATATGTTGCGGGCGGAATGCTACAAACAGCGCATGGAAAAGGGGCTGTCGTTCCTTGAGTTCAACTACATGATTATGCAGGCGTATGACTTCTATCATATGTATCAGACGCTTGGCTGTAACATGCAGTTCGGCGGCGACGACCAATGGAGCAATATGCTGGCGGGCACGGAGCTCATCCGGCGCAAGCTCGGCAAGGACGCCTACGCCATGACGATTACGCTTTTGCTCAACTCGGAAGGCAAAAAGATGGGCAAGACGGCGAAGGGCGCGGTATGGCTTGACCCGAACAAGACCACGCCTTTCGACTTCTACCAGTATTGGCGCAACGTAGACGACGCCGACGTGATGAAATGCCTGCGTATGCTGACCTTCCTGCCCATGGAGGAGATAGAGGCTGTCGCCGCTTGGGACGCGAGCCGCATTAACGAAGCGAAAGAACTGCTTGCCATGGAGCTTACGACGCTTGTGCACGGCGCGGAGGAAGCGGAGAAGTGCCGCGAGACGGCGCGGAGCCTGTTTTCGGGCGCGGGCGCGGCGGAGCATATGCCGTCAACGGAAGTCCCGGCGGCAAAGTTTGAGGGCGGCAAAATCGGCGTGATACAGTTGCTGACGCTCTGCGGGCTGTGCCCGTCGAACGGCGAGGCGCGGCGGCTGATTCAACAGGGCGGCGTGACGGCGAACGGCGTCAAAGTGACGGACATCGCCGCGACGCTCGAACAGGACGATTTCAAGGGCGAAGGCGTGATTTTGAAGAAGGGCAAGAAAGTCTTCCACCGCGCCTATACGCTGTGACAAGCATATTCCACAGGAACTTTTCATAGGCTTTTCGGGGCGTCCGGCGCCCCGGCGGCCTACAGAATATTGCCGACGGAAAGCCGCTCCATGTCCGTCAGGGTTTCAATTTTTTCCCGCAAGGTTTCCAGTTCCGTTAAGAAGTTGAGTTCGTCCCCGGCGCGGGCGTAGAGGATACAGCGGCGGTAAAGCGCGTCGGCGCCGTTGGAGGCGTCGTGGCGGGAGACCACCTGCAAATACGTCCGCCGGGTATGCCAGTCCTGCGCGCCGATTTCCATTGTCTCGGCGGCTTGCGCCCACTGTCCGGCGCGGGCGTGCCGTTCGGCGTCGTCAAGAGTTTCCAAAAGCTGTCGGGAACGCTGCGATAAAATATGGGCGTCCCACAGCGACAGCGCGAAAAGCGCGGCGAGTACGGCGAGCGGCAGTCGATAGCCCCTGTTCATGCGGTCTTCTCCTTCGGGACGCAAAACACGTTTCCCTTTTCGTCAACGGTCATCAGGAACGCCTCGGCGGGGGATTTGAGGCGGCGCTTGGACAATTCTTTTCTCAGCCACGCCTCGTTGCGCCCGCACGTTTCCAGATTTTTACTCAAAACCCGCCCGTCGTTAATCACGACGACAGGCAAAGTCACGTCGTCCTCTAATTCGAGTTCAAGCTGGGCGGCGGTCGGAGGCTGGGCGGCGTTCCACGGGAGCACGGACAAATGACCGGAGTTTTCCAGTATCGCGTACTTGACCGCTTCAATGCCGGAAAAGCCCTGCCCGCGCAGTTCTTCCAGCAGTTCGTCCAGCGTGTAGCGGTTTTCCGCCATCACGGACTGTTGCAGTTTGCCTTCCCGAATGAGGATTGCGGGCGTGCCGCAGAGCAGTTCCCGGAAGCGCAGATTCCGCAGCGACAAATGGCTCAAAAGCATGGACGCGGACAGCAACGCCAAAATGGGGATAATCCCGGCAAACAGGGGGATGCCGAAATCCTGCATGGGCACGGTGGCCAAGTCGGAAATCATCATCGTTAGGACGAGTTCGCCGGGCTCCAGCTCCCCGATTTGACGCTTGCCCATGAGGCGGAGGCCTATCATAATAAAAAAGTACAAAATCAACGTGCGAATTAAAGCCGTTATCATGGGGCGCTCACCTCTTGACGGATATGCTGTCAGGATAACGCGGAACCCCCGGCTTTATTCATGGGTAATCTTTCCGCAGGAAAGTTATCGTATAGTTACGCGGAATTTTCAGGAAAGGAGAGCAACGACAAAGCGCCAGAGCCTGCAAAGGCTGACGAGGGGAAGGGAGTATCGAACGTTCGGCGGGTGCCCTTCCGCGTGCGCGGACGCGTAACGCGGCTTGCAAATATGCGGGAGACCGCAAAACAAAGAAGCCGCGACCGCGATTCAATCGGCAAATGAACCGCGCATTTGTCCTTGTGAATCAATTTTCAGGAGGATAACGGTATGTGTGGAATTATCGGATTTGCGGGGCACGAGGAAGCCGCCCCGATTCTGCTTGACGGCCTTGCCCGTATGGAATACCGGGGCTATGACTCGGCGGGAATCGCCGTGCGTTCGGACACGTGGGGCTTGCAGGCGAAGAAGTCCAGAGGGCGCCTTGAGGCGCTCTACGAGCTGACCCACGGCGGCGCGGACTTGGACGGCCCGCTGGGAATCGGGCATACGCGCTGGGCGACCCACGGCGAGCCGAGCGACATCAACGCCCACCCGCACGTCAGCGAGGGCGGCAACGTCGCGCTGGTGCACAACGGCATTATTGAGAACTATCTGGAAATCAAGGAATGGCTCGTCCAGAAGGGCGCGCACTTTGTCTCCGAAACCGACACGGAAGTCGCCGTGCAGCTTCTGGAATACTACTACCGCGAATGCGAGGACATGATGGAGGCGGTGGCGAAGCTCGTCCGCCGCATTGAGGGCGCTTACGCGTTCGGCATTATCTGTTCCGACTACCCCAACGCGTTAATTGCCGTGCGCAAGGACGCGCCGCTGATTCTGGGCTACGGCAAAAACGGAAACTTTATCGCGTCCGACGCGACGGCGATTATCAAGTATACGCGGGATGTCACGTACATGTCCGACGGCGAAATCGCCGTGGTGACGGCGGAGAGCGTGGACGTGTTCGACACGGACTTGACGCCGGTCAAGAAGGCGCGGAGCCGCATTAACTGGGATGTGTCGGCGGCGGAGAAGGGCGGCTATCCGCACTTCATGTTCAAGGAAATCATGGAGCAGCCGGAGGCGATACGCAATACGATTTCCCCGCGCATTAAGGACGGTCGCGTCGTTCTCGACAATTTTTCCATGACGCCGGAGGAAGTCAAGAGTATTTCCCGTATTTTTATCGTGGCCTGCGGCTCGGCGTACCACGTCGGCATGGTGTGCAAGTACACATGGGAACGGCTGTTGCGGCGTCAGGTGGAGGTTTCGCTGGGCTCGGAGTTCCGCTACCGCGACCCGCTGGTAGACGAACATTCGCTGGTCGTGATTATCAGCCAGTCCGGGGAGACGCTCGACACGATGGCGGCTTTGCGGGAGGCGAAACGCCTTGGCGGAAAGACGCTCGCCGTCGTGAACGTCGTCGGCTCGTCGATTGCGCGTGAGGCCGACCATGTCCTGTACACGTGGGCGGGGCCGGAAATCGCGGTTGCGACGACAAAAGCCTATTCCACGCAACTGGCGTTGCTGGACTTAATCGGGCTGTATTTCGGCGACCTGCTCGGAACCGTCGGCGCGGAGGAGTACGCCCGCATTGTCGAGGAAATCCAGACGCTTCCGGAGAAAATGCGCGTCTGCTTGGAGGACGTGCAGAAGGTGCAGTATCTGGCGTCGCGCTATTTCAACCATAATTCCATTTTCTTTATCGGGCGGAACCTCGACTACGCCGTAGGGCTGGAAGGCTCGCTGAAGCTCAAGGAAATCAGCTACATTCACTCGGAGGCATACGCGTCGGGCGAATTGAAACACGGCACGATTTCCCTGATTGAGCCGGGCACGCTGGTCGTCGCGCTCGGCGCTTACGCGCCGCTGTTCGACAAGGCGATGAGCAACGTTATCGAGGTGAAGGCGCGGGGCGCGGAAGTGCTGGCTCTGACGACCGAAACTTTCCGGGAGAAAATGGAGAAAACGGCGGACTATACCTTGATTGTTCCGGACATCCACCCCGTTTTACAGCCGTCTTTGGGCGTCGTGCCGTTGCAGTTGTTCGCGTACTACGTGGCGCTCCAGCGCGGGTGCGACATCGACAAGCCCCGCAATCTTGCCAAATCCGTGACCGTGGAATAATCGCGGTTTATCTTAAGAAGGGCGTTTCGCACGTATGAAAAAATACGGGCAAAACGTCCTTTTGTTGTCCAAAATGATAGAACGGAATCGTTAGCGCTTCTCGTCAAACATCCCGAAACCTTATTTCTGCGCGGCGTCGAGCCCCCTTTACAACTGTGTTACTCTCTTGACCGTATCAGCCGCAATATCGGCGACTTTTCCGCGCTGATTGAGGAATTGAGCCGTCTGGACGCGGATTTTGTGTCCATACGGGAGCAGTTCGACACGGGTTCACCTATGGGACGCGCCATGATTATATTTCGTCGGTCTTTTCGCAGTTGGAGCGCGAGACGATAGCGGAGCGTGTCCGGGACAATATGCGCGAGCTGGCGAAAACAGGACGCTGGCTGGGCGGAGCCACGCCTACCGGGTATGCGTCCGAGAGCGTCAGGAGCGTGAGCATGGACGGCAAAACGCGCAAAATGTGCCAGCTGAAACTGATGCCGGACGAAGCGGAGATTGTGCGCGACATCTACCGCCTGTTTACGGAGTACGATTCCCTGACCGCCGTCGAAACGGAACTGTTGCGGCGTCAAAGCGTCGCCAAAACCGGGAAGAGCTTCACGCGTTTCGCTATTAAAAACATCTTACAAAATCCCGTCTACCTGACAGCAGACGCCGACGCCTACCAGTATTTCGCGGACAGGCAGGCGGAAATATTCTCCGATTTGTCGGCGTTTGACGGCGCACACGGAATCTTAGCCTACAACCGTACCGACCAAGAGAAGGGACGCGCCGCGATACCGTTGCCTGTCAACGAGCGGATTATCACCGTAGGGCGACACCCCGGCATGATTCCCTCAAAGACATGGATACGGGTACAGGAATCGTTGGAGCGCAACAAGTCGAAGGGCTATCGCAAACCCCGCAGTAATGAGGCGTTACGAAGTTATGGCGGGAGTAGGCGGACTGACGAGGGAATTGCCGGATGGCTGCGAACAGGCCTGTTATGACACAGGAGCGATGGAACGTGGACGGGGAATCAAAACGCCGGATAATTTGATGTTGCTGTCGCTGTATCATCTTCTCAACGGCTGTTCTTTGAAAGAGATTAGCCAAATTGCGGGGCTGACGCAACTGGGAAAAGTCAGCGACGCGGCGTTTATGAAACGCTTTCAAAAATGCGGGGCATGGTTTGAGTGGGTCTGTAACCATCTTCAGCGGGAAGGACGG
Organism: Oscillibacter sp.; assembly: GCA_017527365.1. Taxonomy (GTDB): domain Bacteria; phylum Bacillota; class Clostridia; order Oscillospirales; family Oscillospiraceae; genus Oscillibacter. Next base: position 17,154 of record JAFXQD010000018.1, read on the forward strand.
ATTTCTTACCGCAAGCCGTCCTGTCTGGAAAGATACCGGGTTTTGGCCGCAGACGCTTCGGACGTGGTGGAAAAAGGACGGTCGGGGCGAATGTATCGACTGCATTTCGCATTGGATTTGTTCCGTTTGAAAGCGGCTCTGTACTCCATTACGGAAAGCGGCGCGGGAGAGACGCTGAAGAATTTCGAGTTCCATGAAAATAACCTGATATTGGCGGACGGGATATACGCCACGATTACGGGAATAGAACACTGCCTGAACCGGGGGCGGACTTCATTTTGCGCATCAAGCGCACGTCCTTCACGCTTTATGACGGACAGGGAAACGTCGTGAGCCTTTACGAGGAGATGTCAGCGCGCCCGGAAGGGGAAATCGACGGCTTTATCCGGCGCGGGAAGCGGGAGATTCCAGTCAGGGTGTGTTATAAAAGGAAGAGCGACGAAGAGCGGGAGCGGACGCGCAAACGGCTCAAGCGTAAGGAAAGCGATAAGCAAATCTCCATTCGTCCAGAGACGAAGCTATTCAACGAACACATCGTTTTAGTCACTTCTCTGTCACAGGGAATCAGCTATCGGGATATTCTGGAATCGTACCGCTTCCGCCGGCAGGTCGAAATTTACTTCAAACGCCTGAAGTCCATTCTGGATTTTGGAGAGCTTCCCAAGAAAGTCGCCACGAGTGTCCTGTCATGGCTCAATGGAAAACTGACGGTCGCTTTACTGATGGAAAAATTCCTGAGTAAAGAGCTTTTCCCCCTGCGCGACAAAATCAACCGGAGTCTATGGCGCGAAACGAAACTCTGCCTGTTGCTTTTGAAAACGAATCTTTTCAATCTTGTGAACAGTGAAATTAACTTTGTTTCCATTGCCTCCCGTCTGTGCGTTGAGAAGCGGAAAAAGTCTCGTCCCCTCTAGATGTCCGTTTTTTAAGTTAGTGCATATGATGCTGTTTCCTAACAAGAACCGGGGGACTAAGCCAATCCGGGACTTGCCCTCCCCGCCCCGGCTTGTGAGCGTCAGCATACGCTGTCTTGTGCTATGAAACATTGTGTTCGAAGAATGGCTATCGGGGCATAACGACCCCTTACCCCAAAAGCGGACGTTTGCGGCATGAAACAGGGCTTATGAAGTCATACTGGCAAAGCCGCGGCAGTCGGCTCAGTCCGACCTAACGAATGGAGTTTTTTGAGGCAATCCCGGATTTTGCCATCTTTGTTGAACTGGTTGTAATAATCGACTCCGAGGAGATTTGTTCGTCTCTTTTGGCACAGCCCCCGTAAACTTTCCCCTCTCCGGATTTATCGCAATACATCCTGATTGTGCATACGGAAAGCCGTTTTGACAATAGCATGGGAAATGACGGGGGTTTATATTTATGTCAAATGCCGAGCGACAAGGAGGAAATGGCCGTGCAAATTGGGATTCGTCTTCACGATGTGAACGCAAACGGCGCGGAGGAGCAACGGACGCTGGAAGCCAGAGCGGCGACGGCTCGTCAAGAAGGCTTCGCCTGCGTCCATTTGGCGCTGACAAAGTGCGTCCCGGACGCGGCAACGGACGCCGCCGCCCTGACAGAGGGATTGGCCGCCTACGTCCGTCGGGTATTTCGCCTGCATGACTTGGACGTGGCCGTGCTGGGCTGTTATCTCAATCTTGCGCATCCGGACGCGGAAAAAGTGCGGCAGTTCCAGTCGCGCTATTACGGCAACCTGCGGGTGGCGTCCGCCGCCGGGATTGCCATGGTGGGAACCGAGACCGGTGCCCCGAACGCTTCCTATCAGTATGACGGAAACACCCACTCCAAAGAAGCGCCGGATACGTTTATCCGGAATCTGGCTCCGGTAGTGGAATGCGCGGAACATTACGGCGTCGCCGTGGCGATTGAGCCGGTTTGGAAACATATCGTCTGGAATCCGGAACGGGCGTTGGAAGTCCTGCGGAGCATTGGAAGCCATAACCTGCGGATTATCTTCGACCCCGTCAATCTGCTGTGCGCGGAGAACGTCGGCGACCGGGAACGGGTTATCGGGGAAGCGATGGAAAAACTCTGCGACCATATCGCCATGGTTCACCTGAAAGATTTTATCCGTCGGGAGGGAGCGCTTGTAAGCGTCGCCGCCGGAACGGGAGAGATGGATTACAAGCCTATTCTCCGCTTTCTGAAAGCGAGGAAGCCTTATTTTGGAAAACACGACGAACGACAACGCCGTTTTCTCCCGCGAGTTTCTGCAAAATCTGTATGAAACCGTATCGCCATGAAAGCGAAACTGACGGAGAAGGACGAACGGTCTCTTCATGAGAGCCTGAACGGCTCCATGTGGAAAGTCGTCCTGAGCGTGGGAATCCCGCTGGCGCTTTATCAGGGACTGTCGATTCTCTCTACGATTCTGGATACCATGATGGCCGCCCATATCAGCGAGGAATCCGTGTCGGCGGCGGCGTATTTGTCGCAAATCAACGCGATTCTCTCGGCGGTCGGGGGCGGCTTGGCCGTGGGGGCCGGCGTACAGATTAGCCGGGCCTACGGGGAGGGCAGTTTCCTGCTGGTTCGCAAGCGCGTGAGCAGTTTACACGCGCTCTGCCTTGGGGCGGGGCTTTTGATTCCGGCGCTCATACTGCCCTTTGCGCGGGATTTCCTGCGCCTTGCGGGGACGCCGGAAAAACTGATTGACGTGGGCGCGCAATATTTCGTGGTCGAAATGTTCGACATGGTCGTAAAATTTCTGAACAACGTCTACATTGCCGTGGAACGGGCGCGGGGCGATTCCCGCCGCATTATGTTGCTGAACTTCATGGTGATTGGGGTTAAGCTGTCCCTGACCGCCCTGTTTGTCTACGGAATACGCGGCGGGCTGACCATGATTGCGGTGGCGTCGTTGATTTCGCAACTTTCGCTTCTGGCTTTCGGAATACGTCACAGCCTTCGGGCGGACGAGGCGTTCAGCTTTTCAAGGGAGGCCGTCGCCATGGACAGACGAACCGTCATGCCCATGATTACGCAGTCTGTCCCGGTCATTGCGGAAAAGGCGCTGTTCGCCTTCGGAAAAACGGTGGTGAACGCCATGTGCGTGATATACGGGGATACGATGGCGGGGGCTTTGGGCGTCTCCAACAACCTCGGCGGCATTACCACAAATCCCCAAAACGGCTATCAAGAAGGTGCCGCCGCGATTATCAGCCAGAATTACGGCGCGGGGAAGTATCGCCGCGTGTTGGAGGCGTTCTTTGCGACGGCGGTCGTCAACGTCATTTTGGGCGCCGTGATTTCGTCCTTGGAGCTTTGGCGTTTGAATCAGTTGGCGGGACTGTTCGACAGCGGAAGCGAATCGTTCCGGCAAATGATTATGTCGGTTTACCGCTATGAGGCTTTGGGGGCGGTTCCCTTGGGAATCAACGCGGCGGTATTGGCTCTGCTCTATGGGTTGGGCGAAACCCGCCTGACATTGGCGCTCAATTTTGCGCGGGTGTTCGTGTTCCGGATTCCGGTGTTCTGGTTTTTGCAAAACCATACCGGTCTTGGACAAGCCAGCGTCGGGGCGGTGATGTTGATTAGCAACGTCTCTTCCGGCGCGGCGGCGGCGATTGTGGCGGCGGCGGTCATTGCCCGATTTATAGCAGTCCACAAAATTACTGCGAATACGACTTGATTCTTTTTAGAAAATCAAGGTATCATATTTCGTGGGGAAAGGAGGGAAAAGGAATCAGGAGGAGTAAACTACTCTTTCCTTTTGTCATAATAATTGTTTTCCGAAAGCGATTGAAATTCCTAATTATTATGCGGATTGAAAGAAAGAAAGAAAGAAATAAGCGGCGCTATCTGTTGCACCATGAAACCCGCCCCGGAACGGCGGGGATTTCATAAAACCGGGCGGTTCGGTCGCGTTCCGTACCGCCCCACTTGTCGAAACCTTCCGGGGCGATATGGGAGCCGTAGACGCAGTTCTCGAAACGGCAGAGACCGTAATCCCGCCACGGGCGCGCCGCCGTGGACTATAACCAGATTGTGATTTTCCCGAAAGGCATCCAGTTCGACGCGTTCCGCCAGATGTTCGGCGACAATATGTTCTGGAACGCCTACTCCAACACCCTGTTCATCTTCTCTCCGCCGCGTGCCTGTTTATCGGGGCTATAGCGGGCGTCTCCCGGAGCCGCGCCCTTTCCGCCCACTTGGCGTCGCCGGAGCGGCGCTCCGCGTAAAGGAGGGAACGGTATGGCGCAACTGAATGTGCGGCACATTGACAAAATCTATGACAACAAGGCGCAGGCGGTCTTTGACTTCAATCTGGACGTGAAGGACGGGGAACTGATTGTGCTGGTCGGCCCTTCCGGTTGCGGCAAGTCCACCACCCTGCGCATGATTGCGGGGTTGGAGGCAATGTCATTAACTTTAATAAAACCCCCTCTGTCACTGCGTGACATCTCCCCCAAAGGGGGAGACACAGAGACGAAAAGCTCATAAAAAAGCGTCCCCCCTCCCCTTTGGGGAAGGGGACAGGGGGAAGGGTTTCCCTAAGTAAATGACATTGGGTTGGAGGACATCACCGCCGGACACCTGCTCCTTGACGGCAAGGATATTACCCAAACCCCCGCAAAAGACCGCGATATGGCAATGGTGTTCCAGAACTACGCCCTGTACGGCCATATGACCATCTATGAAAATATGGCGTTCTCTCTGACTTTGCGGAAAGAGAATCCCAACGTCATTCACAAAAAGGTGCTGGCGGCGGCGGAAATTCTGGGGCTTACCACCCAGCTCAACAAAAAGCCTTCCCAGCTTTCCGGCGGACAGCGGCAACGCGTCGCCATGGGTCGTTCCATCGTGCGGAATCCGAAAGTGTTCCTGTTCGACGAGCCGCTGTCCAATCTGGACGCAAAGCTGAGGGGCGCCACCCGGCGGGAAATCCTGTTGTTGCATAAGCGCCTAAAGGCTACCATTTATTACGCCCCGGAGGCGTACCGCGTCTATCTGAACGGCGAACAGGTTCGGGAGGGCGACAGCAATGTGTTCTCCCTCTTTGGACTGACGCCGGAAACCGATTACGCCTTGCGCGTAGAGGGGGCGTCCGTGCGGGAGGAATGCGCCTTCCGCACGAACGGGGAAACCTGCGCCCTGAATATCCGCGACTTCGGCGCGGCGGGAGACGGCCGGACGGACGACACCGACGCGATTCAATTCGCTGTGAGTTCGCTTCCCCCGGACGGGCGGCTGTATTTTCCGCCGGGACGCTATCTGTCGCGGCCCCTGTCCCTGAAAAGCCGTATCACAATCGAGCTTGCGGAGGGGGCGGTTCTGCTGGGCTGTCCGGACAGGGAACGCTATCCCGTTGTCCCCGGAGTGGTGCGGGATATGGACGGCGGGCCGGAAGCCCATTTCGGCGGCTTCGAGAGCGAGGCGCGGCCTATGTACCAGTCCCTGCTCACGGCGCAGTATGCCCGCGACATCAAAATTGTTGGCTTGGGCACTGTGGACGGCAACGGACGGAACAGCGACTTTTGGACGAAATACCGGGAATTTCCCACGGCGCGCCCCCGGCTCCTGTTCTTCAACCGCTGTGAAAACGTGACGTTGCACGGCGTCCATATCTGCGATTCCCCCTCTTGGCAGGTTCACCCCTATTATTCAAAAAACGTCGGCATGTACGACCTGCGCTTTTCCGCCCCGAAGGACAGCCCCAACACCGACGCCATTGACCCGGAATCCTGCGACGGCGTGGACATCATCGGCTGTCGCTTTGCGGTGGGAGACGACTGCATTGCTATCAAATCCGGGAAAATCGCGCTCGGCTCTACGCTCAACACCCCCGCCGACCGCCACACCATACGGAACTGCCTCATGGAGTTCGGACACGGGGCGGCGGTTCTTGGCAGCGAGATTGGCGCGGGGGTGCGGAATCTGAACGTTTCCCGCTGTTTCTTCCGGGGAACCGACCGCGGACTGCGTATCAAGTCCCGCCGGGGGCGCGGGAAAAACTGCGTCATTGACGGGGTGGCTTTCGAGAATATCCGTATGGAGGGCGTGCTTACGCCGATTGCCATTAACCTGTGGTATAACTGTTGCGACCCCGACCGGGAAAGCGAGTATGTCTGGTCTCGTGAGAAACTTCCGGCGGACGACCGGACGCCGCGCATGGGGCGTTTTCTCTTTCGCGGTCTGGACTGCGTCGGCGCGGAAGTGGCGGCGTGTTACGCGGACGGACTGCCGGAGGCGCCGATTGAGGAAGTGACGCTGGAAAACATACGCGTCCGCTTTTCCCCGGACGCCAAGCCCGGCGTCCCGATTATGGAGAATTTCGCAAAGAAGCGTTGCCGTCTGGGGCTGTATCTGAACAACGTGCGCCGGGTGCGGGTTCGCAATGTGACGATAGAAGGCGCGGAGGGCGACGGCCTGATAGTCAACCACTATGAAGAACTGGAAACGGACGGTCTGACGGAAAAGCCGCTGTAACAAAGAGGTGCGCTATGTACGAACAGATTGACGCATATGTGCGGGAACTGATTGAGCGGTCCACGCCTCAACGCACGGTATGGAACGTGGAGCGGTTGCGGCAGGGCAAGCCCGCCGACTGGAACTACATCGACGGCTGTATGCTGACCGCTCTGCTGTCCATGGCGGAAATTACCGGGGACTCGCGTTATTTCGACTTTACGGAGTGCTTTCTTGACAGTTTCATCGAGCCGGACGGAACCATCCGCACCTATGACGGGAGCAAACACAGTCTGGATGACATCAACGAGGGGCGGGTGCTGTTCCAATGTCATTTACTTAGGGAAACCCTTCCCCCTGTCCCCCTCCCCAAAGGGGAGGGGGGACGCTTTTTTATGAGCTTTTCGTCTCTGTGTCTCCCCCTTTGGGGGAGATGTCACGCAGTGACAGAGGGGGTTTTTATTAAA
>JAFXQD010000019.1 GCA_017527365.1 Oscillibacter sp.
CGACGCCGACCCCGTCGAGACGGCGGAGGCGCTGCTGTCGGCGTTGCTCCAAGACCCGGAAGGCGGCTTGCACAAGAGCGCGATTCCGAAAGGGACGGCGTTAAACGGCGTGGCGCGGCAGGGAAGCCGGGCGGTCGCGGACTTCTCCGCGCCGTATGCGTCCCTCTCCGGCGTCGCGCTGACGCTGGCGGATTACGCCGTGACGCTCACGCTGACGCAGATTCCGGAAATCTCCATGGTTCGGATTACGGTGAACGGGCAGGAGCTGGACTATCAGGACAGGCAGTCGTTCACGGCGCGTGACGCGTTGCTGGCGCCCGACGGCGACGTGGTGGGGACGGTGGCGGTCTCGCTGTGGTTCCCCGACGCGTCGGGGGCGCTGGTCGCGGAGGAGCGGACGCTGAACTTGTACGAGGGCGACACGCAGGTAGAGGCTGTCGCGGAGGCGGCGGAGGGCGGCCCCGAAAGCCGCGAACTGTTCCCCGCGTTCCCGGACGGCTTCTTTGTGCGCTCGGCGTGGCAGGAGGACGCCATTTGCTTTGTCAACCTCTCTTCGGCGCTGTTGGATTCCCTGCCCGAAAACGCCAACTTGTCTTTGGCGTTGCTCTCCCTTGACCGCTCCCTGCGCTCCCTTGACAGCGTGCGGGAAGTGCGCTACCTCGTGGACGGCGAGTTTTCCGACCGCTACGGGAACGTGCGGCTGATAGAGCCGTATGAGGGCGCGTAAAACCCGCCCCGCCAAATATTACAAAACGATAACTTTTTCCGTTTAAGGATTTGACATATCCGGCGAAATCTGGTATGATAGACGCGCTTTCGGCGAAAACGTCCCGAAAGCTCCGGAAATCCCATAATTTTCCTTGCAAAGGAGGCTGTTTTGGATTCTGATTTTGATTTTCTCTCCGTCGCTTTTTTCACCAAGGCGGAAATTTACCCCGGAAGCCTCGGCTCTTTCCGCTACCGTTTCCGGCGCTTCTCGTGGCCGGGGAAAGACGACGCGAAAATTCAGGCGTGGGTTTACGAGAATATCTGTTTTGAACTGGCGCGGGATGTCGAAACGGAGACATTCCCATGGACAGAGGAAGGCGTGAACGCCCTGCGGGCGTGGCTGGCGGAAAAAGCGCGGGAACGGGGCGCGGAGCCGTACCGGATACCCTATCCCCCGCCCTCTTAAGCAAGCCGCGCTATCCATCCGAACGGAGGTTGTATGGAAGATTTTCAAGTGATGCTGGACGAAATCAGTAAAATGGAGGACGCGTCCCGCGAACGCGAGCGCAAGCGGCGCCTGCGGGCTCTCGAACGGAGGCGGCGGGCGCGGAAACGAAAACAAGCGGCGCTTTTGTCGTTCGTGTTATGCGGACTGCTGGCCGTCCCGATTGCGTCCGCGTTGTTCGGGCGTTTCCGGGGCGTCGCGGCGGACGCGGAGCCGCCCGCCGTTGTCGGCGAAAGCGCGGCGCCGCAAAATTACCTCGTGGGCGACCAAGCCCCCCTTCCGGACGCCGACGCGCTCGCCGCGTTCCGCAATCAGGACTTGTCCGCGCTGGCGGGCTACGCGGAGGAAAACCCCGAAAACCTTCCCCCGGCGGAAGCCGACGCCTATTTATGGAGCCTCGCGGACTTGGCGGAACATCTGACGGAAAAGCCGTCGTCCGCCTCCTCGCAAAGCCCCGCCGCCCCCGCCAATCCGCCCGCGAGCACTTCCAAAAATTTCGCGCCGAAAACGTGGGCGCGCACTATCACGCTTGGACAGTCGGCGGAAATCGGCAGTAAGTACGCCGTGCTCCTCGACGCCGATACCGGGTACATCCGCGCCGAACGCGATTCGGACGCGAAAGTCTCCCCCGCGTCCATGACGAAAGTCTTGACCTTGCTTGTCGCCACGGAAAAGCTCATAAAAGTGACGCCGGAGGGCGTCAAGGGCATGGATGCGAAAGTGACCGTGACGAAAGCCGTCACAAACTACTGCTGGGCGAATAATTGCAGCGTCGCGCACTTCTCCACATGGGAAACCGTCACCGTGCGTGATTTGCTCTACGGCTGTATTCTCCCGTCGGGCGCGGACGCGTGCCTCGCGCTGGCGCGGCATATCTCCGGGTCGCAGGAAGCCTTTGTGGAACTCATGAACCAGAAACTTCAGGAGCTTGGCATTTCCGACACCGCCCATTTTACGAACTGTATCGGGCTCTACAACAAAAACCACTACTGCACCATGCGCGACATGGCGGTAATTATGAAAGCCGCCATGAGCCATTCCATCTGCCGCGTGATTCTGGGCACCCGCACGTTCCGCACGTCCTCCACGGCGGAACACCCTCGCGGCATTTCGCTTTCCAACCTGTTCCTGCGCCGCATTGAGGACAAATTCAACGGCACGAACCTGTACATTTCCGGCGCGAAAACCGGGTTTGTCAACCAGTCCGGGAACTGCGCGGTCAGCTACGCCACCCGCGACGACGGCAAAACCTATATTTGCGTGACGGGCAAGGCGTCCGGCTCTTGGCAGGCTATCGCAGACCATGCCACGCTTTATAAAGCCTACTGCTTGAACTGAAAGCCGCATACGAAAAGACAGCGCACAGCCAAACGGCGGTGCGCTGTCTTTGTCAAAGCGGTTTCTTCTTGATTTTGGCGAACGTGCGCGGGTAGCCCGGCGGCGTCGGGCGCGTTTTCTTGATAATAATCAGGCGGCGCGGAACGTCCGTTCCCGGTATCGCGTACTCCGCGACTTGCGCGGCTTCCCCGCCCAGCGTCGCAACGGCGCGTTTCGCCGACGACAGCTCCTCGTCGCAGTTCGCCGACTTCATGGCGAGGAACTCCCCGCCCACGCGCACGAGCGGCATACATAATTCCGCCAGCACGGGCAAGCCCGCCACGGCGCGGGACACCGCGATGTCGAACGCCTCCCGATATTCGGCGGCGCACTCCTCCGCCCGCCCCTGTATGGCTGTCACGTCGGGGAGTTCCAGCGCGGCGCAAACGTCCCGCAGGAAATCCACGCGCTTTCGCTGGGCGTCCAAGAGCGTCAGCCGCATAGACGGCTCGACTAATCGGAGCGGCAGTCCGGGGAAGCCCGCGCCCGTGCCCACGTCCACGACGGACTTGCCGCGAAAGTCCGCGAACGCCGCCAACGCGCAACTGTCAAGGAAGTGGAGCCGCGCAACGTCCGCTTCCGACGTAATCGCCGTAAGGTTCATGACGCGGTTCCGCTCCAAGAGCATACGCCCGTAACGCGCCATAGCTTCCGCCGCGTCCGGGGGCAGTCCCAACGCCGACAGCCCGCCGCGCAACAGGCGTTCCATATCGCTCATGCGCCGCCGTCCTTCCGCGCCTTCGGAATCAGGACAGCCGTCCCGCCCATGTAGGGACGCAGAATTTCCGGTATCGTCACAGACCCGTCGGCTTGCAGATGGTTTTCCAGAAGCGCTATGAGCATACGCGGCGGCGCCACGCAAGTGTTGTTGAGCGTATGGCAGAGGCGGATTTTGCCGTCCTCGCCGCGGTAGCGGATACGGAGCCGCCGCGCCTGCGCGTCGCCGAGATTGGAGCACGAGCACACTTCAAAATACTTCTGCTGGCGCGGCGACCACGCTTCAATGTCGCAGGACTTTACTTTCAAGTCCGCCAAGTCGCCCGAACAGCATTCCAACTGGCGCACCGGGATTTCCAAGGCGCGGAAGAGCTCCACGGAGTACCGCCACAGTTTTTCATACCACGCCATGGAATCTTCGGGCTTGCAGACCACTATCATTTCCTGTTTCTCAAACTGGTGAATGCGGTAGACGCCGCGCTCCTCGATTCCGTGGGCGCCCTTCTCCTTGCGGAAACAGGGGGAATAGGAAGTCAGGGTTTGCGGGAGGGCGTCGGCGGGGAGAATCTGGTCAATAAAACGGCCAATCATGGAGTGCTCCGACGTGCCGATGAGATACAAGTCCTCGCCCTCAATCTTGTACATCATGCCGTCCATGTCCGTCTGGCTCATAACGCCCTCGACGACCGCGCCGTGAATCATGAAAGGCGGAATGCAGTACGTGAAGCCCTTGCCAATCATGAAATCGCGTCCGAGGGCAAGCACGGCCTCATGCAAGCGGGCGATGTCGCCTAACAGGTAATAGAAGCCGTTGCCGGAGACGCGCCCGGCGGCGTCAAGGTCGATTCCGTTGAACGAATCCATGATTTCCGTATGGTAGGGAATCGGAAAATCGGGCGTCGCGGCGTCGCCGAAACGCTCTACTTCTACGTTGTGGCTGTCGTCGGGACCCAGCGGCACGGACGGGTCAATCATCTGCGGGATGAGCAGCATTCTTTGACGGAGTTCGCGGTCAATCTCAGGTTCCCGCGCTTCCAGTTCCTTGAGGTGCTCCGCCTGCGCGGTCACTTTCTTCTTGACTTCCTCCGCCTCTTGCAGTTTCGACGGGTCTTTCTTCGCCTGCCCCATCAATTTCCCGATTTCCTTGCTCAAACGGTTGCGGTCGGAGCGGAGCGCGTCCGCCTCGGCGATTACCTCCCGGCGCTCGGCGTCCAGCGCAAGGACTTCGTCGACAAGCGGGAGTTTGGCGTCCTGAAACTTCTTGCGGATGTTCTCCCGCACGGCGTCGGGGTTCTCCCGGATAAAGCGAATGTCTAACATAGTCTCTTTCCTTTCTGTCAATAACGGCGGGACGTTTCCGCGTGAAACGCCCCGCAAACGCTCAGGGATTTTGCGGCGGCGCCCCCACGGTCGGCGGGGACAGCCTTGCAAGGACGGCGTCCTGCAACTGGCGGTAGCGTTCCAGCGGGGACGCGACGCCGTTTTCCGGGGCTTCCGTCGGCAGGCTTTCGACCAGCCCGCTCGCCGCAAACGCTTCTATGCTCCCCTGACAGGCTTGGTAGCGCCCCGTCTGGTACTCCGCTTCGATGGCGTAGAGGCGCGCCAGCGCGTCTGTGCGTTTGCGCTCCGCCTCCGCCCGCTCCGACGCTTCCGCTTGCCCGCTCTGAGCCTGTTTCAATTCCGCTTCCAGCCCCCGCAAATCCTCCTGTAGCTTGATAATCTTATCCTGCAAGTTCTGCACTTCCTGCATGACGGAAACGGAGTTCCGCAACTCCCCCAAGGCTTCCGTGTTCTTGCCCAAGAGTTCGGCGTTGTCGCGCTGGTGAACCAGCGACGACAGGCACATCAAAAGCAACGCCGCCCCGAACAGCATGGCAATATACAGAAAGACGCTCATGCCGCCTTTCCGCGCCGACGGCGCTTCGTTCGCCGCCTCCCCCGCGGGCGCGGAAACGGCGTCCGCTTTGCGCTCTTCCTCGCTCATTCAACCGCCCCCTCCCGCGCCTGACTGATTTGCATAAGCGCCAACGCGTCCAAAAGGGCGTTCAAATCGTCAAGCCCGTAATAATCCAGTTCAATGCGCCCCTTCTTGCGCCCGTTTACAATGCGGACGCCCCGCCCAAGTTTCGCCGACAGCTCTTTTTGCGCCTCTACCGTATAGTCAATCTTTTTCGGGTCGTCCAAGCGTTCCCTTTTCAGGACGGTTTCCGGTTTCCTGCGCTCTTCCATACGCTGTTTTGCGAGGCGTTCCGTTTGGCGAACCGACAAGCCGCCGTCCATGACTTCTTTCGCCGCCGATTCCTGCAAGTCCGCCGGGAGCGGGATTAAGGCGCGGGCGTGCCCGGCGGTCAGCCGCCCCTCCTCCACGAACTTCCGCACGGGTTCCGACAAGTCCAACAATCGCAACGCATTCGCCACCGCGCTGCGCGACTTTCCGACGCGGTTCGCCGCCTCTTCCTGCGTCATGCCGTACTGCTCTATGAGCGTCCTGTACCCGGCGGCCTCCTCCATGGGGTTCAAGTCCTCCCGCTGGAGGTTCTCAATCATGGCGATTTCGGCGGCTGTCCGGTCGTCGGCTTCGACGACAATCACGGGCACTTCGTCCAGCCCCGCCATACGCGCCGCCCTCCACCGCCGTTCCCCCGCGACTATCTGATAATACCCGGAATCGAGTTTCCGCACGGTCAAGGGCTGTAAAATCCCGTGCTGGCGGATGGAGTCGGCAAGCTGGGCAATGCCTTCGGGGTCGAAATTTTTCCGGGGCTGCGCGGAATTATTCTCCACGTCCGTGATGGGCAACGTCGTCACGCCGTTTTTGGCGGCGTCCCGCTCCTCGTCGCCCAAGAACGCGCTCTCCCCGAATAACGCGCCCAAGCCGCGCCCAAGTCCGGAAGGCTTCTTAATCATGCGCTTCGCTCCTTTCCGGTTCCGGAGGCGATTCGGAATTTTGCTTTCTCAAAAACTCCTCCGCCAAAGCCTGATAGGCGGCGGCTCCCCGACAGGAAGGGTCATAGGCGGAAATGGGCTGCCCGTGGCTAGGGGCTTCCGACAGCCGCACGTTCCGGGGTATGACAGTCGCGTACACTTTGCCGGGGAAATAGCGCTTGACTTCCTGCGCCACCTGCACGGCGAGGTTTGTCCGCACGTCGTACATAGTCATCAGGACGCCTTCCAACTCCAAGCGCGGATTCAGCGAACGCCGCACAAGTCGCACGGTGTTCATCAAATCCGACAGCCCTTCCAGCGCGTAATACTCCGCCTGCACGGGGACAAGAATCGTATCGGCGGCGCAAAGGGCGTTGAGCGTGAGCAGTTCGAGGGAAGGCGGGCAGTCAATCAGGATAAAGTCGTAATCGTCCTTGACCTGCGAAAGCGCGTCTTTCAAGAGAAATTCGCGCCGTTCCGCGCCAATAAGCTCGATAGCCGCACCCGCCAGCGCGCCGTTCGACGGCAACGCGTCGCCGTAGGGGGTATGGATAATCACGGAGCGGACAGAGGAACTATCGGTCAGAGCCTGATAGACGCCGGGGGAGGCGTCCTTGTCCGCGCCGATGCCGGAAGTAGAGTTCGCCTGCGGGTCAAAGTCGCATAACAGGACGCGTTTCCCGGCTCCGGACAGCGCGGCGGCGAGGTTGACGCAAGTCGTCGTTTTGCCGACGCCGCCTTTTTGGTTCACAACCGCGATTGTTTTACTCAATGGACATCACCTGCTTTCCTGTTGCGCCCCTATTGTATCACGCGGCGGAATTTTTGCAAGGGCGGATTTGTAAATTTTCGTTGTTTCACGTGAAACACAACAGCCCAAAGCCGCCGCGCAAATGTTTCACGTGAAACAAAAAAGACCGGGGCTTGCACAGCCCCGGTCGGCGTCAGCCGAGAATATAGCCCGACAGCGGCGGGATTTTCAGCCGCAGGCGCTTGTCGCTCACGACGTAGAACTTTTGCCACGTCAGCAGGTCGGTCGCCTCCGAGCCGCCCGGCCAGTCAATCGTGATTTCCCGCTCTTCGCTTCCCGCGTTCACGACAAGCCCCTTGTATTCCGCGTGCTTCCGCCGTCCAAACGCCAGTATGGGTCCCGACGTATAGAGCCAGTCCAGCGAGCCGCGCTGTAGCGACACCCGCTCATGACGAATCCGCCCCAACGCCGCGAAATGATGTTGCAGGTCGTTCTCCTCATGCCCCCATGGGTACGTCTCGCGGTTGAACGGGTCTTCCCAGCCCTCCATGCCGCACTCGTCGCCGTAGTACACCGTGGGCGAACCCGGAAACGCGTACAGAATCATAGCCGCAAGGCGAACCAACGCCAAGCCGCGCCGCCGCTCTTCAGGCGACAGGCGGAACTTTGCGCGCTCCTCCTTCGATTGCGGCGTATGCCTCGCGCCCAGCACGGTTAAAATCCGCGCCGTGTCGTGCGTCCCCAAGAAGTTCATCGCGGAGTTGAACGCCGCCGGGGGATAGTTTTCGCGCAACGTCTCCAAAGTCTCGCGGAACTGGTCGGCGTCGCCGCCGCGCAGGTAGTCCAGCGTCGCGCTCCGGAACGGGTAATTCATGACGCCGTGCAGTTCTTTGCCAAGGAAATACCGCCGCCGCTCCGAATAGGCGATTTTGTTGCTTGCGTCCTCCCATACCTCGCCAATCAGCACGGCATAGGACGCGGTCTCGTGCATGACCTGCCGGATATGCGCTATGAAGCTGTCGGGAAGTTCGTCGGCGACATCCAGCCGCCAGCCCGACGCCCCCGCCCTCAGCCAGTGCCGGATAACGGAATCCTGATTCCATATCATATAGTTCTGGTAGCTCTGATTCTCTTCCAGTGTGTCCGGAAGCGTATGGATTCCCCACCATGAGGTATAATCGTCGGGCCATTTGTTGAACTTGTACCATTCATAATAAGGGCTGTCCTTGCTCTGGTAGGCGCCGAGCTCCGGGTACCAGCCGTCCACGTTGAAATAACGGCTCTGGTCCCCCGTATGGCTGAACACGCCGTCAAGGATAATGCGCATACCGCGGCGGTTCGCCTCCATGCACATTTCCCTGAAATCCTCCTCCGTGCCGAGCATGGGGTCAATGTTTTTATAGTCCGCCGTATTGTAGCGATGGTTGGACGCGGATTCAAAGATGGGGTTAAAGTAGATGGTCGACACGCCCAAGCCCGCGAGGTAATCCATTTTGGACGTGATTCCCTTGAAGGAGCCGCCGAAAAAGTCGCGGTTCCAAATGCCGTCGGGCGGATTCCATACGGGCTTGTCGTTCCAGTCCTCGTGCACCCAGCGGTTGCCTATCATGCCTTCGGGGTTCGGGACTTCCAGACGGCAGAACCTGTCGGGGAAAATCTGATATGTGACGCCCGCGCCGAACCAGAAGGGCGTATGGTTCTTTTCGTATACGGTCATCTGCCAAGGGTCCTGCTTGCCGTCGTTGCGGTACCCCGTGCGGTCAAGGTCGCACCCGGAGCCGTCGTCGCGCCACAATTTGAAGTAGTACCAGACTAATTGCGGCTCGTCGGGCGCGGGGAAGCTGGCGTAAAAGCGGACGCGCTCCCCGTCAATCGCCTGCGGGTATAGTTCCGTCTTGAACTTCTCCCCGGTGTAGTCGTTGGTCATCATGACGGCGCAATGGGTAAACCCTTCTCTTTGCAAGGGGCGGCACCGCAGAATGATATTCTGCCCGCACGGCACCGCGCCGAACGGGTCTTTGCAGTGGATGCTTCGGGAATCAAACACAAAGGGTTCGCTCATGGGGGACGCTCCTTCCTTGTCAAAGCGGCAAAGGCGTGATATGCGGGCAGGGAGCCGATTTGTCGTCGGCTCCCTGCGCGTTGGCTACGTATGCAAGCCGATTTCCGGCGCTCCGCGCTTAGGGGAGCAGTTGGTTTTCGCCGGTAATCACGGTCGGGACGGGCTCCTTGTCAAAGTAGTCGTTGATAATGCGGACGGCGGTGGAGGCGAGATGGGCGCCCGCGCCGCCCTGCTCAATCACCATGCCAATGGCGATTTCGGGCTCGTAGTAGGGGGCGAAACAGATAAACACGCCGTTGTTCGTGCGCCCCGCGCCTAACTGCGCCGTTCCGGTTTTCGCGCCCGCCTCTACCACGCAATCCTGAAAATAGCGGTCAAGGGAAGTCAGGACAAGGTTCCTCATGCCCGTCTTGACGGCTTTCAGGTTCGCCGTGGAAATGTCGATAACGTTGATAGGGTTCGTGTCGCCCACGGCGACGACTTCGCTATTGTCGTAAGCCTTCACCGCTTTGAGCAAATGCGCCTTGCAGTGCTTGCCGCCCGAAACAAGCGTGGCGACGTAGTTGGCAAGCTGTAGGGGCGTGTAAATCTGGTTGGACTGCCCGAACGCCGCCCACGGGGCTTGGTCTTGCCCGACGGGATTTGTGGCGCGCTGTCCGGTGGCGTCGCCCGTCTCGATTCCGGTGTGCTCCCCAAGCCCGAACTGTTGCAGCCAGAAATTCAGCGTGTTCAGCCCCATGCGGTAACCCATTTCCGCGAAAAAGACGTTGCAGGAATTTGTGATAGCTTGGCTGATGGTCTGCCGCCCGTGCCCGGAGAGGCGCCAGCAGTTGGCGTAGGCGTTCGCGCCGGGATACGTCCAGCGACCGCCGTCGTAATAGCGTTCGTTCAGCCCGATTTTTCCCGACTGCAACGCCGCAATCGCGGTTGCGGGCTTCAAGGTGGAGCCGGGCGGGTACGCGCTCATGGTGGCGCGGTTAATCAGAGGCTTGGCGGGGTTGTCGCTGAGGGACTTGTAGCGCTGGGCGTCGTAGTAGTCCGAGGGCTTGAAGGACGGGTAGGACGCCATAGCCAAAATTTCGCCCGTGCCGACCTTCACGACCGCGACGCCCGCGCCGCGCTTGTCGCTCCCGTCCTGCGCGTTCATGCCCTCCACGCCGTCGCGCAAGGCGTCCTCGACTTTCGCCTGAAAGTCAATGTCAATGGTCAGTTCGACGGTGGCGCCGGGCTGGGGGGTCGTGGAGTAGTATTCGCCCGTGACTTTGCCGTCCTCGTTGACCGACAGCACGCGCCGCCCGTTCTTGCCCTGCAAATACTGCTCGAACGCCGCCTCTACGCCGCTTCGCCCTATGGTCGCGTCAAGCGGGTAATCCTTATAAAGCGGGTTCTGCAAGTCCTCCTGAAACAGTTTGCTGACGTTGCCGAGGATATGCGCGGCGCGGTCGGTCTCGTACTTGCGCACGGACGAGTTTACCACTTTGAAGCCGACGTACTGCCCGTCGGAGAGCATGGAAATAAACGGCGTGTCGATGTTTTCGGTTAAGATATAAGAGCTGTTGTCGCCTAATTTCTGCCGCTGTTTCAGTTCATAACGGATTCCAAGGGCTTTGCGGGCGTCGTTGGGCGAAAAGTCCTCCGGGATTTCCATGTCCGCCGCCATCCAGTCCAGCACGACTTCCGGGGTCACGCAGGCGTCGGCCAGCAAATCCGTCGTAAGCAAATCGGGCGAAAGCCGCTCCATTAACGTGCGCTTGTCGGGCACGTACACGCCCGACGGCTTTTTGTTGCCCTTCAAGAGCTTCTGAACTTTGCCCTTGAAATCCTCCGGAGTTTGGGCGGCCTGTTCCGCCGCCTCCGCCGCCGCCTGCTCCAAGTCCGCCGTGTCCACTAAAGAACGGTGGTTCAGCAGGTAGTCGCCGATAAAGTCCCGGCTGGGCTTGTACTCCGTAAGGTACTTCAAGAGCCGCCGCCGCTGGTCTCTGGAAACCTCGTCCACGGTGAACGCGAACGGCTCCTCTTTCGTGATGGGCAAGGTGTCGACCCACGCCCGCCCTTGGCTTTCGCACAGTTGGAGCAGGCGGAGTATGGCGGCGTTCGGTTCCTCGTCCTTTTTCAGCAAAGCCGGGTCAAAGGTCAGGTCATAGGAAGAGGCGTTGGAAATGAGCGTGGTTCCGTTGCGGTCGGTGACGATTCCCCGCGACGCCTTGATGGTCTCCCGGCGCACGATGGAGCTTGTGGACTGCGCGAGGTATTCGTCATGCCGGATAACCTGCGTGTTGTAGAGGACGCCGGCAAACAGGAGCATGACCGTGGAAATTCCGCCCGCGAGGATGAACAGCCGCCCCATGCGCACCGGGGCGCCGTTGTCGCGCCGATGATAAGCCAAAGCGCATTCCCCCTTTCAATTTTCATGTAACGGTTGCCGTATCCATAGTGTAGCGCTTTTTCCGCGACAAGACAAGCGGAATTTTACGCCGTCCCCTTGTGCATTTCCTCATAGCGCGTCCTGTCGGCGACGAGCCGGAACAGAAGCGTCATGAGCGGCGACAGGAGCGGAACCGTGGCGAAAAACTCGCGCCCCGTCAAGTATAATCCGGTCATCCACGGGGACGGGTCGCCCCAAGTCCAGAACAGGAAGCAGTGGAAGAAGCCGTTGACGGCGAAGGCGACGACAGAGACGACGTAGGAGCAGAGCAGTCCGGCGGGGAGGAACTGGCGGGAGATAAAGGACGCAATCAGGGCGGAAACCGGGAAAGAGAGCGTATAGAAGCAGGGCAGGCTTTCGGGCAGGAGCAAATCGCAGAACACGCCCGTCAGGATGGCGAACGCGCCGCCGAATCCGACGGAATCCATGGTCGCGGGAATAACGGCCAAGAGCGGGTAGAGAAACGGAATGGCGCCGAACAAAGTCAGGCGCTGGGCGAAACACTGCGCAATCAGGCAGAGGAACGCCGCGAGCAGATAGAGCGCCCATTTGAAGACAAGGGAATTGCGGAACACGGAAAGCGCCTCCTTTCTTGCGCCGCGCTCAAGTCACGATGTCGAACGACTTGATAATGGCGACCTGCGTCAAGCCGTTGAAATCGGACTGCGGCGTGAGGACGGCGTAAGGCGCGGAGCCGGAATCGTTCGGGCGCACTTCGTCAATGGTGCCGATGACCAGCCCGGAGGGGTAATAGCCCCCGACGCCCGACGTGACCACGAGGTCGCCCGCCAAAACTTGGCTGTCCGCCGGGAGGTAGTCCAAACGCGCCTGCCCCTTTTCCATCAGGGAAAATTCGCCTTTCAGGACGCCCAATTCCTTTGTGCGGAACACCTGCGCCCCCACGGAAGTGTCCGTGTCGGTAATCGCCCGCATGGTCGACCAGTTGAGCCCGGCGCGGGCGATAACGCCCACCAGCGCCCCGGTGGGGTCAATCACGCAGTCGCCGACTTCCACGCCGTGGGACGTGCCCTTGTCCAGCGTGACAGCCGCCGTCCAGTTCGAGACGGCGTGCTCCGTGATGAGCGCCGTCTCCAAGTCGGACAAGTCGCGGCGCTGTTGGCGCAAGCCCAGCCATTCCCGCAGGCGGCGGTTTTCGTCGCTGTCGTTCTCCGCCTGCCGTATCGCCTCCTCCATGTCGGCGATTTTCTTCTTTAAGGCGGCGTTTTCCTCCTGCAACTTCGTCACGTCGTTGCGGTAAATCTGCCGCTCGTTGTACCACGTTGCGAACGAGTTCGCGCCCGAACGGAACGGCGTCGCCAAGACGTTGACCACGTTCTCCGCGATGGACGAGGACGCGCCCGTCACGCTTCCGACCGCCAGCAGAGCCGACACCACCGCCGCGACCAGCAAAAGCAAAAACCAGTTGTTTTTGAAAAAATCGCTCATAGTTTCCCTCCCTCGCGCCGCGGCGCCGATTCACAGCAGACGCCAGCCAAATTCGGACAGCATGGAATCCAACAGCGGGAGCGGCAACCCGATAACGTTGGAAAAATCGCCGTCCACGCGCTCGACCAACAGCGCGCCGCGCCCCTGCAAGCCGTAAGCCCCGGCCTTGTCCATGGGCTCGCCCGTGGCGATATAACGCCGCAACGTTTCTTCGCTCGCCGTGCGGAACGTCACGTCCGTGGATTCCGAACGCGTCAGGAAGCGTTCCCCCTGCCGGACGGTCACGCCCGTGCAGACCGCGTGCCGCCGCCCCTGCAACGCCGCCAGCATCCGCAACGCGTCGGACGCGTCGCGGGGCTTGCCCAAGCGCAAGCCGTCCAGAAAAACCATGGTGTCCGCCGCGACGATAATTTCATCGGGGAACGCCCGGACGGCCTCCGCCTTCTGCCGCGACAACGCTTCCACGGTCTCTTGCGGCGGCAAGCCTTCGGGCGGGCGCTCCTCCGCGTTCGGGACGCGGATAATAAAATCATCCAGTCCGATTTGCCTTAGCAAATCCCGCCGCCGGGGAGACCCCGACGCCAATACAAGTTTCAAAATTTACACGCCTTTCCTTTAAAAATAAGCGTCAGATTCCGGTGGAGCCGAACCCGCCGCGATTCTCTTCCGACAACCGTCCTACCGTCTGGAAGCGCAGCGCGGGCTGATTTTTCATAATCCGGAATTGGCAAATCCGGGCGCCCTTTTCAATCACGGCGTCGCGGGTGGCGTAAGCGGGGAACATCCACTCGTCCGCGTCGCCGCGATAGGAATTGTCAATCACGCCCACGGAGTTCGCTTGGATTACGCCGTAATTCCGAAAGGTCGAACTGCGCGGGGCAATATGCGCCTCGTAGCCGTCGGGCAGGGCAATCGCCACGCCCAGACGGATTAGGCGGAACTCCCCCGCCGCAAGCGCGACGGTCTCCGCCGCGCAAAGGTCAACCCAGTCGGATTTTCCGCCGACATATTGCAATTCGGGCAGGCCGTCCGCCAGATAGCGCACCAACAGCGTTTCCATAGGCTTTCCTTTCCCGCGCAATCCGCCCGCACGGGACGCCGGACGGCGATTCCATGCGGGCGCCGCGTATGTCCTGACGGCGGAATTACGATTCCCCAACGGCTTCCGGGGCGGCTTCGACCGCCTCCGGCTCCGGCGCGGCGGCTTCGGGCGCGGTCTTGACAACCTCCGCGACGGCGGACGCCTCCGCAACTTCCGTTACGGCTTCAACGGCTTCCGCCGCTTCCGTCTCGGCGGTTTCCGGTTGGGCGGCGGTTTCCTCCGCGACTTCCGCTCTCACGGCTTCCGCCTTCGCCTTGCGCGTCTTGCGCGGACGCTTCGACTTTTCCACAAGCTCCGCCATCTCCGCTTCGTTCAACGGCTCCGACGGCTCTTCCGGCTCGGCTTCCTCCGCGCCGCTCCGCCCGGATTTTGCCGTCTTTTGAATCTTTTGCAGGCTCTTCTCCGCCTTCGCAAGAGCTTTTTCCGCCTTCTCCAGCTTCTTTTGCAGGCTCAGGTTTTCGCGCTTGTAGGCGTTGGCGTCGGCCTTGGCGGTCGCCTCGGCGTCAAGGGCGCTCTTAATCTGCGCCCGGAGCTGTTCGTCCGTCTCGCGGACTTTGAACAGTTCGTCGGTGATATTGACCGCCGCCATAATCGCGGCGTCCATGCGCCCCACGCGCCTTGCCAGCATTTTTTGCATTTCCGCGTTGACGTGGTTGCCCACGGCTTGCGTATACTCTATGGAATCGTCCGTGATGAGCTTGAACTCCTCGCCGCAGATTTTCACAGTTACGCTGTTGCTCATAGCAATGCTCCTTCCTATTTTAACGGAAGCCGTCGCGGGCGCGGCGGGCTTCCGCCTTGTGCCGTTCGGCTCATTATAGCACAGTCCGACAATAAGCGCCACAGGAAAACGGGCTTCCCGATTGAAATTTTCAAGAAAAATTTTCGTTTCCGCGCTATTTACTCCATTCCGTACAGGCGTTTCCCGTTGTCCCAAGCCGCCCGGCGCATTTCCTCCGCGCTTACGCCCTTCCACTCCGCTAATTTCTCGATGATAAACGGCAGGTTGCGGCTGTCGTTGCGCCTGCCCCGGTTCGGAACGGGCGTCAGGTACGGCGAATCGGTCTCTACTACGATTCTGTCCATGGGCGTTATCGCGGCGACTTCCGCCGCCCGCCGCGCTTTCGGATAGGTAATCGGGCCGTCGAAACCAAGATACCAGCCGCGCTTGAGAAGCTCTTCCGCCATTTCCGGACTGCCCGAAAAGCAGTGGAACACGCCCCGCGCTTCCGGATAGTCGCGGACAATCTCCATACAATCGCCGTGGGCTTCGCGGTCGTGCACGATAACGGGCAAGCCTAATTCAACGGCAAGCTCGATTTGGCGGCGGAACACGGCTTGCTGAAATTCGCGGGGCGGGTTGTCTTTCCAGTGGTAGTCCAGCCCGATTTCCCCGACGGCGACGACGCCCGGCTCCGCGCACAGGCGGCGCAACTCCTGAAATTCGGCGTCTCCGGCTCCGGCGCAGTCCTCCGGGTGCAGACCGACGGCGGCGCGGACGTGCGGGAAGCGCCGCGCAAGCGCTACGGCGGCGCGTGACGACGGGATGTCGCAACCGGGATTCACGACGAGCTCAACCCCGGCGGCGGGCAGGCTTGCCAGAACCGCGTCGCGGTCGGCGTCGAACTGTTTGGAATCGTAATGCGCGTGGGTGTCGAACAGCGGCATACGGTACGCTCCTTCCTTGCGCGGGCGCGGCGGGAAAATAAAAAACATCCCCCCGAAACACAGCGTAAAAGCGCGGCTTCGGGGAGGCGGGTCAGCCAACCTGATTGAGTTTCAAGGTCATGGCGCTTTTTTTGTGCGCGGCGGCGTTCTTATGGAGCGCGCCCTTGGCGACAGCTTGGTCAACCTTCTTCACGGCGACACGGTAAGCGCTCTCGGCTCCGGCGCGGTCGCCGTTGGCGGCGGCGGCCTCGAACTTCTTCACGGCGGTTTTCATATCGGACTTGCGGGCGCGGTTGCGGGCGTTCCGCACTTTTCCGATGAGGTCGCGCTTCTTCGCGGACTTAATGTTCGGCAATGTCTGCACCTCCTTCTCGCGTTAGGTTACATAGAAAGCTATTGTATCAGATGATTCGGCGGAATGCAAGAGGGTTTCCCGACTTTTTTTCTTATTTCGCCCGCTTGAGGACTTCCAGCAGGTACCGCCAGACGCGTTGCACGGACGAAACGCGCATACGCTCGCGGGGGGTGTGGATGTCGAGGATGTCGGGGCCGAAAGAAACGCAGTCAAGGCCGCGAATTTTGTCGGCGAAATAGCCGCATTCCAGCCCCGCGTGCACGGCTTCGACTTTCGGCTCCGTATGGTAGAGGTCGCGGAAAACGTCAACGCAGAGTTGGCGGACGGGGGAAAAGGGCTCGTACTTCCACGCGGGATAGTCGCCCGAAACGCGCAGTTGCCCCGACGCGCCGCCCGGCTTCTTGCGGCTCCCGCCGCCTTCCGCCAGCACGCGCAGGCGTTCCAGAAGCGCGGCTTTTTCGTTGGCGTCGGAACTGCGGACGCAGAAAGACGCCGCGACCGCCTGCGGCTCCGTGCGCAGTATGCCGAGATTCAGCGACGTTTGCACTAATCCGGGCAAGTCGGGGCTCATGCTCTGCACGCCGTTCGGCGCCGACGTTAAGAACCGCACGACGCGCTTTGTA
The DNA here is from genome assembly GCA_017527365.1 of Oscillibacter sp. Classification (GTDB taxonomy): domain Bacteria; phylum Bacillota; class Clostridia; order Oscillospirales; family Oscillospiraceae; genus Oscillibacter. The sequence continues at coordinate 16,665 of JAFXQD010000019.1, forward strand.
GACTCCTCGTCCATGCACATCACCGCCACGGAATCCGTGACTTCTATCGTCAAGCCGGGGTCGGCGGCTTTAAATTCCGCTTGCAGTTCCTTCGCGCACAGCTCGACGGCGCGGCGGACGCTCAACGGCGCCGCCGTGACAAACTCCGCGTCCGCGCTTACGGGTATTGCGTTGTCCTTCATGCCGCCCTCGACGCGGACAAGGCGCACGGGCGATTCCTTCGCCGCCGCTTGCAGAATCCGCCCCAACAGGATATTCGCGTTAGCGCGGTTCTTGCCGATTTCAATGCCGGAGTGCCCGCCCGTCAAGCCGCGTATGGAGATATGGAGCGCGTCGGCGCCCGCCGCCGATTCCCAGCGGGGCGCCAGCGCCGCGACAGCCGCGCAGCCGCCCGCGCAGCCCGCCGTTAAGACGCCTTCCGCTTCGGAATCCAAGTTCAACATGCGCCGCCCTTTCAGGCGCGACGCGTCGAACGCCGCCGCCCCAAGCATTCCGATTTCCTCGTCCGCCGTCATGACGCATTCAAGGCGCGGGTGCGGGATGTTCGTTTCCTGTAGGATGGCCAACATCATAGCGATTGCAATGCCGTCGTCGCCGCCCAAGGTCGTGCCGTTGGCGGACACAAAATCGCCGTCCAGTTTGAGTTCGAGCGCGTCGCGGGACATGTCCGCGTGGCTCCACGCCTCCTTCTCACAGACCATATCCAAATGACCCTGTAGGATGATGGTTTCGGCGTTTTCGTATCCGGGATAAGGCGGGGAGACGATGACAATATTGTTTGCGCTGTCCTGCCAGTGTTCGAGATGATACGATTCGGCGAACGCGGCGCAAAAGTCGCTGATAGTTTTCGTATTGCGGGAGCCGTGCGGGATGGAGCACAGCGCCTCGAAATAGCGGAAGACGGAAATCGGCATGACGTATTCTAACACGGGGTTCATCCTTTCTGTTTGCCGGGGTTATTGCGATTCCCGCGGGGCTTTTTGCGCGGCGGAACCGCCCAGCCCGAAGTCGTCCGACGCCGACGCGCCGTCGCGCTTGAGCATGGTTTTCATCACGCGGATGTCGCTGTCAATGTCCATGGCGTCGGCCTTATAGAGTTCGTCCAACTGGCGGGAGAAGCCCTTTAGAATCATGTCCATAGTGGACGAGATTTTTTGCTTGGATTCGCGGAGGTTTTCGCCGTCCACGCCCGCCGCCTCGAAACGGGCGTAGGAATCCAGCAGTTTTTGCGTCGTGGGCAGGTAGTAGGTCATGAAGGTGTCCATATTTTTCGCCTTTTCGGGGTTCTCCTCCATGACGCGCAGAATCCGCCCGACAAGGTTTTCCAACTGGTCGATTTTGGCGGAAAGAACCGGGTCGGCAATACGGTCGTTGGCGCGGCGGATGTCGCGGAGAATGCCGGAATAGCCCTCGTTGGTTTCGGGGGGCGCCTCTTCAAAATCGGGGTGTTCCTCCTGCCATTTCTGGTCGGCCTCCGCGCTCTTGAACAGGTAGCCTAATTCGCGGTTCAGATAGGCGTCGCCGCCGAAATAGTTCTGTTCCAGCATTTTTTGCAAGTCCTTCAAGACCTTCTTCTCGTCAACGCCGGACGTGCGGGCGAGTTCCTCCACGTCCATGGCCTCCCGGTTGCCGATGATGGGCAGGTACGCCGCGAAACGCTTCTGTTCCTTATCGGTCATGAAAGCGTTGACGCCCAGTGCCGCGCCGCCCAGCATGAACGCCAAGGACGTGATGATGTCGGAAAGCTCTCCGGTAATGGACAACGCGCCGATTAAAAACAGTATCACGCCGAAAACTTTCGCTCCGCCCGTTTTGACCTTTTTCGGCGCGGGCGGGCTTTTGACGCGCTTGGAAGAATCGGGCGTGGCGTCGGCGTACTTGGGCTTATTGATACGGGTATCAACCCTTTCCACGGGCAGTTGCATGGGTGCCCATTGCTGTAAGGAAGGCTCGTTGGCGGCGGTGGACTGCCGCTGTCTGGCGAACAGCCTGAGCAGAAGCAACGCCAATCCCACCGGGGACATGAAAACGAAGCCTAAGGCAATCGCCCACCACGGGATTTTCTTCCCGTCGAAGTTTTTCAAAAAGTCCATTGCGTCAGTCCTCCCTCTGCCGGAATTTCCGGCGGTTTCCGTCCTCGTCGATGACAACGAGATTGTCTATTTGCCGTTGCAGGCTTCCCGTCACGGCGTCGAGATACTCCCGGCGCAGTTTGTCGCGCTCCATGCGCTCTTCCTCCGACAGTTCCCCCGCTTTCGCTTTCCGGGCCAGCTCGTTGATACGGTCTATTTTCGCCTGTTCCATGCCGTCGGCCTCCTTTCCGTGCGGAACGCGCTCATAAGAAGCGCGTGATAAAAACCGGGATTCTGCCCTTGCGGGTGGGCTCTCCGATACGGTCAAGCGCAAAGCGTCCGAAGCCCCGTGCGCTCACGCTGTCGCCGGGTTGCAGAATGCGGTCGGGCTTTGCGCAGTCCAGCCAATTCACCTGCACGCGCCCGGCGTTGACGAGTTCCGCCGCCTTGCCTCTGGAGAGGCGGAAGCCCGACGCGATGACGGCGTCAAGGCGGGGGGAAGAAACCGTGCCGCGGATTTCCTGCGTTTTGCGTTCCGGGACGCGCACGGCGCCAAGCGGGATTTCCGAAACCCGCAGTTTCACGCGCCCGGCGGAAGCCCAGTTCTCCAAAAGGAACTCCGCCACGCTATCGAGCGCGAGCGCGTCGGCGCCGCCCGCGCTTACGTAAATATCCCCGATTTTCCCCCGCACGATACCCAGCCCCATGAGGCTCCCCAGCAGGTCGCGGTGGGAGAGGGTTTCGCCGTCGCGCCACGCGGCGCGGAGGGCGCGTATCGGCGACGACGCCGGGTCGAAATCGTCGGGCGACATCCGGCCGGGAAGGAAGCATAAAATCTGGCGTTCGGCGCCGGGCGCGCCGCCCTCGAACAAATAGGAATCTTCCGGGGCGCGGGAGAGGCGGAACAAGTCGCGGGCAAGAATCTGTTCGCGGGGGGACAGGAAGTCCGTAAAGGCGGGGGCGCCGCCGGTTTGGGCTTTGCGCTGTCTGTCCAGAATGCGCGAGAGAAGCAAGCGTTCGTCGCCCTCGGCGCGGAGCGTGTCGAGCAATCGCGTTTTGTCCATGGCGTTCCCCTCCTTGCGCAGTCCATTATAGCGGGTTTCGGCGCCGTTTGCAAGGGGTTGCGCGAATCCGATAAACGTATTGACAAGCGGCGCGGGGTTGTGTAAACTGTGACGCGGAGCGATTCGGCTTCCCTTTGCGAAACCGGGCTTTGTGGAATGGGAGAGAGGGACTTGAAAAGAGAAAACATTTCGGACGCCGTGGTCCGGCGTCTGCCAAGATATTACAGGCAGTTGAGCGAGCTGTGCGCGCACGGCGCGGAGCGGATTTCGTCCCACGCGCTGGGGCGGGAAATGGGCATTACCGCCTCCCAAATCCGGCAGGATTTCAGTTGCTTCGGCGAGTTCGGACAGCAGGGCTACGGCTACCGCGTGAAGGAGCTTTGCGAGGAAATCGGGCGCATTCTGGGCTTGGACAAAAACCGCCGCTTAGTGCTCGTGGGCGTCGGGCACCTTGGGCACGCGCTCCTGCAAAACTTCCCCTTCGCAAAATGCGGCTTTTCCGTCGGCGCCGCCTTCGACGTTTCCCCCGCCGTCGTGGGCTCCCGCGTCAACGGCGTGACCGTGCGCGACATGCGCGAAATCGACGCCTACCTGAAAGAGAGCCCCGCGGACGTAGCGGTTTTAACCGTGCCGCAAAGCGCCGCGCAAGGCGTCGCCGACCGCCTGATTTCTCTGGGCGTCCGGGGCTTGTGGAACTTTACCAACGCGGAGTTAAGCAGTCCGGAGCCGGAAGTCATCTTTGAGGACATCCATTTTTCCGACAGCCTTCTGACTTTAAGCTACCGCCTCGGCAACGCCTAAAAAATCCGCACCTCCCCGCGCCTTGCGTATACGATGGGTTGGAGCCCTTTTCAGGCTCACATCTCACAGGGAGGCTTCCATTATGTGTAACAACTCTTGCGGCGCCGGCTTCGGCAACAATTCCTGCTGGTGGATTATTATCCTTCTGGTTCTGTGGTGCTGTTGCGGCAACAACGGCTGCGGGACTTGCGGCTGCAACGGTTGCGGCAACTGCGGAAACTGCGGCTGCAACGGCTGCGGCAATAACAACAACTGCTGCAACGACGGCTGCAACTGCTGATTCCATAACGCGCCGTTCGCGGCGCGCCGCCGTCGCGCAAAGGAGAGCCTATGGAAAACTACTTCTCCCCCGCCCTGCCGGACGACGCCGCGCAAGGCTTGAGCTCGCTTGCCCTCGCGCACGTCGGCGACGCCGTGTACGAACTGCTTACGCGCACATGGCTGGTTTCGCACGGCAAGGCCACCGGGCGCGGACTGCATACGGCGGCGATTAAGCTGGTCAGCGCGGAAGCGCAGGCGGCGGGCGCGGAACGCGTCCTGCCCGTCCTCTCCGGCGCGGAGCTTGCCGTATTCCGGCGGGGGCGCAACTCGCGCCCGCACAGCGTCCCGGCGCACGCCGGACGCGCCCTGTACGCGCAGGCCACCGCGCTGGAAGCCCTCTTCGGATGGCTGTACCTCACCGGGCAACGGGAACGGGCAAACGAATTGTTTTGCCTCATCATGGAGGAAACGTAATGGCTCTCGACGCTGTGTTTTTACGGGCGGCGGTTGACGAACTGCGCCCCAAAATCGTAGGATTGCGGATTGAGAAAGTATTCCAGCCCTCGCGGGACAGGGCAATCCTGCTCCTGCGGGGGAACGTGCGCCTGTTGCTCTGCGCGTCGGCGGACGCCCCCCGCGCACAAATCGCCGGACGCACGGAGGACAACCCCGCCGCCCCGCCCATGTTCTGTATGCTCTTGCGCAAACACCTTTCCGGGGGGCGTATCGCGTCTATAGAACAGCCGTCTTTGGAACGGCTCGTGCGGCTGGAAATCGACGCCTTCGACGAACTGGGGCGCGCCGGGCGGCGGTCGCTCGTCTTGGAGGCGATACCCCGCCGCGCCAACCTGATACTCTTGGACGCCGACGGGCGCATTTTGGACGCCCTGCGGCGCGTGGACGCGGAGCAGTCGCCCGAACGCCCCGTGCTTCCGGGGCTGTTCTACCGCGCCCCCGCGCCGCAAGACAGGCTTCCGTTTGCGGACGAGACGGAAGCGGGATTCTTTGCCCGCCTCGCCTCCGCCGCCGAACAGCCTGTTGACCGCTTTTTATTGCGGGAATACTTCGGCTTGTCGCCGTTGCTGGCGCGGGAACTCTCCTTCCGCGCCTGCGGCGAATCCGACGGGCAAACCCGCGATTTGGACGGCGGCGCGGCGCGGCGGCTCTGGGACGCGCTCCAAGCCCTGTCGGGCGCCGTGCGCGAAAGCCGCTTCTCTCCGTATCTCCTGACCCGCGACGGACAGCCCTTTGAGTTTTCCTGCGTCCCTATCCTGCAATACGGGCTCGCCGCCGACGCCGTGCGCTTCCCCGACTGCTCCTCTCTGCTGGACGCGTTCTATGAGGCGCGGGAGCGCAGGGAACGGGCGCGGGTTCGCGGCGCGGAACTCGTCCGCGCCGTCACCACCGCCCGCGACCGCCTCCGGCGCAAGCTCCGCCTACAGGAACAGGACTTCGCCGACGCCCAAAACCGCGACCGCTGGCGCGTCTGCGGCGACCTGATTACCGCGAACCTGTACCGCATGGGGCGCGGGCAGGCTTCGCTCACGTGCGAAAACTTCCATGACCCGGACAACGCGGAAATCACGGTGCCGCTTGACCCGCTCCTGACGCCCCAACAGAACGCCGCGAAATACTACAAGCGTTACGCCCGCGCCCGCAACGCCGAAAAAGCGTTGTCGGAGCAGATGGAAATCGCCCGGCGCGATTTGGACTACCTCGAAAGCGTCTTAGAGGAGCTGTCGAAAAGCGAGACGGAACAGGACTTCGCGGAAATCCGCCGGGAGTTGCAGGAAAGCGGCTTCCTGCGCGGCAAGCCGCAAAAAGGCGGCGGGAAGTCGGTCAAGCGCGGGAACACCGCCAAATCGAAAGGCGCGGGACGCCCCCGCGAGTACCGCACGGCGTCGGGAATGCGCGTCCTTGTCGGGCGCAACAACCGCCAGAACGACGCCCTCACGAAATCCGCCGACCGCGGCGACGTTTGGTTACACACGCAGAAAATACACGGCTCCCACGTCATACTATGCGCGGAGGGGCGCACGCCCACGGACGCCGACATTACGGAGGCGGCGTCGCTTGCGGCGTGGTGGTCGCAGGCGCGGGACGCCGACAAAGTCCCCGTGGACTACGCGCCCGTGCGGCACGTGAAGAAGCCGAACGGCGCCCGCCCCGGCATGGTTATCTATACGACTTACCGGACGGCGTATGTCAAGCCCGCCGAACCGAAACGCGAATGATAAAACGACGGCCTGTCAACGGGAACTCCCGCCGACAGGCCGCTTTCAATCGAAAATCAGGCGGCTGACAAACCAGTAGAGCGCGGCGCCGAGCAGTCCCGCGCCGACGCCGACCACCCAGCCCTTGCCGGAGCTCAGCACGTGCCACGCGATAATAACGCCGAACACGCCCGACACCGCGAGGCGGCTTTCCTTACGGTTCATACCCATTCCCCCGCATACGAAAAAGACCCGTCCAAGACGGGTCGAGGCGTTGTCGCGCCCTGTGTCACTTGCCCAAGCCGAAGCGCTTGTTGAACTTGGCCACGCGTCCGCCCGTGTCCACGAGCTTCTGCTTGCCCGTGAAGAAGGGGTGACACTTTGAGCAGACTTCCACCTTAATATCCTTCTTGGTGGAACCTGTCTCAATCACGTTCCCGCAGGCGCAAGTAATCGTAGTCTGCTGATAACTGGGATGGATTCCTTCCTTCATGCTCTCGTTCACCCCTTTCCGGTTTCGGATTGCCCGGCGGAGCTTTCACCCCGCGCAAAGCGGAAACTATTTTACCACGCCCGAAAACAAAATGCAAGCGTTTTTTTTCCGCCCGGAAAAGAAATATTTTTGTGAAAATTGCCCTTGTTTCCGCTTTACAAGCCGGAAAAGCTATGGTATAATCCGTTCCGCCTTGCCAAAGGCGCGGCCCCGGCGCCATGTTGCGCGGATTGCCCCTTGTCCCGGAACGCGGCCCGCAGGGATTCAGAAAACAGAAAGGCGGATTTTTCCATGCTACGCAAAGACCAGAAGACGGCGATTATCGACGCCAACCGTACCCACGAGAACGACACCGGCTCCCCCGAAGTCCAGATTGCCATTTTGACGGAACGCATTAACGTGCTCACCGAGCACATGCGCCGCAACCCGCAGGACAAGCACTCCAACCGCGGGCTGCTCAAGATGGTCGGCAAGCGCCGGAGCCTGCTCGACTACCTCCAGCGCAAGGACATTGAGCGCTACCGCGCCCTGATTGCCAAGCTGGGAATCCGGAAATAAGGCGCGTTCGGGCGGCGGGGCGTCCCTCGCCGCCCGTTTGCGCGTCCGCAACCCCGCCGGGAGGAAGTCTTTTTGTGTTTGCACCCGCGCCCGATTCCGTTCGTTCGGGCGCAGTTGCAAATGCGAAAAGACGCTTCCCGATCACACAGAAAAGATTATGATTAAGGAGTTTGCAAATGTCGACAGTTATTCGTGAAAGAACCTTCCCGCAGTACAGAAAATACGAAATGGACTTGGCGGGTCGCCCGCTGACGCTGGAAACCGGAAAGCTGGCGGAACTCGCCAACGGCGCGGTTATGGTCGGCTACGGCGAAACCCGCGTCTTAGTGTGCGTGACCGCCGCCCCGCGCCCCCGCGACGGAATCGACTTCTTTCCCCTCAGCGTGGACTTTGAAGAGAAATTGTACGCCGTCGGGCGCATTCCGGGCAGTTTCACCCGGCGCGAGGGGCGCCCCGGAGAAAGGGCTATCCTGACTTCCCGCGTCATTGACCGCCCCATACGCCCCCTGTTCCCCTATGACTTCCGCAACGACGTTTCCGTCATGGCGACCGTGATGAGCGTGGAGCACGACTGCTCCCCCGAAATCGCCGCCTTAATCGGAACCTCCGCCGCGCTCGCCATTTCCGATATTCCGTGGGGCGGCCCCGTGGGCGCGCTGAAAGTCGGGCTTGTGGACGGGAAACTTGTCCTGAACCCCGGCGCCGAACAGAGAAAGGTTAGCGACTTGGACGTGACCGTCGTTTCCACGGAAAAGAAAGTCGTGATGATAGAGGCGGGCGCGAATCAGGTTGACAACGACCTGATGTTCCGCGCCATCGAGCTTGCCCACAAAGAGAATCAGAAGCAGGTGGAATTGATTAACCGCATGGTTGCGGAAATCGGAAAGCCGAAGTTCGACTACCCGCACGCCGCGTTCAATCAGGAATTGTTTGACAAGATTGTCGCGGAGTACGAGGACGAGGCGAAAGCCGCCATGGACACCGACGACAAGAGCGTCCGGGAAGCCCGCTGGAACGCCATGGTAGAGAAATGGCGGGAAGCGTATCTGGAAACGTATCCGGAGTTTGACCAGTATCTGGAGGAGTTCACGTACAAGTTCCAAAAGAAGATTGTCAAGGCGTGGCTGTTGGAGGGGCGGCGCGTGGACGGGCGCGCCAAGAACGAAATCCGCCCCCTTGCGGCGGAAGTCGGCGTACTGCCCCGCGTCCACGGCTCCGGGCTCTTCACACGCGGGCAGACCCAAGTTTTGTCCGTCGTGACGCTCGACACGCTTTCCGCCAACCAGAAACTTGACAATATCTGGGAGGACACCGAAAAGCGCTATATCCACCACTACAATTTCCCCGGCTATTCCGTCGGAGAGGCCAAGCCTTCCCGTTCCCCCGGACGCCGCGAAATCGGGCACGGTGCCCTCGCCGAACGCGCCCTGCTCCCCGTCATCCCCGACACCGAATCTTTCCCCTACGCCATCCGCGTCGTCAGCGAGGTGTTGTCGTCGAACGGCTCCACGTCGCAAGGCTCCGTTTGCGGCTCCACGCTCGCGCTCATGGACGCCGGAGTGCCCATTAGCGCCCCCGTCGCCGGGATTTCCTGCGGGCTTATCCAAGACGACGACGGCTCTTTTACCACCTTCATCGACATTCAGGGCGTCGAGGACTTCCACGGCGAAATGGATTTCAAGGTAGCCGGAACGAAAAAAGGCATTACCGCCATTCAAATGGACCTCAAGAACGACGGCCTGACCATGGAAATTATCCGGAACGCGCTGGACATTACCTATGACGCCCGCTGTGAGATTCTGGACAAAATCATGCTCCCGGCCATCGGCGCGCCCCGGAAAGAGGTCTCCCGCTACGCCCCCAAGATGATTACCATGCACATCGACCCCGAAAAAATCCGGGAGGTTATCGGCAAGGGCGGGAGCGTCATTCAGAAGATTATCGCCGACACGGGCGCGAAAGTGGACATCAACGAGGACGGCACGATTTTCATCGCCTGTCCCGACGCCGCCGGGTGCGACGCCGCCAAAAAGTATATCGACGATATTGTGTTTGTCCCGGAAGTCGGGCAGCTCTACTACGGGCGCGTCACGCGCATTATGGCGTTCGGGGCGTTCGTGGAGCTTGCCCCCGGCAAGGACGGGCTTGTGCATATCTCCCGCCTCGCCGACCACCGCATTGACCGCGTGGAGGACGTGTGCCGCATCGGGGACATGATGTGGGTCAAGGTCATGGACATTGACGACAAGGGGCGCGTGAACCTGTCGCGCCGCGACGCCGAGCGCGACATCCGCGCCCGCGAGCGCAACGGACAGCGCGTGAAATAAGCAAAAGCGGGGAAAGGGCGCCCGTCCTTTTCCCGCAATCTGCGAAACTATGAGAAAGGCGGAGGCAACCATATGAGATTCTTTAACAAGGCGGCGATTGAGCGCAACGCGGCGCTGTTTCTTGCCGCGTTGCTGTTGCTGTTCCTGAGCGGTTGCGGCGGCGCGCCCGCCGAAACTTCCGACAAGTCCGCGCCCGATACCGGCGCCGCAGGGGAAACCGCCGTCTTGCAAGGCGAAACCGACGCCGGGGAAACCGACGTTGACGCCCCCGCCGCCCCGGACGGCGAAACCGCCGCGCCCGCCGCGCCGGAGCTTGACCCCGTTGTAATGCGCGTCGCCGCCCTGAAGGGCCCCACCGCCATGGGGCTTGTCAAGCTCATGTCGGACGCCGAAAACGGCGACAAAACCTACGGAAACTATGAGTTTACGCTGGCGGCGTCGCCCGACGAGGTAGCCCCGCGCCTGATTCAAGGCGAGCTGGACATTGCCTGCATTCCCGCGAATCTGGCGGCGGTTCTCTACAACGTCACGAACCTTGAAACCGTGGTCTTGGCGGTCAATACGCTGGGCGTGCTCTACATTGTGGAGAACGGGAGCGCGGTGCAGTCCATGGAGGACTTGCGCGGCATGACCATCGCGGCGGCGGGCAAGGGAAGCACGCCGGAATACGCGCTCCGCTACCTGCTGGAGCAAAACGGGCTGGAGCCGGACGTGGACGTTTTCATCGACTGGAAGAGCGAGCACAGCGAGTGCGTGACGGCGCTGGCGACGGGCGGCGCGACGGTCGCGCTGTTGCCCCAGCCGTTCGTGACCGTGGCGCAGAACAACGTGGAAGATTTGCGCATTGCGCTGGACTTGACGCGGGAATGGGACAACCTGAACAACGGCTCTACGCTCATTACGGGCGTTGTGGCGGCGCGCCGGGGGTTCGCGGAGGAACATCCGGCGGCGGTAGCGCGTTTCTTGGAAGGCTACAAGGCTTCCGTGGATTGGGTCAAGGCGAACGTGTCCGGGGCGGCGGCGCTCATCGGCGCGGCGGACATCGTGCCCGCGCCTGTCGCCGAAAAAGCCCTGCCTCATTGCAACATCGTCTGCCTGACGGGCGCCGACATGCTGGCGGCGCTTCCCGGCTACCTGTCGGTTCTCTGCGACGCCGCGCCCGAATCCGTCGGCGGCGCCCTGCCCGGAAACGATTTCTACTATCACGCGCAATCATGAAACGCTTTTGCGCGGCGCTGGTCTGGCTGGCTCTCTGGGAGGGAGCCGGCCTGATTTTGAATCAGCCGCTTTTGCTTCCGCCGCCGCTGTCGGTCGCGGCGCGGCTGTGGGAACTCTGCCGCACGGTTGCCTTTTGGCGGTCAATCGCGCTTTCGTCCCGCCGTATCCTGTGCGGCTTCGCGCTGGGCGTTCTGTGCGGAACGGCGCTTGCAATCCCCGCGAGCGCAAAGCCTTGGATTCGCGGCTTGCTCTATCCCGCCGTCGCCGCGGTCAAAGCGGTTCCCGTGGCGTCGTTCGTGATACTTTCGCTGGTCTGGCTGGAGTCGCGCCATTTGTCGGTGTTCATCGCGTTCCTGATGTCCCTGCCGCCCGCGTACCTTGGGGCGCTGGAGGGTATCGCCGCCGCCGACAAGCAGTTATTGGAAATGGCGGGCGCGTTCCGCGTTCCGCTTATGCGGCGCGTGGCGGGAATCTACATTCCCGCCGCCCTGCCCGCGTTCCGCGCGGCGGTTTCGCTGTCAATCGGCTTATGCTGGAAGGCGGGCGTGGCGGCAGAGGTCATCGGACTGCCTCGCGGGACGCTCGGCGAACGGCTCTATAACGCGAAAGTCTACTTTCTAACGGCGGATTTGTTCGCGTGGACAGCCGTTATTATTCTGCTGTCGGTCTGCTTTGAGCGCGTGTTCCTGTCCGCGCTGGACAGGCTGTCGGAAAGGATGGGCGCATGAAAATTATCGTGGAGTGCGTGGGCAAATCCTACGGCGGGCGCCCCGTCCTGCGGGAGTTGTCCTTTCAGGCGGACGAAAGCCGCGCAACGTGTTTTGTCGCGCCGTCGGGCGGCGGCAAAACCACGCTGTTCCGTATCCTCATGGGGCTGGAATCCCCGGACGCCGGGCGCGTGTCCGCGCCGCCGGACTGCCGCTGGGCGGCGGTGTTTCAGGAGGACAGGCTGTTATTGGGGCGCGACGCCCGTTACAACCTGCGCTTCGCGCTGGGCAAGGCCTACGACGAGGCGCAAGCGTCCGAACTGCTGGAAACGTTAGGGCTTGGGGGCGTCGGCAAGAAGCCTGTGCGGGACTACTCCGGGGGAATGCGGCGGCGTCTCGCGCTGGCACGCGCCCTGCTCGCGCCGTCCGACGCGCTCATTTTGGACGAACCTTTCGCGGGTATCGACGCGGAAATGAAAGGGCGTTGTCTGGAAGCGGCGGCGCGTTATAGCGCGGGGAAAATCGCGCTCTTGGCGACGCATACGCTTTCCGACGCCGACGCCCTCAACGCGCATTGCGTATATTTGGCATGACAAGCCGCCCGTGCGGGGATTCCCGGCGCGGGCGGTTTCGCTATGGGATTGCGCCGTAGCGCGGAAGGTTACGCGCCAACCGGGGTTTCCACCGCGCCGACGAACAGCGGCAAGCCCGCCTGTACGGAAGTCACGGCGAACAGGAACGGGCGGTCAAGCGTAAACTCCACGCGGGGCGGGCGCTCCATGGCGGCGGTCGCCTCCGCCATCATGACCGTGAACGCCGCCGCCTCGCAGCCTTCCTCGTCAATCTTCACCCGCGCCGCGTGCTTCGCCTGCCCGATTTCAATGCCCTTACTGCCCGTAATCATGGGCGAAAAGTCGGAGTTTGCGCTGTCGAACACGTCCGTGACGCCGAGGGCTTTCAAGCCGTCGATTAAGTCCAAGTCGGCGGACACGTCGAATTTCGGCAGGGACAGGGCGATTTCCGAACGCGCCCCGGATTTTTTCGCGCTTGACAAAAATTCCATCGCCGCGCCGTTTTTGAGCAAATCCGCCGGGGTCTTGCCCTTGTCGGGGAGAATCAGCCACATTCCGCTGTCGCGGAGCGGCTTGTAGACGGCGGAAAAGCCCTTGCCCTTGTAGTAGTTCCCGGTATAGGTCTGGCGCATGAAGGGGGCTTGCACGTCGCCGCCGACGGCGCGGAAGGTATCGGGTTTCGTGGCGGCTTCGTTGAACTGGTCGTGCCAGTTGGCTTTAAAGTAAATGGTCGCGGCAAGCGCCAAGAGCGTTTCGGGGGCCGTTTTCACGCCGCTTGCCTGTTCGGAGAGCAGTCCCCGCGTCTGCTCGTTCAGCCACGCTTGCAAGGCGGCGTCGAACTCCCGCGAGCCCATTTCGCCCGAATAGGCGGAGGCGTAGAACGTTTTCGAGAGCTTTTCCAGCGTGTCGGCGTTGAAGGAAACCGTCTTGTTGAGCCAGAGCGAGCTTCCGAGCAGGAGCGTTGACGCGCCGTCGTCCGTATAGAGGGCGTTCCAAATGCGGTTGGCCTGTTCGCCGAGGGCGTCGGCGGATTTGGCGTTCAACGCTTTGAGAATCTGCGTCAGGCTCCTGCCCGCCGTCAGCCCGGAGAGCATAGCCAGCGCCATGTAGACGTTGAGCGGGGAATAGACGCGGTTGCCGTCGCCTTGCAGGAACTGCTTTGCGCTGTCGCGGAAGAACGCTTTGAGGGCGTCGGCGTCCTTTTCGTCGGCGTCCGGACGGGCGGCGGCGTAGTCGCTCCAGCGTTCGTAATCCTCAAAATACGCCTCGCTGTCAAACGCCCCGTTGGGGCTTACGTAGTCCTCTTCCTTCGGATAGGCGGGCGCCTGCGGGTAAACGGCCTTTGCGATTTCGCCCGCGCTTGCCCTTGCGGCCTGCTTGGCGCCGAACATGGCGGCAAACGCCGGGAGCGATTCGGGCTCAGGCTCCGCGTCGAACGCGGGCGCGTCGGCGTTGAGCGCGGAAAGGCCGTCCTCGGCAGCGGCGGCGCCCCCGCACCCGATAAGCGTCCATGCCATAGCCGCCGCCATCAAAAACGAGAGAAAGCGTTTGATTCTCATGCCGTATTCCTCCTTAATGCGATATGCTTTTATCCGTTAGACGTTCGCCGTGCGGAAAAGTTCCGCGGTTCGGGATAAGCGCAGTATAGCACGTTTCGGCGCCGCGCACAAGGAAATTTTGCGCCGGGCTTGACAAACCGCTCGGCGGCGTATACAATAGCCCCGCCGTAAGACAAACGAACACAGGGGCGCCGGAAGGATTCCGGCTGAGACGCGGGCAAATCCGACCGCGAACCCTCGAACCTGCTCCGGGTAATGCCGGCGAAGGGAGTGGCTGTGCCTCCTGCCGCGTGACCCCGTTCGGGCGTTGCGCGGCTGATTTTTATGGAATCGGTCAACCCGGTTCGGAAGGAGCGCAAGCTATGGAAGGCAACAAGGGCGGGCGCGCCGCCGTGCGCCGCAATTTGCGGCGGCTGGTCGAGGGCGCGGTGATGGTAGCAATCGCGCAGGTTTTGAGCATGATAATCCTCGGCAAACTGCCGCAGGGCGGCTCGGTGTGCCTTGGAATGCTCCCGATTTTCCTTTACTCCGTGCGCTGGGGCGCGGGCGCGGGGCTGATGAGCGGTTTCGCGCTCGGCGTCCTGCAATTCCTCTCCGACGGCGGAATCGCGCTCGGCTGGCAGTCGATTATAGGCGACTACCTTGTTGCGTTTACTGTCCTCGGCGTCGCGGGAGTATTCCGGGGGCGGAAATACGGCGTCTATTTCGGCACGGTCGCCGGGTCGGCGGCGCGGTTCCTCGTGCACTACGTCGTCGGCGCGACGATTTGGCGCGAGTACATGCCGGATGTCTTTTTCGGGCTTACCATGACCTCCCCTTGGTTCTACTCCCTGCTCTACAACGGCTCCTATATGCTTATCGACATGGCGTTATGCCTGCTGGTGTTCGCGCTCCTGCAAAAGCCCATGGGAAAATACCTTGCCGGCGACGACATCCGGGCGTGACGGGCGCGGCGGAAGGCGGGAACAGCCCCGCAAGGCTTTTCCCGCTTTTCGATTACCGCTTTGTCCCCGGACGGAACAACAGCGCCGCCAGCACGCCGCAGACCGCCGCCGCCGTGATTCCTCCCGCCGCCGCCGTCAGGCCGCCCGTCAGGACGCCCAGCCAGCCGCTTTCCTCCACGGCTTTCCGCACGCCTTTGGCCAGCGCGTGCCCGAACCCCGTCAGGGGCACCGCCGCGCCCATGCCGCCCCATTCGGCAATGCGCCCGTAAATCCCCAGCGCGCTTAACACGACGCCCGCCACGACGTAGCCCGTCAGAATCCGCGCCGGGGACAGCCGCGTCCGGTCGATGAGCACCTGTCCGACGGCGCACAGCAGACCCCCGCACAGGAACGCCCTCAAGTATTCCATACGCCCCGCCCCTTCCTATCAAACGCGCTTTCGCGCTCGTCCGCCACGAAAGACTGCAACTCCGCGACCGTGGCGACGCTCTCCCGGCGCCGCAACGCCTCCCGCAACGGCGCCGACAACCCTTCGTAATAGCCCAAAGCCCCCGCGTTCCGCTCCAAGAGCGCCCGCAAATCCGCGCAAGCGTCCATAATACCGCCTCCCTTCCGCAGTCTGCCCGCGTTTGGGCGAAAGTATTCCCTTCCGGAGACGGAAGCGCGGACATGCCCGAAAAGTCAAGCCGTGCGGGACGAGGCCGTTTCCCGCACGGCGTTCGGTTTTCAGGCTTCCGTTTGAAGCGTTGGGAGTGGTTCGGGCGGCCGGGCAATCGCCATATACGCCGCCGCTCCGGCGCGGCGTTTCGCCCGCCGCACTTTCCGGAGCGTGTCCGATTCCGCCCGCGCTTCCGGCTTGGCGTCCGGAGGTTTTGCGGGATTTCCCGTCGTTTCCGGGCGGCTCCGTTCCGACGCGCCGTCCGGAATCGGCGGGCGTTCGGAATTGCCCTCTTCCGGGCGGCCGTCGGCTTTCCCCGCCGCGCCCCGCCCGCGCAGTTCCCGCTCTTCCTTTTCCGCACGGGCTTTTTCGGCGTCGGTCGGCAGTTTTGCATAATCCCCGCGCTTCGCAAACGCCCGTTCGGTTTCGTTCAGCTTCGCGCAACGGTATTTCTCCATGCCGACGATTTCCAGTTTTTTGTCCTGAGGGATAGCCGGGTTGTTTGCCGCGCTGTTGACACGCGCCAAAGCCGCGCCTATGCGCAGCGCTTTGGCGCGCTGCGCCTCCTCTTTCGTCCGACAGCGTTTCAACTCCCGTTCGTAGGCTTTCCGCTCCTGTTCGGCAGATTCCATCTGGGCATACGCTTGAGGGTTCCTGTCTTTCAGAAAACGCTTTTCGTCGTCGGCGAGCTTCTTTCCCGCATAGACTTTCTCCATGATGTTCTTCAGCTTCTCTTCCCCGCCCCGGCGTTGCCCGTCAATTTGAGCCTGAGCCGCCGACGCCGCCGGAGTTTTCGAGAGCATGGCGTCGAGCGAATCCGTATGGGCGCCGGCATTGCCGCTTTCCTGTTTGAGGTTCCATCTTGTTTGCAGAGCCGCCGTTTTCGTATGGCTCCGCAAAGTTCCCGCCGTCATGAGGACATCCATAGGCCGCGCTCCTTTCTGAAAACCCTTCTATCTTTTTTATCGGCGGAAAACCTCCTTTTGTAAAGACCGCGCAATAAATTCGAGGAAAATTCGACAAACTTTTTTTCGGGAAGAATAAAAAAAGGTGTTGACGCGCCGAAAAAACTGTGCTATAATGCGCCCTGTCAATCGCAAACGGCGCGCTAGTGTAGCTCAGTCGGTAGAGCAGCTGATTCGTAATCAGCAGGTCGGCGGTTCGAGTCCGCCCACTAGCTCCATGAAAAACGCGTTTCCCGCAAGTTTCGGGAAACGCGTTTTTGTTGTTCCTTATCGGCGCGTTCAGATTTTGCCGCTCCCCTTCTGGATGGCGATAACGCCCGTGCGCGCCACTTCCAGTATCGAAAACGGGCGCATGAGGGATTCAAAGGTATCGACCTTTTCCTTTGTCGCGGACAGTTCCAACGTCATGGAAGTCGGCGTGATGTCGTCCGCTTTCGCGCCGCAGATGTTGCAAATCGTCATGATGTCCTGCCGGGTCTTGTTGTTCGCGTTGACCTTAATCAAAATCAGCTCGCGCCCAATCAGGCTGTGCTCGTTGAGCGTGCGCACCTTGATGACCTCTATCAGCTTGTTCAACTGCTTCTCGACCTGCTCCACGACGCTGTTGCCGCTGTCCACGATAATCGTAATGCGGGAGACCGTGGGGTCGTCGGTGACGCCCACCGCGAGGGATTCGATATTGAACGCCCGCCGGGAGAACAAGCCGGTAATGCGGTTGAGCACACCGGCGCGGTTTTCGACTAATACGGAAATCGTCTGTTTCATAT
Organism: Oscillibacter sp.; assembly: GCA_017527365.1. Taxonomy (GTDB): domain Bacteria; phylum Bacillota; class Clostridia; order Oscillospirales; family Oscillospiraceae; genus Oscillibacter. Next base: position 33,844 of record JAFXQD010000019.1, read on the forward strand.
GCCCTCCTTTCAGTCCGTCGTGCTTACGTCCGGGGACACTTCGCAAATCAGCAGGCAGGGCCCCGGCGTTTGCAAGAACGCGCCCAGCGTTTCCGAAAGCCGATTCTCGTCGGAGAGTTCCAGCGCGGGGACGCCGTAAGCCCCGGCAATCGCGGCGAAATCCGGGGAACCGTCCAGCGACACGCCGAACGCGCCGTGATACGGCGGCAAGGTCTGTATCTGCCGGACAAGCCCAAGGTTATGGTTGCGGAACAGGACAATTTTAATGTCGTGCCCGGCGGCGCGGACGGCGGCGAGTTCGTTCATTTCCATCTGGAAAGAGCCGTCGCCGCAAATAACGACCGTCTGACGGTCGGGCAGCGCCGTTTTCACGCCCACGGCGGCGGGCAATGAGTATCCCATCGTGCCCAAGCCGCCCGTCGTGAGGAAGCGCCCGTTCTTTTGCGGCAGGTACTTGCAGGCGAAAATCTGGTTCTGCCCCACGTCCGCGCACACAACGGCGTCGTCGTCCAACATGCGCCCAAGCTCCCGCATGACCGTGCCCGGAAACACGGAGCCTTCCCGGCGCGGAAACTCCCGCGTCACTTCTTCGCGGCGGAGTTCGCGCAACATCGCCTTCCACTCCGGCGCGTCGGCAACCGTGATTTCCTGCGCCAAAAGCTGGTTGAGAATCACTTTGATATTGCCCACCAGAGGCACCGCCGCCTGCATGTTCTTCCCGATTTCGGCGGGGTCAACGTCGATATGCACAATGGACATGCGGCGCTGTATCTCGTCGGGGGAAAGAATTGTCCTGTCCGCCGCCCGACAGCCCACCATAATCAGCAAATCGGACTTGACAAGCGCCTTGTTCGCGCAACGGTTGCCATGGGCGCCAATCATGCCCATATTGAGCGGGTGGTCGGACGGCAACAGGGAAAGCCCCATCATGGTTTTCACCATGGGAACGTCAAGGCGTTCGACAAGCGTCCGCAACTCCTCCTTGGCGTCGGCGAGCCATACGCCGCCCCCGGCGCAAATCAGCGGCTGTTTCGCCTCCCCAATCGCCTTCACGACGCGCTTTATTTGCAAGTCGTTGCCCTTGACGGAAGGGCGGTAGCCGCGAATATTCACGGTTTCCGGATAGGAAAAGGCTTTCAGTTCCTGTTCCTGTATGTCGATGGGAATGTCAATCAGCACGGGCCCCGGACGCCCCGTCGAGGCGATATGGAACGCCTCCTTGACAATGCGGGGCAGTTCGTCGGCGTCCTTGACAAGATAGCTGTGCTTGGTAAAGGGCGCGGCGGCTCCGGTAATGTCCACTTCCTGAAAGATGTCGCGTCCGAGCAGACTGCTGGGTACCTGCCCGGTAATGGCGACCATGGGAATGGAATCCATGTAGGCCGTGGCGATGCCCGTCAAAAGGTTCGTGGCGCCGGGCCCCGACGTTACCATGCACACGCCCGCTTTCCCGCTCACGCGGGCGTAGCCCGACGCCATATGTCCGGCGTTCTGCTCCGTGCGGACAAGCGTGTAGCCGATTTCCGGCGCGGCCAGCAACGCGTCAACCACCGGACAAATCGTCGCGCCCGCGTAGCCGAACATATGCGTTACGTTTTCCCGGCGCAAACTCTCAATCAGCGCCTGCGCTCCGTTCATTGCGCACCCCTCCCTGTTTCTGATTTTCTCTCGATGTTTGGTTTTCAGCGCCCGCCGCTGGCGCCGTCCTTGCGCGCCCCGGACTGCCATTCTTTCAAGGGCTTCAATTCCTCGTAAAGCCGAACGTAGCTTGCGTGGCGGGACGGCCGGATTTCGCCCCGGCGCAGGGCGTCCAACACCGCGCAACCCTTTTCTTTCGTGTGCGAACAGCCGACGAAACGGCAGTCTGGCAGGAACGGGCGGAACTCCGGGAACGTCTCCGGCAGGCGGGCTTTGAGCTCTAAATTCAGCTCCTCCGTCTCGAAAGCGGAGAATCCGGGGGTGTCGACGACCTCCCCGCCGCACGAAAGGCGGTAAATTTCCGTGTGCCTTGTGGTATGCCGCCCGCGCCCCAACGCGTCGCTGACTTCCCCGGTTTTTAGACGGAACGCCGGGTCAAGCGCGTTTAGAATGCTGGATTTCCCCACGCCCGAATTGCCCGTAAACGCGGAGAGCCTGCCTTGCAGGAACGCTTTCAACTCCCCCAAGCCCTCGCCCGTCGCGGCGCTGACGCGCAAGGTTTCGACGCCCGAAGCGCGGTAGATATTGTAAAGCCTGTCGGCGGGGTCGAGGTCGCATTTGTTGAGCAGTAGCAGAACCTGACAGCCCCGCAAGATAGCCGCCGACATCATGCGGTCGATGAGAAACGGGTCTGTGACGGGCGGCGCGGCGGAGGCGATAATCGCCATTTGGTCGATATTCGCCACGGCGGGGCGCGTGAAGGCGTTGCGGCGGGGGAGTATGCGTTCCACGAAGCCCTTGCCCGGTTCGAGTTCGCGCACCTCCGCGAAGTCCCCCACCAGCGGCGACACGCCGTCTTTCCGGAACTTCCCCCGCGCCCGGCAGGTCAAAATTTCCCCGCCCGATTCCACATAGTAGAAGCCGCTCAGGGCTTTTTGAATCCGTCCTTCCCTCATGCTTACGTACCGCCGCCGCCGAAGAGGGCTTCCAACAAAGCCCCTATCGCGTCGTTGGCGGCTTTCTCGCTGGGGTCTTGATAGCCCGGCTCGTCCTCCGGGTCTAACGGGTACACTTTGCCGTCCTCGCCGACACGCGGCCCCGTCTGGGCGGTTTCGCCGCCGTCCGGATTGGTCGCGTTTCCGGTTGCGCCGCTGTCCGGATTGGACGCGCCGCCGCTTGTCTCGGTCTGCCCGCCGTCGGACGCGGGCGCGTCGTTCTTGCGCAGAATATAGCGGTCTCCGGCGGTTTCCATGTCGATGGTCTCGCTGTAAAGCCGCTCTTGGTCCATATAGACTGTGACGACGGTCTGTCCGGTCGCGGTGATTTCCATGGAATACGTGCCCGTGTTAAAGTCAACCGTCCCGGTCTCGATTCGCTTTCCGTCCTGCAAAATCTCCATATAGCCCGTTTCGCCCTCCGACGGCAACGGAATCACCAGTTCAAGGCTCTTTTCCTTGGGGGCGGCGGGCTCCGGTTCGGGTTCGGGCTCCGGTTCGGGCGCCTCTACGGGCTGGGCGTTGGGCTCCGGACCCTTGCTGACCACAAAGCTGACTTTCGCGCCGTCGGAAACCTGCGTCTGCGCCGGCGGGTCTTGGCTGATAATCGTGCCCTCCGGCTCGTCGCTGTGTTCGTAATCGACGCTCCCCCGCGTCAAGCCCAGATTCTTGAGCTGTCCGAGGACTTGGTCTAACTTCATGCCGACAAAGTAGGTCAAAGGCCAAGTGGCGGGGGGCTTGGCGCCCTTGCTGACAATCAGGCGGATTGTGTCGCCCCGGCGGAGCACGCCGCCCTCCTGCGGCTCGCTGGAAACGATGTGCCCGGCCTCGGTCGCCTCGTCGTACTCCTCGCCCGCCTCCACGGTCAAGGAATAGCGCTCGATTAAGTCCGCCAGCGTGACCTTTTCCGCTTGGCTCACGGTCTGGTCTACCACGTCGGGCATTTTCGCGGTCTCCTCGCCCGAACTCACCCACACGCGGATGATCAGGTTGTTGCCCTTGCGGTAACTGTTTTCGGACGGGTCCTGCTCCACGATGACGCCGGGGGCGTACTGCTCGCTGGGCTTGTCCCCGGCGCGCACGATTTCAAAAATACCGTTGACGCCCTCTAATTCCCGCGCTTGGCTTATCGTGTAGCCCACGACGGAGCGCACCATATGCTGTTCCTGCGGGTCGTTGCGCACGAAGGAATTGAGAATCCCGCGTATCAGGACGACCGCCAGCAACACGCCCAGAAAGCCCGCCGCGCATACCAGCGCGATTTGCGCGACGTTGCGCGGGGCGTCCTCTTCCTGCCGCCGCATGGTTTGCCGCCTCCTTTGCGTTGTTCCCACGGTCTGCGTGGCGTCCAAGTTCGGCGCCTCCCGGACGGGCTGGGCGGGCTCGTCCGGGACGGGCGGGCGAATGTCCGCCATCTGAAAGTCAAGGCTGGCTTCCGGGTCTTTGCGGAACGCCTCCAAATCCTGTATCATGGCCTCCGCCGAGGGGTAGCGCAAATCGGGCTCCTGCGCCATGGCCTTCATGCAGATAAGCTCCAACTGGTCGGGAATGTCGGGGTCAATGGAACGGGGCGTCGGGGGCACGGCGCTGAGGTGCTGAATCGCCACGGACACGGCGGAATCGCCGTCGAAGGGCAGCCGCCCCGTGAGCATTTCATAGAGCACGATTCCGGCGGAATAGATGTCGGAGCGGGCGTCGATGTGGTCGCCCCGCGCCTGTTCGGGGGAGATATAGTGCACGGAGCCGAGCGCCTGCTGGGTCAGGGTCTGCGCGGCGTTCTCAAGGCAGGCTATGCCGAAGTCCGCGACTTTCACGCTTCCGTCGCGCAAAATCATGATGTTCTGCGGCTTGATGTCGCGGTGGATAATGCCCTTGCCGTGGGCGTGGGCAAGCCCGCGCATAATCTGCGTAATGAAATGCAACGACTCCCGCCAGTTGAGCCGCCCGCGCTTCTCCATATACTGTTTCAGCGTGATTCCGTCAATCAGCTCCATGACGATATATTCCAAGTCGCCGCCCTTGGAAACGTCGTAAACCTGCACGATGTTCGGGCTGGACAGTTGCGCGATAGCCTGCGATTCGGCGTTGAAGCGGCGGCGGAAATCGGCGTCCCGCGCCAAGTCGCTCCGGAGTATCTTGACCGCCACAAGTCGGTTTAAGCGGTGGCATTTCGCCTTGTACACGCTCGACATGCCGCCGATTCCGATAAGCTCCAAGATTTCATAGCGGTTTTCCAGCATTTGCCCAATATAGGGGTCGTTCACGGCGTCCCGCCCCCTTCCGCGCCGCGCAGAAGCGCGACGGTCACATTGTCGGGCGCGCCGCGCCGCCGCGCCGCCTCAATGAGCGCGCCGGGACAGCGTTCCGGCGGCGTCCGGCTTACGATTTCCAAGATTTCGCCGTCCGTCACGGTGTTGACAAGCCCGTCCGTGCACAGCAGGAACGACGCCCCCGGCGGCGTCCGGCAAAGATACGCGTCGCACTCCACGCTTTCGTCCGGCCCCAAAGCCCGCGTAATCAGATTCCGCTTCGGGTGTGCGCGGGCTTCCTCCTCCGTGATTTCCCCGCGCTCTATCATATCCTGCACAAGGGAATGGTCGCGTGTGACGCGGAAAATTTCGCCGCCGAACAAGTAATAGGCGCGGCTGTCGCCCACGTTGCAGACCGCGACGCCCGACGCGCACGCAACCGCCGAGACAAGCGTCGTCCCCATGGACGGGTAGCCCAGCCTCCGCGCCTCCGCCCATACGGCGCGGTTCGCCTCCAAGACGGCTTCCTGTGAAACGCGGGCGGCGTCGGAAATGTCCATGCCGCTTTCAAGGCGCTTTTCCAGACAGTCCATATAAGTCTTGACGGCGATACTGCTCGCCAACCGCCCCCCGGCGGGGCCGCCCATGCCGTCGCACACGACGGCGGCGGCGTGCCCGGACGGCAACGCCTCCCGGATGTCGTAAGAATCCTGATTTTCTTTCCGCACCATGCCAATGTCCGTTTTGCCGTAAATCAGCATTTTCCATCACCTCTTTTGTTCCTGAGCTTCCGCCGCCCTCCTGCGGAGTTGTCCGCAGGAAGCGTCAATATCCCCGCCGAGGCTCCGGCGCACCGTGACCGTGACGCCGAGGCGCTCCAACAGCGCCTGAAATTCCCTCATGCGCCGCGACGGGCGCAAAGTCCGCTCCGTCACGTGGTTGAGGGGAATCAAATTCACGTGGGCTGGCATTCCGCGCAGGCGCTCCGCCATGCGTTCGGCTTGCCAGTCGTGGTCGTTCACGCCGTCGATGAGCGCGTATTCAAAGGAAATCCGCCGCCCGGTCATTTGGAAGTAGTCGCGGCAGGCTCCGAAAAGCTCCTCTACGCCGTAAGCCCTGTTCACGGGCATGATTTGCGAGCGCGTTTCGTCGTCGGGGGCGTGGAGGGATACGGAAAGCGTCAGTTGCAGGCGCAGTTCCGCGAGCCGCCGTATCCCCGGCGCGATGCCGCACGTGGACAGCGAGATATGCCGCATTCCGACGTTTAAGCCGTCCGGGCGGTTGACGAGCTCCAGAAACTTCAAAACGGCGTCGAAATTGTCCAGCGGCTCCCCGATTCCCATCAGCACGATGTTCGAGACCGGGACGCCGCTTTCCGTCGGCGTGAACAGGACTTGGTCAACCATTTCGCCGGGGGTCAAGTCCCGCGCCTTGCCCGCGATTGCCGACGCGCAGAACGCGCACCCCATCCGACAGCCCGCTTGGGACGATATGCAGACCGTGTTCCCGTGGCGGTAGCGCATGAGCACGGATTCCACGCAGTTCCCGTCCGACAGCTCCCACAAGTATTTGATTGTGCCGTCAAGTTTCGACACCTGTTTCCGGGCGACCTTCGGCGGGGCAAGGGCGGCGGTTTCTTTCAGCTTGTCGCGCAGGCCTTTCGGCAGGTTCGTCATTTCGTCGAACGACTTCGCGCCCCGGCAGAGCCATTGAAAGACCTGCCTGCCCCGGAATGGCGGCTCCCCCATTTGCCGCAACGCCTCCGACAGTTCCTCCGGCGACATGGATTTCAAATCGAGCATAACACACTCCCTACGCGCCCTATCATGATACGCTTTTCCGACGCCCTGTCAAGGCGTTTTGTTCCCTCATGCCGCGCCCCTCTCCATGCGGCAGATATAGAACCCGTCGGTTCCGTGCCGCTGGGGCCATAGCGTGACCTGTCCGGGCGTATCGCCGACGACCGGAAGCGCGAACGGCGTCATATGAAAGTCCGAGCGCCCAGACAGGAAACGCCCCGTCACGCCCTCGTTTTCCTCCGGCAGTACGGTGCAGGTCGAGTAGACCAGCGCGCCGCCGGGCTTGACGTAGCGGGCGGCGTTGGAGAGTATCGCGCATTGCAACTCCGGCAGGGCGTCCGCCGGGTCGCGGTAACGGATGTCGGGCTTTTTGCGTATGACGCCCAGCCCCGAACAGGGCGCGTCGACAAGCACAACGTCGAACCTGTCCGCCCACTCCGCGTGAAATTCGCGCCCGTCCGCCGCCGCCGTCCGGATACGCTCCGACAGCCCCAGACGCTTCGCGCCGTCCTCGATACGCTTCAGCTTGTTCGCGTTGACATCGCAGGCCAACACAGAGCCGCCGTCGCCAGCCGCCAGCGCCGCCCCGAACGACTTCCCCCCCGGCGCCGCGCACGCGTCCAGCACGGACGCGCCGCGCTCAATCCCGGCGATTTCCGTCACGAGCCGCGCCGCCGCGTCCTGCGCGTAAAACTTGCCCGTCCAGAACGGCGGCAGGGACGTTATCGCGCCGCCGCGCACTTCCAGACAGCCCCGTGCCCACGGCGTCTCCGACGCCTCCGCGCCGTAAGTTGACAGCTCCGCTATCAGTTCTTCGGGCGTCGTGCGCTCCGTATTGGTTTGTATCGTCAGCGGCGGGATTTTGTTGTTCTCCGACAGGAAACGCTCTGTTTCTTCCGCGCCCAGCAATTCCAAAACGCGCTCGACAATCCGGCGCGGGTGGCTGTAACGTATCGAAAGGGCTTGCGCGGGGTCGGCGGCGGGAATATCGGGCAAGCGGTTCTTCTCCCGCGACAGCCGCCGCAACACCGCGTTGACCATGCCCGACGCGCTCCCGCGTCCGGCGCGGGCGGCTTGCGACACCGCCTCGTTCACGGCGGCATGGTCGGGAACGCGGTCAAGAAAGAGTATCTGGTACGCGCCGAGGCGCATAATGTCCGCCAAGGGGCGCTGTAAGTGCGCGACTTTTTGCGTGCAGAACGCGTCAAGGTAGAAATCCAGCAGTATTTGATACTGCATAACGCCGTACACGAGCCGCCCGCACAGCGCGGCTTCCGCCGCCGCCATGGGTGCGCGTTGCAACTGCGCGTTGAGCGCGGCGTCCGCCCACGCGCCCTGCTTGCGGCAAGCCGTCAGGACGTTGAGCGCGGCGTCGCGGGCGGAAACCGGCTTTGCGGCGCGTTGCTTCGGCTTCGCCCCTCCCGCGTTCGCGGACAGCTTCGCTTTCGCCGCCCGCGCCGCTTGCGCCTTGCCGGACGCTTGCGCTTTCTTATCCGCCGCCATTACCTGCGCCCCCGGCGGTCACGCGACATGAAAATCAGCACGTAGCGCAACAACTGCAACGCCGACATCAGCAACGCCGCGACATACGTCAGCGCCGCCGCCTTGAGCACTTTCTTCGCGCCTTCGCTCTCCTCGGCGTTGAGCAGTCCCGAACTCTCGATAGTGCGGATGGCGCGGCGCGACGCGTCGAACTCTACCGGAAGCGTCACGAGCTGGAAAAAGGTCGTCAGGGAAAATAGGACGATTCCGAAAAACAAGAGCGGCTGAACATAAAGGATGATTCCCAGAAACAGGAACAGGAACGACGCCTGCGAGCCGAACTGCGTGGCGGGAATAATCGCGCTCCGCAAGCGCACGGGGGCGTAGTTTTTCGCGTACTGGACGGCGTGCCCCGCCTCGTGGCAGGCGACGCCTACCGCCGAAACCGTCGCGGAGTTGTAGACGGGCTCCGAAAGATAAATGCAGTTGTCGGCGGGGTTGTAGTGGTCGGTCAAACTCCCGGCGCACGGGCGGATTCCCACGTTGTTGACGTGATGGGCGCGCAAAACCGCTTCGGCGGCTTCGCGCCCGGTCAAACCCCGACTGCAACGCACTTGGCTGTACTTCCGGAAGTTTCCGCTCACCTGCATTTGCGCCCAGAAGGAGAGAATCATAATGGGAATGAGCAGTATCAAATAAATCGTATCCGCGCCGCCTGTTCCGTGATAAAACATAACCTTCGCCTCACTTTTCAGGATTTCCCGCCGCGCCCGTCGGGACGTTGTGCCCCAACAGGTAGCTGGCGGCGGACATTCGCTTTTTGCCCTGCGCCTGTAGTTCCGTGACACGCAAAATCAGGCCGTCCCCGCAGGCAATGCCGATTCCATTTTTCCCCGTATCCGTGACCGTACCCGGCGGGAACGCGGTTTTTTCCCCGGTCTCCACGGACGCGAACAGCTTCACCGTCTCGCCGATGGCGTCGGTTGTCGCGCAAGGCCACGGAATCAGGCCGCGAATTTGGCAGTTGATTTCATGCGCCGTGCGCGTCCAGTCCACGGGCGAAAGCTCCTTTGACAGCATAGGCGCGTAGGTCACGCGTTCGGGGTCCTGCGCGAAACGCGGCGCCCCGCCTGCCTCGAACGCCGCCACAGCCTGTAGCAACGCCTCCGCGCCCAGTTCCGCAAGCCGCGCCGTCAACGCTTGCGCGTCCTCGTCCGGGGCAATGTCAACCGCTTTCTGTAAGATAATGTCGCCCGCGTCCAGTTCTTTCGCCATGTGCATGATGGTCACGCCCGTGCGGGTCTCGCCGTTGAGAATCGCCCAGTTGATGGGCGCGGCGCCCCGGTAGGCGGGCAACAGCGACGAATGGACGTTGATACAGCCGTACAGGGGGATTTGCAGGAGCGCTTCGGGCAGAATCTTGCCGTAGGCGGCGACGACAATCAATTCCGGGGACAGTCCGCGCATAAGGTCAAGCGCGGCGGCGTCGCGGACGGTCGCCGGCTGGAACACGGGCAAGCCCTGCGACAGCGCGTAAACTTTCACGGGCGGCGGCGTGAGCTTATGCCCCCGGTTTTTCGGCTTGTCCGGCTGGGTGAACACGCCGCAAACCTCGCGCCCCGCCTCGACCAAGGCTTTCAGCGACGCCAGCGCAAATTCCGGCGTCCCCATAAACGCAATCCGCATTCGCTCACGCCCCCTCTTTTTGCCGCGCCTCCTCCTGCGCGTCCTGCTCCCTCTGGTACGCCTCCAGCTCCTCGTCCGACAGGAAATGGTCTATCAGCTCCGTGTACAAATGCCCGTCAAGGTGCTCGATTTCGTGGCAGAACGCCCGCGCCGTCAAGCCCTCTCCCTCGTATTCGTGCCAATCGCCGTTCCTGTCCTGCGCCCGCACTTTCACATGCTCCGGGCGCGTCACAATGCCCCACTTCCCCGGAACGCTTAAACAGCCTTCCAGCCCTTCCTGCTCGCCGTCCTCTTCGATGATTTCCGGGTTGACAAGCTCGTAATACTGCTCCGTCCGCTCGTCCATGACAAGGCAGACGCGGCGGAGAACCCCGACCTGCGGCGCGGCAAGCCCCGCGCCTCCGGCGTTCGCCAAGGTTTCGTTCATATCGTCCAGCAGAATCCAGAGGCGGCGGTTGAAGTCCCGCACGGGGCGGCACTTTTTCGTCAGCACGGGGTCGCCCTGTTCCACGATGTTTCGCAATGCCATAGTTGTTTTCCCTTTCAGTGTCTGTGTTTCAGCCGTCGCCGTTGCAGTCCACGGACAGCAACAGCCCCCTCGCGGCGGGGTCTTTGAGAAATTCCGCCGCCAGCCACGCGAGGCGGTCGCGCACGGGCTTTTCGTTCTTCGCCACGAGCAGGACGCGGTAGCGGTAGCGGGCGTTGAGTTTCAGAATGGGCGCGGGGGCGGGGCCGAGTATCTCCGGGCGCATGGGCGCGAACTCCGGCGCGAAAAACAGCGTCCGCAAGGCGTCCCGCGCCTTGACCGCCGCCAACAATACGGCTTGCTCCTCCGCGCCGGAGACCGTCAGCGCGAACAAGTCCGCGAACGGCGGGAAGCGGCGCAAGCGGCGGATTCGGATTTCCGTTTTGTAGAACCGCCCGTAATCCTGCGCGGCGGCGGCGCGTATCAAGTCGCTGTCGGGCTGGTAGGTCTGTATGACGGCGCGTCCCTGCCGCGCCCCGCGCCCGGCGCGCCCCACGACCTGCGTCAGCAGGCTGAACGTGCGTTCGGCGGCGCGGTAGCTGTCCAAATATAGGGACGCGTCCGCCAAGAGCGCCCCGACCAGCGTCACGTTTTCAAAGTCCAGCCCCCGCGCCACCATCTGCGTGCCCAGCAGTATGGGGACGCGCTCTTTCTCGAACTTTTCCAGTAATTTCCCCTGTTTGCCCGTCGCGGTGTCGGCGTCCATGCGCAATACTTCCGCGTCCGGGAACATTGCGCGAAGCTCTTCCTCTACCTTCTGCGTGCCCGCGCCGATACGCTTGAGCATACCGCCGCACGACGGGCACTCGTCCATGCCGCGTTCCGAATGCCCGCAGTAGTGGCACATCAGGCGCCCGTTGGCGCTGTGGTAGGCCATGGGCACGGAACAGCGCGGGCACTCCGGGACGCGCCCGCATTCCATGCAAAGCAACATCCGGCTGTTTCCCCGGCGGTTTAAAAACAAAATGCTCTGTTCGCCGCGCTCCAGATTGGCGGACAGCTCCCGTTTCAAATCCGCCCCAATCAGGCCGTCGTTGCCCGCCCGGAGTTCCTCCCGCAAGTCGCTTATCATGACTTTCGGCATATCTTGCTCGTTGTAGCGGCGGCGCAGGATTGCGCGGGCGTAACGCCCGGTTTCCGCCTCCCACGCGGTCTCCACGGAAGGCGTGGCGGAGCCCAGCAGGAGCGTGGCGCGGTGGCGGGCGCAGAGGTATTTCGCCACGTCCCGCGTATGGTAGCGGGGCGTCTGGCGGGAATCGTAACTGCCTTCCTGCTCCTCGTCCAGCACGATGAGGGCGAGGTCGGACAGCGGCGCGAACACCGCCGAGCGCGTTCCGACGACGACACGCGCCGCGCCGTCGCGGACGCGCCGCCATTGCTTCCGGCGTTCCGAGAGCTTCAAGCCGCTATGCAGCAACGCGACCCGTTCCCCGAACCGCGCCCGGAATTTCCCCGCCAGTTGCGGCGTCAGGATGATTTCCGGAGCCAGCACCATCGCCGTTTTGCCCGCGTTCAGCGCCTTTTCGACCAGACGCAAATAAACCTGCGTCTTGCCGCTCCCCGTGACGCCGTGCAGGAGCGCGGCGTTCGCCTCGCCCCTGTCCATGAGTTCGGCGACGCGCTCAAAGGCGCGTTGCTGTTCGGCGTTGAGCTCCGGGGGCGGCGCGGGGTCTTGCGCGATTTCGACGGGCGGCGGCTCCGGGTCGGAGAACCGCAACAGCCCCGCCTTTTCCATTTCGCGCAGTATGCGCGGCGTCGCCCCGGTAAAATAGCGCAGTTCCGACGCGGACAGCTTCCCCGACGCCGCCAGCAGTTGCGCGACTTCGTAGCGGATAGGGGCGCGGCGTCGGCTGCGCCCCGCGATTTCCAGCGCCTCTTCCGACGGGACGGCAAGCTCCGCCATGCAGTCGGCGCGGGGCGTTTTAGGTTCGCCGAACCCGGCGCGGGGCTTGGCGTCGGCCTCGCAACGAACCGCGCCCGCCTCCTCCATCGCCCGCAGGAGCGGGCGCGCCTTGCCGCAGACGGCGCGCAAGGTCTCCCACCCGGCGCGGCCTCCGTTCGCCCGCAACGCGTCGAGCAGTTCCGCGCCGTGCGCCCATGTCCGGATTTGCGCTTCCGCGTCCCGCCAGTTCTCCGTAAGGCTCCAGAACTCCTGAACTTGATACCACAATTCCGTTGGCAGAATTGCGCGAACCGCGTCGTAGAGCGTGCAAAAATAACGTCGGCGCATCCAGAGGGCGAGCGCGATTTGTCCGGCGTCAAGGACGGGCTCCGCGTCCTGCGCGCACAGAACCGCCTTTAGCCCCGGCCTCATCTCCCCGCGCCCGACGGAGAGCGCAAGCCCTTCGCAGAGGCGGTTTCCCCGCCCGAAAGGAACCGTCACCCGGACGCCGGGCGCGACCCGCCCCGACAGCCCCGGCGGAATCAGGTAATCGTAAGGGATGTCGATGTCATACCGGGCGGCGCTGACCGCGACTTTTGCGATTTCCACAATTTCCACTTTCCGCGCCTCCCGTGCGGGGAATTATTTCTTCCCCGCGTCCTCTTCCCCGCCGTCCTCTTCGTCCTCTTCGTCCTCTTCTTCCCCGTCCTCGTCGTCCTCGTCGGGAAACTCGCCGTCGTCCTCGTCCTCTAAGAACTCCTCCTCGCCGGGCTCCGGCGCGGCGGATTCCTCCGCCTCGTCCAAATCGGGCGGCGCCTGCTCCGGGTCGCTCAGGATTCCGTCGGCCACTTCGGTGATGGCAATCGTGACGGGCTTCTCGTTGAGCGGCTGATGGGCTTCCTCATAGGCTTCGGCGATTTGCCGCGCCCGCCGCGCCACCACGTTGACCAGCATATAACGGTTGTGAATCCGGGCGTTCAACTCGCCCATAGCGGGATATAGCATCATAAAAAAGCGCTCCATTCCATTTCCGCCGTCGCACGGCATGATTTTTTACGTCTCCGCGAATAACTGCATACGCGCTATCGGCTTGCAATGCTCCGCGGTCATGATGGCGTCGAGTTCGCGCACGGCGTTTTCCACGGCGTCGTTGACTACAAAATAATCGTAGTCGCGGGCGGTGCGCACTTCCACTTTGGCGCGGACAAGGCGTTTCCGGATGTCCTCCGGGGTGTTCGTGCCGCGTGAAGTCAGGCGGCGCTCCAACTCCTCCCAGCTCGGCGGGCCGATGAAAATTTTCACGGCGTCGGGCATACGCTCCGCGACCTGCATGGCGCCCTGTATCTCAATGTCAAGGACGATGTCCTGCCCGGCGTCGAGCGCCGCCCGCACGAACTTCTTGGGCGTCCCGTAAAAGTTGCCCACGTACTCGGCGTATTCCAGAAAATCGTCCTCGGCAATCCATTCGCGGAAGGTCTGCACGTCCACGAAATGGTAGTCCTCGCCGTCCTTTTCGCCCTCCCGCATGGGGCGGGTGGTTGCGGAAATCGAAAAGCGGGCGTTTTCCCGCTTGGCCAGCAGGGCGCGCAAGACGGTGCTTTTGCCCACGCCCGACGGCCCCGACACAATGAATAAGCGTCCCTTTTTCATAACGTTTCCGCTCCTTTCGACTTGCGCCGCGCCTCCTGTTCCTCCTCGGCGAACTTCTCCGGGGACAGCGCCGACAGAACCACGTGCCCGCTGTCCATGACGAGCACGGACGCGGTTTTCCTGCCGTAAGTGGCGTCAATCAGCGCGCCGCGCTCCCGGCTCTCCTGTATCACGCGCTTCATGGGCGCGGAATCGGGGCTCACGGCCGCTATCACGCGCTCCCGCGCCACGAAACTGCCGAAACCGATGTTGCAAAGCGTCATGTTTTCCGCCCCGCCTTACTCGATATTTTGCGCCTGCTCCCGGATTTTCTCAATCTCGGCTTTCAGCTCCACGACTATCCGCGCCGCCGCCGCGTCGCCGCACTTCGAGCCGATAGTATTGGCTTCGCGGTTGAGCTCCTGAATGAGAAAATCCATGCGGCGGCCTTGCGGGGCGTCGGATTCCAGCATCCCCCGCAACTGGGAAACGTGGCTTCTCAGGCGCACGGTCTCCTCGTCCACCGCGACTTTGTCCGCGTACAGCGCCGCCTCCGTGAGTATCCGCTGTTCGTCTATGGAAGCGTCCTGCAAAACTTCCCTCATGCGCCGCAGGAGCTTCTCCCGGTACTCGCGCACGGTCTCCGGGGAGCGCCTTTCGATTTCCCCCGTCAGGCGTTCGACGGTATCCAGCCGCGCCGCGATGTCCTCGGCGAGCTTTTCGCCCTCTGCGCGGCGCATGGACTGGAACGCCGAAAGCGCCTCCCCCAACACCGCGCACAAGTCCCCGGTTACGGCGTCAAGGTCGGCTTCTTCCTTCGTGACCGACAGCGCGTCGGGGAAACGCGTCAAAAGCTGTCCGGTCAAATCCGCGCCGACAATCTCCGAAAGCTCCCGCAACGCCGCCGCGTACTGCGCGGCGAGTTCGCGGTTGACTTTCGTTTTCACGGCGTCGGCGGCGGTCGCGTCCACCGTCACGAACACGTCCACCTTTCCGCGTGAGACCGACTTTTGCACGGCTTTTTTCAGCGCGTCCTCGGCGAACAGGTACAAATGCGGCATTTTCACCGCGCAGTCGAGATAGCGGTTGTTCACGGCGCGGACTTCGATTGTAATTTCCCGGCGGCTGCGGATTTGCCGGGCGCGTCCGTATCCGGTCATGCTCCGAATCATTGTCACCACTTCCTAAAAATTATGAAAGCCATGTCAGCTCCAGCAACAGAACATCGGGCACAGGCACCACGGATTGAAACAGGCGTTGGCGCACAGGTTCGCGGCGCACAAGTCGCCCAATGTTCCGAACGGCGAATAGGTTCTTGCGGGGCCGTGGTTCATGTAGTGCAGGGCTTGACGGTATTCCAAGTTTGTCGGGTCCATTTGGCAGGCGCGTTGGTAATCCTGCCGGGCGTCGTCCATCCAGCCGCGCTTCTGGCGCAACGCGCCGCGCAAAAAGTACCATTCCGCGTTGCGCTCCGGACAGCGGTTGAGAAGGGTTTCCGCTTCCGTGAGGTTTCCCGTTTGGATTTCCCGGCGAATGCGCTGTAAGTCGGGGCTCGCGCTACTGTTGTAACGCGCCTCGTAGTACGCGCCCCCGGCGGACGACGGGCGGGCGCTTTGGTAGCTTTGGTAATCGCTCCGCCCCCCGGCGCGGTGCTTGTTGATTTCCTCGTAGGCGGCGTTGATTTCCTTCATTTTCTCTTCGGCCAAGTCCGCCAAAGGGTTGTTCTGGTAGTTGTCGGGATGGTATTTCCGGGCGAGTTCCCGGTAAGCCCGCTTGATTTCCTCGTCCGCGGCGGTCTCGGAGACGCCAAGGACGGCATACGGGTCTTTCATTCGTTCGCCTCGCTTTCGATACGTTTTTTATGGAAAGCGCCGTCGAGCACGGCGCGGCTCACCTGAAACAGCCCGGAATAAAAGATACGCTCCAAGAGCGGATTCCACGCGCCGAAATCCCACAGTTCAAAGGCGGCGGCAATGCGTTGCAGGGAATGGGAGAGGACGACGGAAAATTCCTGTCGGGCGGCGTCCGTCCAACGCCCGCCGGAGAGCCCGTAGCGCAGGGCGACGGGGTTGTAAGCGCCGGAGGCGGCGTCTTGTTTCAGGTCGTCCGCCGCGTCGATAAGGTAAACCCAGCGCCCCAAGTGGTAGAGAATTTCTTCCAGCACGCGCCGCCTTGCCGCAGGTGCGACATCCCGCGCCGCGTCGCGCAGGAGCGCGGCGAACGCGTCGGCGGGGGCGTCTATCGAGGCGACGCGCTCCGCTTCCATGCCGCGCAGAACGTCCAGCTGCGCCCTTACGCGTCCGGCGAACTCCGGGCGGTCGGAGGCGGCGTTCTCGTAGGCGCCGCGCAGGAACGCGCAAGCCGTCCGGGACGCGAGCCCCTTGGCAAGCCCGTCGTCGCGCACGTTGTCCCGCAGTTTCCAATAGGCTAAAATCAGGCTTTCGTCGGCGGCGAGCTCCAAGGCGGCGGTAGGCGAGAGAACCGGGCGCGGGCGCACGGGGCGCACAATACAGCGGCGCTTGTCCGACGCGCCTTCGCCGTCCGAAAGCAGGATTGCCAGAAGCGTAAAGTCGTAGTTGAGGACGCAACGCGCCGCCGCGCCGCGCCGGGAAAGCGCGTGGCAGAGGCCGCAGTAGGCGCGGCGGAAGCGTTCGGCGTCCTCTTGCGGGAGCCCGTCGAGCGGCGGGCGCACGTAGCCGAACATACGCTAAAATAAGCGCACGATGGTGAACGACAGCCCCCCGGCGGCGCGGAGGCGGCGGTCGTAGAGGACGGCGGGGACAAAGCCGAGGAAGAATCCCGCCGCCGCGCAGGCGTACTGCGCGGGGACGCGTTCGGTCAGCGCCGCGCCCAGAAGGTAGCCGATAAGGAACAGCGCGACAGGGAGAAGGTAAACGATTGCTATCACGCGGAGCATATTCTTGGTACTGCTCTGCACCACGACCTGCTGTCCGGGTTCGGCGCCGATAGGGTTCAAGGTCTTGGCGCGCACGGCCATGCCCGTGACGCCGCACCCGGCGCATTCGGCGCAGTCGTGCCCGCAGGCGGACTTGCGCGGCACGGAAATTAAGGCGTGGGTCGCGTCCAACACGCGTTCTACTGTTGCGATTTGCGTCATTTTGATTTCTCCTGTCCGGGGGCGCGTTCCGGCGCAATGTCATTTACTTAGGGAAACCCTTCCCCCTGTCCCCCTCCCCAAAGGGGAGGGGGGACGCTTTTTTATGAGCTTTTCGTCTCTGTGTCTCCCCCTTTGGGGGAGATGTCACGCAGTGCCGGAGGGGGTTTTTATTAAA
>JAFXQD010000020.1 GCA_017527365.1 Oscillibacter sp.
GTCGGCGCGGCGGAGCCTGTCGCGCCGTTGCGGAACATCGTTTTGACGGCGGAAATCGTCAAGGTTGACGCGGAAAACAACGTCGTTTGGCTACAGGAAGCCGTAGCGCGTTACGAGACCGAGGACATGGAGCCGACGTACCGCGCCAAGCCTTACGCGCATTGCGTCGCCTGTCCGCTGGCGTCGGCGGGGCTTTTGGAGGCGTTCGAGGACTGCCGCGACTCGGAGTATCCCATGAAAACGTTCCAAGTCACGATTGACCGGGGCGGATTTGTCGCAAAGCTGGAAAATCCGCCGTCGCCCGACGCGCCGTAAGAAGGCCTTACAACAGCCGGAACGCCTTAAGGAAGAAGAAACTTTGAAGGTAGGCGACGACGGCGAAGCCCGCGAAAGCCCATAGGAAAACGGCTGTGTTCAGAAACGCCGGATTCATGAAGAACGAGACCCAAACCGCCGCGACGCCGATTCCCGTCGCGCAGAGCGTCCAAGGCAGGGCGGCGGCGCTTAACAGCCACGCCGTTTTCAGTGCGCCCCACAGGGACGGCTGATTCCCCGCCCGGCTGAAACGGGCTTGCAAAGGAAAGACGTACTGCGCCCCCGCCGCGTACAGGAACAGCAGGACGAAGAAAGTCACGCGGTAAAGGCGGCGCAAATCTCCGGGCAGGGCGTCCGCGGCGCGGGAGTACGCCCACAAAAATAGAACCCCTAAAAGCAAAATCAGCCATAAGGCAGTCCCGCGCCGGAAGTTGCGCCGGAACGCCTTCCAGAACTGCCCCGCGATAAAAGATTCTTCCCTCTGTTCCGCGAGGGAAAGCGCGCAGTCGCACAGCGCGGACGCCGACGCGCCGACCGTGAAAAGCGGCAGGGAGAACAGGCAGAATAAAATATTGCAGAATACCAAATCCGCGAACGTCCCAAGCGCGGACATCACGGGCCCTTCCGGGTCAAACAGTCTCATAATCTTTCCTTTCCTGTTCGTGAAACGGATTCCCCCGGCGCAAGCCGGGGGATTTTGCGCAACATTTGCTTTTGGCGTATGCGGGGCTTATTTCACCGCGCCTTCCCTTACATGCGGGACTGTCAAAGCAGATACGGCAACAAGTTGTTTTCAAAAAAGTCGAGCATGTCGCCAACGTCGTTTGTATTACGCCACATGTAGTAGTTTTTGGTATACTCCTGAAACCAATACGCTATTTCTCTGTTCCTGCGCGGGTCTCTTGTTATATCCCCAACTATGACGAGCCAAAACGGGAGTATTTCTTCCGACAATCCGCCCGTTTGACGGAGTATCCTCATAAGCCCCGGCGTGAAGTATTTACAGCTTCTTTCATGCGCGTTTCCGCGCCCGGCCTGCATATCCGTCGTTTCGACCCATCCGTCTTGGCGTTTGATTTCGCCGAACAGGATTTTCCCGTTTTGCAAATTCCTGATAGCGAAATCCATGGAAATTCCCCATTCATATTTGGGTTTTCCGTTCGCTTTCCTCAGGCTTACGTCAACGTTGTAAATCTTGTCCAGCGTGTCTTGCGGCAACGGATAAGCGGAGTAAATGTCGCCAAATTCAGGGGGATGCCTGTCTACAAGGAACTGTCCCGGAAAAACCGAATCCAAGGCGCTTTGCAGGGAAGTTTGAAACAGTTCCTCTGTTTTTAACGCTTTTGCTCCGCTAATCGTTTGCCAATTTGCCCTTTTGCGCAATTCCTGCGTCGCCATTCGCCCCAACCCCTTCTTACATCCCCTTGAACAGCTCTTCCAGCGTTATGCCGAAGCCTCCCGCAATTTTGCCGATGTTCTCAATGGAAATGTTTCTTTTCCCGCTCTCAACGGAGGCGAGATAGGTTCTGTCCATGCCAATATGAAGCGCAAATTTCTCTTGGCTCATGCGGCTTTGCGCCCGCAAATTGCGGACGCGTTCGCCGAACTTCTTTTTGACCATAGCCGCCCCTCCCGTTTCCGTATGATATAACCGGGCATTAAAAAGTCAACGGGTTATAAGTAACAATCAGAAAATTTTAAGGCTCTGATATTGACTTTGAGCGACATATGACGTAAAATAATAAGGCTTTCTGATACGGAAGGAGCGATTTTAATGGACGACCCCAAGAAGACCGCTGTCAGCGGCTATTCCAAGTACAATCCGGAAGCGCGGCGGCGCAAGAAGATAAATCCCCTTGAAGAGATTTACCCGCCTCTGCCGTCCGAAAAGTATGATGTCATTTACGCCGACCCCCCATGGGACTACGGCGGAAAAATGCAATATGACAAGTCAAGCGTTAAGGCTTTCAACGTCGGCTTTGAACGCAATGTGTTTATCAGCGCGGCGAATTTCAAATATCCCACTCTGAAATTGAAGGAGTTAAAGGGGCTGGATGTCAACTCCATTTCCGCCGACGACTGCATTTTATTCATGTGGACTACGGGACCGCAATTAGCGAACGCGATAGAATTGGGGGAAGCGTGGGGATTTAAATATAAGACCGTCGCTTTCGTGTGGGATAAGCGGGCGCATAATCCCGGACGTTACACGCTGTCGCAAACGGAATTTGTCCTTGCTTTCAAGAAAGGGCGGTTTCCGTCGCCACGCGGCGCGAGAAATGTCCGACAGTTGCTGTCAATACGTCGCGGCGAACATAGCGAAAAGCCGGAACAGGTGATTGACGGAATCACGCGAATGTTTCCGAAGCAGAAGAAAATAGAGCTTTTCGCAAGGAGAAATTACGTCGGCTGGGATAACTGGGGGCTTGAAATACCTGACAGCAAAATAGAAATCACGTCGCAACAGGATATGGAAAAGTCCGCGCCCCGCAACGGTTGAGTTGCTTTCCGGTTCGGCTCCGCCCGTTTCATGCGATACGAATCCCCCCGGTTACAAGACCGGGGGGATTTTTAAAGCGCGTATGCGGGGCTTATTTCACCGCGCCTTCCACCATGCCGCTCATAATCTGGCGCTGGGCAATCAAGAAAATGATAATCATGGGAATCATGGCAAGCAGGGCGGCGGTCAGAATCAAGTCCCACTGCTTGACGTAGGAGCCGACAAACGCCTGCACCGCCACGGGCAGAGTTTTTACTTTTCCGTTCTGTCCGAGCATAAGCGACGGGAGCAGGTAGTCGTTCCAAATCCACATCCCGTTCAGGATTGTCACCGTAACCACGGACGGGCGCAGGAGCGGGAAAATAATCCGGAAGTAAATCCCCTCGTAGGAACAGCCGTCGATGGACGCGGCTTCCTCCAAGTCGTAGGGCACGGTTTTGACCATGCCCGTCAAAATAAAGACCGTCATGGCGCCGCCGAAGCCGCAGTAGGCGAACACAATGCCCGGTATCGACTGCAACATGGAGATTCCCACGAAGTTCCCCACGTCGCGGAACGTGGAAATCAGCGGGAGCATGACCACTTGGAACGGGATAATCATGGAGGCGATAAAGACCATGTAAATGACGTTGCTCCACACAGTCTTGTTGCGGCAGATAACCCACGCCGCCATACCGCCGAAGAGCGCAAGCAGGATGAGCGAAAGAATCGTAATGAGCGCGGACGTGCCGAAGGCGTACCAGAAACTGAAGTTGGAGTTGTTGACGACGTTGGAAAGGTTCGTCATAAGCTGTTGGAAACTCGCCCCGGCGAGGGACACGGGGTCGGCGACAATGCCGTTGGCGTTTTTCAGGACGTTAATGCACACCAGAAAGAACGGCGCGAGCGTGTAGAGCGCCACAATAATGGCAATGACCATAATCGTGACGAAAGTAGAGGTTTTGAGTTTCGTTTTCATTACAGCTCAACCTCCTTGCTGTTGGAAATCCGCACCTGAACGAGAGACACGCAGGCAAGGATAATAAAGAACAGTACGGCTTTCGCCTGTCCGAGCGCGTAACTGTTTTTGGAAATGGCGGTGTTGTAGATGTTGAGGGCGAGCATTTGCGTGCCGTTGGAGAGGTACTGCCCCATGAAGTCCATGACGGAACCCGTGCCGTTCGTCAACGCCATGTTCACGTCAAACTGCTTAAAGGCGGACGTGAGCGTCAGGAACGTGCAAATAGTAATGGTTGACGCAATCATGGGAATTTTAATGCGCAAGAGGGTTGTAAAGGCGTTGGCGCCGTCGATGGCGGCGGCTTCCAGCACGTCGCCGGGGACGGTCACAAGCCCGTTGACGTAAATCAGCATGATGTATCCGGCGTACTGCCAGATATAGACTATGATAATGGCGGCGAACGCGGACGGCGTTTTCGTCAGCAACGACGCGCCCGTGACTTTCACAAGCACGTTGTTGAACACGAACTGCCAGACGTAGCCGAGGACGATTCCGCCGATAAGGTTGGGCAGGAAGTAGGCGGCGCGGAAGAATCCGACGCCCTTCAAGCGGCTTGTGCACAGCAACGCCAGCGCGAAGCCCACTAAATTGACCAGCACCATGTTAAAGACCACGAACAGCACGGTAATGAGCAACGACCAAAGGAAGCTGACTTCCCGGAACATCTGCGCGTAGTTGGCAAGCCCCACGAACTGCGTATAGCGGATTCCCGTCCAGTCGGTCATGGAATAGAAAATGCCGAGGACAAGCGGAATAATGACGGTTACGCCGAACGTAAAGAGCAGGGGAAAGAGAAAGATTACGTTGACAATGTCGCGGTGATGGGTCATCGTGGGGAACAGGTACAGCCCCGCGAAAAAGCCGATAATGCCGATAATCAAGACCGCGCCGCGATACTGGTAAAGCTGTCCGCCGCCCGCGCAGTCCATGGCGAGAGACCAGCCCAGACAGGCGACGCCCGCTATCAGGAACAGCAGGGACAGCGCTTTTTTCATCGGATTAGGGGAATCCATAAGCGCGTTACTCCTTTCTCCGTTCAGAAAAGCGGGCAGGGAAACTGCCCGCTTTTGAGTTCAAGTCCGATTATCCGCCGTAAGCGGTAGCGCAAACCTGTTGCATAACCTGTACAAAGCGGTCAGTGTCAAGGTTGCCCTGCGCGTAGTCGTTGAACACCTGCCCGGTGTAGTTCTGCGCGAGGCCTTCCTTATTGCCGAGCCAGTGCCAGCCGGAAGTCTTGCCCGCCGCCTGATAGTCGGCGATAGTCTGGGCGAAGGGGTCGGTGGCGATATAAGGACTGGAATTGAACGGGCTGATGAACCCGGCTTCCATGACGAGCACTTCCTGCGCGGCGTCGGTGGTGAGCCATTGCAGGAACGCTTTGGCGGCGTCCACGTTGCCGTCCTTGTAGACAGCCCACCAAGACGGGGAGTTTGTCAGAATCGTGTCAATGCCGTCTTGGAACGCATACGGCGCCATGCCCACCTTGAAGTTCCCGGCGGCGGCATAGGCGTCGGCGTCGTCGGTGGTCATCGTCGCGCCAATCCAAGAGCCCTGCGTGACGAAGGCGTACTTTCCGGAGGCGAAGTTGAGGATTTGCTGGTCATAGGTGCCGGAAATCATCATGCTTTGGTCGGCGTACTGCTGGAGCAGGGCGACGAACTCCGCGAAGGCGGTGAAGCGGTCAACGTCAAGCTGTCCGCCGTCGCTGAGGAGGTCAAAATAGGTCGTGTCGTCGCGTTCAAGCCCGGCGTCCTCGTAGTTGCCGAAGAGGTGGTTTCCGGTAGACCAGTAGAGGTTGACAGGCTCCGTGTAGTAGCCGACGACGGCGGTCAAGCCGAGTTCGTCCTTCATGCCGTCAATGGTTGCGAAGGCTTCTTCATAGGCGGCGGGGCTTGTCAGCGTCGCGGGGTCAACGCCCGCCTTTTCGAGAATGTCGGCGTTGTAGGCGAGGCCGATTGCCTCCACGGTGTAGGGGAAGCCGACAACGCCGTCATCGTTGACATAGGCGGCGTCGGTGTCGGACGCCCACGCTTGGTCGCTCATGTCGGCGCACAGCCCGCCCCAGTTGGCGAAGTCGGACGCGCCGCCGTTGACGAAGATGTCCGGCATGTTGCCCGCCTGATAGTAGCCTTTGAGGGTGCCTTGAATGTCGATTCCGCCGCCCATGGACTCAATGCTGACATCGACGCCCGTTTCCTCCTTGTACATGGCGGCAAGTTTTTTGAGGGCGGAGTCCACCTCAATTTTGCCGTTGACAAGGCGGATGCTGTTGGCGGACGGGGCGGAGGCGGAGCCGCTGTCGGCGTTCGCGTCGGCGTCGCCGCCGGACGGCGCGGGCGCGTTGCCGCCTCCGCAGGCCGCGAGGCTCAACGCCAAGAGGGACGCAAGGAGCAGAGACAACCACTTTTTCATTCTTCCACTCTTCCTTCCAAAGTGTTTTATTCGCAGGGGGAGCGCGTCCCCCGGCAAAACGTATTGCGACATTACCCCATGTTCCGACGCATTATTTTATAAAAGAATGGCGCGTTTGGCAACCCCAAACTTTGACAAAATGTTTTTAAAAAACTGTTCACAATGACGATTGCGCCGCTTGACGCTTGATTTTTCAGGCGAATATGGTATCATGGACGGCATAGAACCCAATGTCATTAACTTTAATAAAAAACCCCCTCCGGCACTGCGTGACATCTCCCCCAAAGGGGGAGACACAGAGACGAAAAGCTCATAAAAAAGCGTCCCCCTCCCCTTTGGGGA
>JAFXQD010000021.1 GCA_017527365.1 Oscillibacter sp.
CCAGCGGCGTCGCCGCGTTGCCAAGCCCCAGCAGGTTCGCCGTCACGTTCGCCGACAGCGCCGAAAGCGTCTCCGGGTCGCGCCCCGCCTCCGGGAACAGCCGCCGCAGTACCGGGCGGAACAGCCGCGCCAGTGCCGGCGCCGCCCCCGCCTCCCGCAACAGCTCCATGACGCCGCTCCACAACATCAGCGCCCCCGCCATCGACAGGCAGAGCTCCGCCGCCGACGCCGCGCCCTCCAGCGCCGCCGCCGACACCGCCTCCATGCGCCCCGACAGCGCCCCGAATACCAGCGAGCAGACGACAAGCGCCGTCCATATCAGAGATAAAGCCATTCTTTTCCACTCCTTGCAAATTATGGAAAAAAGTAACGGATTTGTTCATAAACGGTTCATACTCTAACATTTTTTTACAAATTGTTCATAAAAAGTTTTCGCTTTGTAATTGACAAATTATTACAAACTATGGTATGTTTTTCATGTGTTCCAGAGACCGCAGAGCGGCGCGGGCTGGCCGGGGCAGTCGGCGCGGAGAGACGGTCGGGGACGGTATCATTCATAAACTTCCCCCTCGCGGGGCCGCCACGCTGGAAGGAGATACATCGTGAAATCCACCGGAATTGTAAGAAGAGTTGACGAACTCGGACGCATTGTCCTGCCTATCGAAATGCGCCGCACCCTCGACATCGCCGAGCGCGATTCCCTTGAAATCTATGTTGACGGCTCGTCCGTCATTCTGAAAAAATACGCCCCAAGCTGCATTTTCTGCAACGAGGACACCGGAATCCATGTTTTCCGCGGCAAGAATGTCTGCGCCAACTGCCTGAGCGAGCTCCGGCGCCTCGCCGGGGACGCCGACGGCGCCTAGGCATGACTGCGGAAGCCGTCCTGTGACGCCAACCCTTCCGGCGCGGCGCGCCGCCGACGCGCTCCGCCCCTCCCTTGCGGACGCGCTCCCGCCGCGCAGACCCTTTCCGACCGGCAAGCCGCCCCTCCGGGCGCGTACATGGACATATGCGAAACGATTAGAGCGCGGCGCCCCTGCCTCCCGGCGGCGTCGCGCTCCGATTTTTGCCCCGTTTGGGGCTTGCCTTTTCGCGGAAATCGCGCTATACTGTGGAAAAGCGTCGAAAGGGGGCGGGGGCATGACAAGCGAAGTTATGGCGGCAATCGTCACAGGCGTTGCGGGAGTTATTATGACTGCCCTCACTGCCTTAGTTGAATGGCTCAAAAGCCGCCCCGCCGCCCCAGAAAGTAAAATCCTTCTGACAAGAAGCGCAAAAGCGGCGCGTCGACGGCGTGGAATGCGCTTGTGGCTGATTGTTGCCGTCTTTTGCTTCTTTGTGTTGCTAACGCTGATTATTTTTCTTGGCGTCCAACACGAGGCGCGGCAAAAGGTCAAGAAGATTCTCTATGACAGCCCGGAATTTCATATGAACATGGGCGACCAGCTTGCCGACATGGGCGATTTTGCGGGCGCGGCGTTGGAATACTCGCAGGTCATTGAGGACGACCAAAGCGACGCGTTCGCCCACGACAAACGCGCCGTCGCGCTGGCGAAGGACGGACGGCTGGAGGAAGCCTTGGAGGAAAATAAAATCGCCTGCGCCCTTGCCCCCGACGTTGCGCAGTACCACAACGATAAGGGCGTAACGCTGACTAAGATGGGAAATCGTAAATACGCAGAAGGGAACGAGAAAGCGGCAAAGCAATACAACAAAGATGCTATCGAAGCATACAAAACTGCTGTTGAATTAGATTCAAAAGTAGCGGAGTATCATTTTAATCTTTCTCAGGCGTTAGCTGGGACTTACGATAATGACGGTGCCATTTCAGAATGTACGACTGCCCTGCAATTAAATCCAGATAATTCGGAATATCATAGTGTCTATGCCATTCTCCTTTGGATTAAAGGACGAAAAGATAACGCTTTGCATGAAGCGCGGAAAGCGGTGGAATTAGACCCGGATAATGATTATGCCTATTATGCATTGGGTGTTCTGTTGTACCTCTCCAATCAACTTGACGAAGCGGTTTCCGCATACCGTCAGGCGATTCAACTGAACACAGATAGGTACACATCTTATGACCATCTGGGGCGGGTTTTGTATCGATTAGGGCGTTATCGTGAGGCGTTAAAGGAATTTGAATCTGCAATACCTTTACAAGAGACCTATCCCTATCAACAGTCAATCGAATATTATAACGCCGCCTACACGCTGATTAGGCTGAACCGTTACGAAGAAGCCTTGCAATATGTTGAGAGTGGCATAGAGGCATACCCGGATTTGCCCGAAAATCACTATCTCCGCTACGCGCTGTTGACGTACTTCAACCGCCACGAGGAAGCCGAACAGGAGCGGCAAGCCGCCTATGACCTTGGCTTGTCGGAAGAGGAATATACATGACGCAACGCCGCGCCCCGTCGTTGCGACAGGGGCGCGGCGTTGCGTCAGTAGCCCACGATTAAGCCCTTTTCCATGGCGTAGAAGCTGTTCAAGCCCCGGCAGGGCATGAGCTCCACGCTCTTCACGGGCAGTTCCTTCAAAATGACCTCCTTCAGCTTCACCGCCCCGGCGAGGTTCTCGCAGTGGTGTATCATCACCGACGCCCCGGTGCAGTCCTTGCTCACCTTCATGATGTCCGCCAAAAGGCGGTAGGTTTTCGCGTCGCCCCGCGCCTTGCCCACGACCTGTATGCTCCCCTGCGCCGTGCCGATGGCCGCGATATGAATGCCCAGCGTGTGCAGGAGCGTCCCCACCAGCGGGCGCATACGCCCGTTTTTGATGAGGTTGTCGAAGTTCTCCAGCGTGAAGCAGGTGCGGAGCGACGCCTGATAGGTGCGCAGTTCGGCGCAGATTTCCTCGAAGCGCCCGCCGCCGGGGTCGGCTTCCATGAGCTCCTTTGCGCGGCGGAGAAGCAGGTACGGCACGCCCGCCGTGGACTTGCTGTCAATCACGCAGATTTGCTTTTCGGGGTGTTCTTCCAAACACATCTCGCGCCCCCGCAGGGCGGCGTTGTAGCTCCCGGACAGGGCGGAGGAAATCGTGAAGCACAAGGACTTGACGCCCTTGGCGAAGGCGGCGGCGTAAGCCGCCGGGGACGGGCACGACGACGAGGACGCCGCCTTTTCCTCCCGCATGGCTTTGAGCAGGTCGGGAACCCGCAGGGCGTCGTTGTCGACGAAATCCCGCTCCCCGACGCGAATCCGCAACGGAACCGACGCGAAGCGGACGCCCCCGCCGGGAAAGTCCCGCTCCAAAAGGTCGCAACTGCTGTCGCTGACAAGATTCCACATTGTCCCGCGCCCCCGTTCAATGATTTGATAAACCATGTCATATGATACCGCCAATCCGGGCGTTTGTCAATGCTCGCGCCGGATTTTGCGAAAGGCGAGCGCAAAAAGCCCTCCCCGCGTCCGGGGGAGGGCGCCGCGCTATGTCGCGGGGAAACTGACTGGATTGCCTATCATTTTCAAGTCCGAGAGCGACGAGACCGCGAACGCCTTCAACTGTGCAATATTCCCGGCGGCATTGTTCACGGGAATTGTCGCCTCAATCGTACCGCCCACAGGAGATTTCAGCGTGACATAGAACAGCCCCTCATACTTTCCCTCCGCCGTATATGCCGTAAGCATGATTGTCGGACGTTCAGCGGATGCGATGTTCGTCACGGAAACGGTAGCAAGGAAAGAGCCGGACGGAATTGCAGTCAAGGCTTTGCCGTTGCTGTCCTGAATCGTGATTCCATTCAGGCGATACGCTGGAAGCGGTTCGGATGTTCCGTCGGAGACGGTCACGGCGCAAGCCGCCTCAATTTTGCCCTCTGTTGTCACAGCGGTGACAACCGCCACGCCCGGTGCTTTCGCGTTGACCATCATACGGGCGTTGATTTCTCCAGAGGTAGAATGGCTGACGGGCGACAGTTCCACAATGTCCGTATCGGAGGAATACCAATCCAGATGTCGTGCTGTGGCGTTGGCGGGAAGAATGGTAGCCTGTAGCATTTGAGAATCTTCCGGTTCCAAAGACAGGGTTTCCATGTTCAGGCTTACGTCGGAAGGGGCGACTTTCGCCGGGGGGCGCAAATACGGGAAGCCGTCATTTTGCGACGCGGACATTTTCCACACGTTGGAGAAATCCCAGCCAACATAAGTGCCCTGTTGTTTCATATCCTCTACTGTCTGGTACATTCCAGCGTCAACAACTTTGGGATTATGATAGTTACAATAGTAAGAATTAACGACAGCTTCATACCCCGCCACATTATTTCCTACTAATCCATTGCTTCTGAGGTCGGCGGCTGACGTGACTGTGCCTGAAGCGTAACAATTTTGAATTACGGCGGAATGACTTTCACCCCATGCCAGCCATCCTACCAAGCCGCCGCAACTGGATGTATTATCACCAGTATAGGTTATATCTACGGTAGAGAAGCAATCGCAAATTATGCTATTACGGTGACAACCTCCCAAGAGTCCGCCTACTCCGCGACCTCCTGTCACATTTCCGCTGGTTGATACGCAAAAGAGTTGTCCTTCTTTGCCAAGGTAAGCGGCTAAAACGCCCGCCGCATGAGCAAAAGATACGGCGCCATGATTTCCTATCGCGGGGTGGTCAGGATGCGCGACAAATGCTCCCGCATTGCTTGTTATTGTCACAGTGATATTTCCCTCAACATGAAGGTTTCTGACCGTTCCATGCAATTCATTGAATAAGCCTCCAGCAGTATCCGTTGCGAAAACAGTGAGACCTTTAATAGAATGTCCCTGTCCGTCAAAGGTTCCGTAGAAGTTTATCGGCGTCCAAGTGCCGTAATTCGTCAGATTCAGGTCATTTCGCAGATAGAATGTATCACTGCTATTTGCAAGTTGAGCCAAATCTGCTACTGTGAAAACATCATGCGTCGTATCCGCCGTCAATGCTGTGACTGTCAGTAAAACCGCCAGCACAAAATCAAGCACCAGTGTCTTTTTGTTCATTTTGAACGCCTCCTCTTGTTTATTATACTATTTTTTATCTCTGTTTGCAAGAGGTTTTTTTCATTGCAAGCGAAAATTTTGTGTGCGGAGCAGGCGTTTTCCCCGCGCTACACGGTTATCAAGTCTTTCATAGCGTCAAACTTGCCCTGCCCGATGCCGGAAACGCGCATAACGTCCTCTATGCGGGCGAAGGCGCCGTGCTCCTCCCGATAGGCGACAATGCGTCCGGCGAGGGCGTCGCCGACGCCGGGCAGGGCGCGCAACTCCGCCGCGCCCGCCGTGTTGATGTTGACAAGCCCGCTTGCGTCGGGCGCGGGGGCGCTTTCCGAACTTGCG
>JAFXQD010000022.1 GCA_017527365.1 Oscillibacter sp.
CCTATCGGAATACGATTTGAAAAGAGGCTTGATATATGAAGCGATTGACGAAACGCGGAATCTTGCTCTTGCTTGCGCTGGCGGTTCTGGTCGTGTGCGTCGCTTGCGGCGGCGGAACGCCCGCTCCCGCTGACAACAACGGCGGCGAAACCGCGCAAACGTCCGAGGGCGGCGAAACGCCCGAAACGGACGCGCAAACCTTGTTTAATCAGGGCTCGGCGGCTTTCAACGTCGGCGACTATGACAACGCAGTGAAATACTGGGAACAAGCCGCCGAACTGGAACACTTGGACGCGTTAAATAATTTAGCTACGCTCTATAGTGATGAAAGCAAGGGACATCTGAACTACCAGAAAGCGCGGAAGTATTTTGAAAAAGCCGCTGATATGGGAAGCGCATACGCGCTCTTCTATCTGGGGCAACTTTATGAATACGGAGGCGGCGTTTCGCAGGATTCCGCAAAAGCCCTCAAATACTACCAGCAAGCCGCCGACAAAGGCTATGAAGGAGCCGCCGCGAAAGTGGCGGAACTTACCGCAAAACTCAACGGCTGATTTCCCTGCCCGCGACAACGCGACGCCCTCCCCAAACGGGGAGGGCGGTTTGTTATTCAGGATTTTCCCCGCGCCTGTCCGAGTTTCGACAAAATCGCCTCTTCCCGCGCCCGCATTCGCGCCTTTTCCGCGCCCTCGTCCGCGTGGTCGTAGCCCAGCAAATGCAGAACGGAGTGCGCGACTAAATACGACAGCTCCCGGCGGTTGGAGTGCCCGTACTCCTTCGCCTGCGCCGCCACGCGCTCCATAGAGATGACCATATCCCCAAGCGGGACGCAATCGGTTTCCGGGTCGGCGTCGTCCTCCGGGTTCGGCAGTTCCCCCGGCGACAGGTCGAACATGGGAAAACTCAAAACGTCCGTCGGCGCGTCGATGTTTCTCTGTTCGCGGTTGATTTCCTGAATGCCGTTATCGGAAGTCAGGAGCACGTTGACCTCGCAGGGAAACGTTACGCCTTCCGCCTCCAACGCCGTGCGGATTGTCTTTCGGATGAACGCCCGGATTCCGTCGTCCATGCCGGGGATTGTGGCGCGAACGGAGATTAAGTGGCACTTCGCCATTACCGCCGCCCCCTTCCGGGCGTCCGCCGGACGCTTCCCGTGCGGGCGACGCGCTTGCCGCTGTCCGGCTGTTCCGCGCCGTGGCGCTTTTCGTATTCCGCGTATGCCTGCACGATGCGCTGTACCATCACATGGCGCACCACGTCGGCGTCGGTCAACTCGCAGATTCCGATTCCCTCCACGTCGCGCAGTACGCGCATGGCGTCTTTGAGCCCGGACAGCTTGCCCTCCGGCAGGTCGATTTGCGTGGCGTCGCCCGTGATGACGATTTTCGAGCCGAACCCAAGGCGCGTCAGGAACATCTTCATCTGTTCGCGGCTGGTGTTCTGGGCTTCGTCGAGAATAATAAAGCTGTCGTCGAGCGTGCGCCCGCGCATATACGCCAGCGGCGCGACTTCAATGCTCCCGCGCTCCACGTACTTCTGATAGGTTTCCGCGCCCAGCAGGTCAAAGAGGGCGTCGTAGAGGGGGCGCAGGTACGGGTCGACCTTGCTTTGCAGGTCTCCGGGCAGGAATCCGAGGCGCTCCCCGGCCTCCACCGCCGGACGCGTCAGGATAATGCGGTTTACCTGCTTGTCGCGGAACGCCGCGACCGCCGCCGCCACCGCCAAATACGTCTTGCCCGTCCCGGCGGGGCCGACGCCGATTGTCACCGTATTTTTCAGCACGGAACGAACATAGGCTTCCTGTCCGAGCGTTTTGGGCTTGATAGGCCTGCCCTTGGCCGAAACGCAGAGCACGTTTCCGGACAGCTCCGCGATTTTGTCGCCCTTCCCGGCGCGCACCAGCGAACAGACGTAGCGCACGTTCTGTTCGCCGAGCGTCTCGCCCTTCGCCGACAGCGAAAGCAACCCCTCCGCCGCCTTGCAGGCCATCATGACGTTTTCCGCGTCGCCGCTGACGCGCAGTTCCCCGTCGCGGCTTACCGCCGTGACGGAAAATTCCCGTTCCAGCAGGCGGATGTTTTCGTCAAACGAGCCGAACAGGTTCGCCGCCTGTTCGAGCCGCTCCATGCCGACTCTCTGTTCCAAATTCGTTTCACCTCTGCAAGTGCAATATTTTACGCGTCCGAGGCGCGCATGGGCACGCGTTGGCCGATTTCCTCCGCGCATTCCGCCGAAAGCGTGACTTCCAAAACGCCGCCGCGCCGCCGCGCCGCGCAGAGCGCGGAGCGGATTTCGCTTTCCGGGGGCAGTTCGGCCTCCAGCGCCTCCCGCAACGCCGCTTCGCCGCGCCTTTGCGCCTCCTCCGGGCTCAATTCGACCGGGACGGCCTCGTAAAAGCGGTACTGTTCCCGAACTAGCGCGACGGGAAGGGGCAACCCCAGAAGGGACAGCGCGTTTCTCCGCGTTATTTTATCATACTTCGCCCCGGATTCCAACCCGCCCAAGCCCCGATTTGAAAAGAATTTTACGCGGCGCGTGCCCAAAATCAGGGAGACGTGCGCAAGTTGTTTCCCCGTGTAGCGCTTTTCGGTTGACGTTAGGGGCACGACGGTTTCCAATTTGCGCCAAGTCCGAGCCCGGACGCTTCCCCTTGCGGGCATGACGCGGGTTTTCCCGGTGGTCTCCAAGTCCTCCGCGCCGCTGATAAGCAAATCCCCCGCCGCCGCGGACATCCCCGGCAGTACGACCGCCTTGCCGTCAAGGGCGTTGACCGACAGCACGAGCCCGTCGCGCCGCGCTATCACGTTGGACGGCGTTTCCGTGTCGGCGGATTCGGGCGGCGGCGTCCGCTCGCGCACTTGCGCGTGGGCGCGGCACCCCGAAACGTTGACCGAAATCCACTCCAATTCGGGAATTTCAAGCAGGACATGGTTCCGCAAGTCCTCGCTGTCCAGCGACAGCCCGAACGCGCCCAGCCCGACGCCCTGTTTTTCCAGCGCCCGCATAATCCGCTCGTCCGGCACGGTTTGATTTCCCTGAATGTCGTAATCCCACACGAAAAACGACCCCAAGAACAGCGCGGTAGGGACAATCACGGCGAACGCGCAGAGCGTCGGACGCCTTGCCAGCGCGTCGAGGGCGGCGCGGGCGCCCATCCGCCGCAACGGGCGGATTTCGCAGTCAACGTTTTGCAAAGCGTTCCGCAGGCGGATATAGTCGCCGTGGGAAAGCGTCATAATCAGCGACCCGTTTTCGCCGCGCCGCAAATCGCGGAAGGGCAGTCCCCGCGCCCCGCACAGGTTGAGGACGCGTTCCGGGTATTCGCAGACGATTTCCGCCCGAACCTGTCCGCGCCAAGCCTCCCAGAGCCGGTTACCCATGGCTGACCCACTCCAAGGAGAGAATCGCGCCGCCCACGCGCAGTTCCTCGCCGCTCATGGCGAGCAAAGTCAAGTCATGTCCGCCGATACGCAAAACCCCTGCGGGCGTGTTGGCGTCTATCCTCTCCTCGCTGTAGGACAAAATGCCCAAGTGCCGCTCCAAGTATAGCTGTCGGTCTCCGATAAGCTCCAGACGCGGCAGACCCGCCACGACATCCGCCGGAAGGTCAAACAGTTCCGCCGCCGCGCAGAGCGCCGCCCCGCTTCGAGTTCTTTTCCGCATACGCGCCCCCTCTTTCCTTGCGTCCTCCTGCCACTTTATGACGCGCCGGGGCGGAAAAGACCCGGACAAGTTTCGCACATCTTTTCCCGCGCCGCCGCATACGCTTTTCGCGGGTGATACGTAATGGAATGGCGGCAAAGGACAAACCTTTTCATTGTTGCCGCGCTTCTTGTCTGGCTTTTCGCCGACGCGGGGCGCGTGCGGGAAAGCGCGGCGGACGCCCTGCGGCTGTGCGCGGCGTCGGTCGTCCCGGCGCTCTTCCCGTTTCTCGCCGCGACGGGACTGCTGATGTCGTTAGGGTTCGGGGCGCTGGCGTCGCCGTGGCTGTCGCCGCTCATGACGGGCTTGTACCGGCTGCCCGGCGCCGCCGGGAGTGCGTTATTACTGGGCTTGTTGGGCGGCTATCCGGTAGGGGCGCGAACCGCCGCCGACCTCTATCGTCTCGGACAGCTTACCAAAGACGAGGCGGAACGCCTCTTGACGTTCTGCAACAACGCCAACCCCGCGTTTCTGCTCAACGCGTTAGGCGTCGGCGTCTTTCATAGTTCAAGGGCGGGGCTGTGGCTTTTGCTCGTTCACCTGCTGTCCGCGCTCCTGACGGGCTTATGCTTTCGCGGGCAAGTTTCGCCGCGCAACGCGTCGCCGCCCACGCCCGCCGCGCAACCCGCGTTCTTCCCGGCGTTCGTGGAGGCCGTCGGAAACGCCGCGTCCGCGATGTTGCGCGTCTGCGCCTTCGTGGTGTTCTTCTCCGTGCTGGCGCGACCCCTCAAAAATTGGAACAGCCCCGCCGCCGCGCCGCTTGTCGGACTGCTGGAACTGTTCTCGCTTACGCCCATGCTTGCGCCGGATTCTCGCGGCTTCGTGCTGGCGTCGGTCTGCGCGGGATGGGGCGGGCTGTCGGCGCTCGCCCAAACCGCCGCCGTGCTGGAAAACACCGGATTGTCCATACGCCCCTGTCTGCTTGGAAAAACCCTGCAAGCCGTTTTTTCCGGAATTTTGGCGGCGGTCGTCACGACGCTTTTCCGGTTGTTTTAGCGCCGCCAACCGGAGTTGCGCCCCGCGTCGGGCGTTCCAAGGCCGCCCGGAGCGCGGACAAGGATTTCTTTTCAATCCGGGAAACGTAAGAACGGGAAATCCCGAACGCCGCCGCGACTTCCCGCTGTGTCAACGGCATGGCGCCGTCCAGACCGTAGCGCAAGCGGATGATTTCCGCCTCGCGTTCCGTGAGGCATTCCCGCACGAGCCGACGCACTTTCAGCGCGTTGTCGCGCTCGTGCAAATCTTCCAGCATAGTGTCTTCCACGCCTACCACGTCCAGCAGTTGCAAGGCGTCCTCCTGTCCGTCCGCGTCAATCGCGTCGGACAGCGACACTTCGTTTTGTAGCTTCCTCTGTCCCCGAAAGTACATCAGTATTTCATTCTCAATACAGCGGGCGGCGTAAGTGGCGAGGCGGACGCCCTTGGACGGCTTGAACGTCGAGACCGCCTTCATAAGCCCGATAGTGCCGATGGAAATCAAGTCGTCCTGCTCCCCGCTCTGGGCGTAGTATTTCTTGACGATATGCGCCACAAGGCGCAGGTTGCGTTCGATAAGGACATTCCGCGCCTCCGGGTCGCCTTGCGCGAGACGTTCGAGCCATTCGCGCTCCTCGGACGCGGACAGCGGCTTTGGGAACGAGCCGCCGTTGGACAGGCGCAGGGCGAACAGCAACGTGTTGGCGAAAAGCAATAGCGAACACATGAAAACATCCCTCCTCCCGAAACTGTATGGAAAAGAGGGATGTCCTTATGACGCGCACGGCGGGGCGAAAAGCGTTGCGGGCAGGGCAAATTCAGCTGCCGCCGCGACGCCTTCCGGCACAGCCCCGGCGGGATTCCATCCAGTGGAAAATATCGGCGTAGACGGCGGAACGGTCGCGCTCGTTCAGGATTTCGTGCCGCATTCCCGGATAGAGCGCCATACTGACATCCCGCATTCCCGCCTTGCGGAAGGCGCGTTCCACCCGCGCCACGCCTTTGCCCATGTCGCCGACGGGGTCGGCCTCGCCGGAGAGCAACAAAATCGGCGCGTAGCGGTTCATGCGCCGCAAGCGTTCCGGACTGCCGATTTCCCGCAGTCCGGAGAGCATTTCCCGAATGAGCCCGACAGTCGGCGCCCCGCCGCAGAGCGGCGACGAGAGGAAAACGTCAATATTTTCCTCGTTCGCCGACATCCAGTCGTACATCGTGCGGTTCGGGCGGAAGGGGCGGTTGTAGGAGCCGAACGCCAGCGCGGTCGCCAATCGGCTGACAGACTTTTCGCCCAAACGGGCGCTTTCTTCGGCAATGGCCGCCTGTCCGAACGCGAGCAGGGCGGCGGGGGGCTGTCCGGTGCCGGAAAGGATTGTCCCGTCTACGGTTCCGGGGTAGCGGATAAGGTGCGAACGCGCCAGAAAGGAGCCTAACGAGTGCCCCAGCAGGAAAACGGGCGTCCCCGGCTTTATGCCGAGGCGCGTTTCCGACAGCCTCCGGAACGCGTAAATGTCCTGTACGACCCAATTCCAACTGCCCTTTGGGCCGAACCACAGGCGCACGCCGTCGGGCGGGACGGAAAGCCCGTGCCCAAGGTGGTCGTGCCCGAACACCGCGACGCCGCGCCCCGCGAGATACTCCGCGAACTCGTCGTAGCGCAGGACGTGCTCCCCCAAGCCGTGGGAAATCTGCAAGACCGCCCGGAACGGTTTCTCCGGAATCCATTCGACGGCGCGGAGCTCCGTCTTTCCGTCGGCGGACAGGAACGTAAATTCATTGCGGGTCATAGCGCGAGCCCTCCTTCCGGGTTGGCGCCGACGCGGAACGGCGGCGCGGTTTTGGCGCGGCAAAATTTCTCCCGTTCGCGCCGGACGCGGGGACAGGCAGTAAAAAAGTGAAAAATCTGTTGCTTTTTCCGAAAAAGTAAGGTATACTACAAATTGTGAAAAGGCGGCTTCCGGCAACCGAGGGGCAATCGGCGCGGGAACTCCGCCGCCGCGCAACGGACGCCGCGATTTTGGAAAGGAGACTGAACAACATGGGCGTATCGAACGATTTCACGGAGAAGGCCAAGGGCGTTTTTACGACCGCGACCGACAAGGCGAAGGACGTGGCGAACGCAATCAAAATCAACGTGGCCATCGCCGGGGAGCAGAAGGAAATCGACAAGAACTGCCTCGCCATCGGCCAGTGGTTCGTCAGCGACTATGACGGCGAGATTCCGGAGGGCGTCAAGGACTTGGTGGACGCCGTGAACGCGAGCAAGGCGAAAATCGCCGAGCTGGAAGCCAGCAAGCCCGCCAAGGCCGAGGAGCCCGCCGCCGAAGAAGCCGCGCCCGCCGGGAAGCCCTGCCCCATCTGCGGGGAGGTCTCCGACAGCAAGTTCTGCCCCCACTGCGGCGCCCCCATGGGCGAGTAAACCCACGCTTTGAAAACAGGCGACGCGCAACGCGCCGCCTGTTTTTGCGCTCTCCGGAACAGTTTTATTTCAATCCGCAATTTATTTCAATCCGCATAATAATTAGGAATTTCAATCGCTTTCGGAAAACAATATTATGACAAAAGGAAAGAGTAGTTTACTCCTCCCGATTCCTTTTCCCTCCTTTCTCCACGAAATATGATACTTGATTTTCTAAAAAGAATCAAGTCGTATTCGCAGTAATTTTGTGGATTGCTATTAAAGTATGCGCGCCCGTCAGCGGTTTTGGTTGATAATCTTATCTTCAAACGTCCCGTCGGCAAGGTTCGTGTAGCGCACGAACAGCGAAACGCGGTTCTCATGGTTCAGCGCGTCCCAAATGCCGTTGGCGAGGGTTTCGGCGTTGGGGGCTTCCAACTTGACGCGAATCGGCTCCCCGTCGAACGACGGCAAGGGCTCCCCGTCCCCGGCATAGGTGTGGATGAAGCGCCCTTCCCCGGCGGGCGGCGACTGGTACGAGTAGAAATAGCGGCAGGGGCGCTCCGGGCGCCCGTCGTCGCTCTTGAGAATCGACAGCAGGAACGCGCCGTTTCTGGACAGCAAGCCCGAAATGCGCGGCGTATAATGCGGCGGGTCCTGCTCAAAGGAACGCTCCGAAAGCGCCGTCTGGAACGATTCCCCCTGCTTCAGCGCGTCCCAAATGGTGTCGGTCTGGTCGCCGTTGGTGACAATCAGGTTTCCGTCGAGGAGGCGCACGGGATGGTAGATAATCAGGCTGGGGTCTTTCATCTTGGTTGCGTCAAAGGCTTTCGTGCGGAGTCCGTCGTTAGTGACGGCGAAAACGCGGTTGCGCGAATTTTCGCTCCGCCCCATGATGAAATACGCCGCGACGGAAGCGCGGTTGTCGGCGCTCCGTCCGAGGATGATTCCGCGTCCGGGGTAGGGGTTCGCCCCAAGCAGGGCGGGCAGGGATTGCAGTTTCAAAACAGTTCCTCTCCTTCTTCTGGTGTGTCTTGCGCGGGGGCTGATTTGAGCAGTTTTTTCCGCTCCTTGTGGTCGGGCAGGTAGCGCGACAGCAACGCGTAAAAGCCGGGGCCGTGGTTCTTCTCCCGGATGTGGCAGAGCTCGTGGACGACCACGAGGTCAACGGCGGCTTCCGGGTAGTTCACGAGGAAGCACGAGAACGACAGGCGGTTTTTCCCGCTACAACTCCCAAAACGGGTGCGGGCGGCGGTAATCGTGATTCCCGCCGGGACAAGCCCCGTGACGCGGCTCCAGTATTCCACTTTCGGCGGGATGATTTCCGCCGCTTTTTCGGCCATAGCCCGCAGTTCTTGCGCGGACGGCTCCGGAGGCATGGCGGCGGCGCGGCGCCTCTGCTTCTCCAAGCCTTTCGCAATCCACGCCCCGTGCGCCGACACGAACGCGTCAATGTCGCGTTTGGCCGTCCGCATAGGCGCCCGGACAATCACGTGCCCGTCCCGCGTGATTTCCAGCGCGAGCGTTTTCCGGTTTGAGCGGATGAGTTCGTAACGTTCCATGGAGCGCATTATAGCGCCGCCGGAGGGAAATTGCAAGACGCGGAAGGCGAAAGTTTTCCTTGCCTTTTCCGGGAAAAGCCGTATAATCAGTGCATTGCGCCGCCGTCTCCGGGGCGCCCCACGAAAAGGAGGAATCTTTCTTGCTCTACAACTCCCTGCACAACAAGTGGCTCCGCCTGTGCACCGCCGTTTTCGGCACTCTTGTCATGTGCTTCGCGCAAGCGTTTTTCATTGTCCCGCTCCGGCTCTACACGGGCGGGCTTATGGGCTACTGCCAGTTTTTCCGCACGCTCCTGCAGGATTTCGCGGGCTTCTCGTTCGGCTCCACCGACATCGCCGGGATTCTCTATTTCCTGTTCAACATCCCTATTCTTCTGCTCTCCTTCCGCTACCTCGGACGCCCCCTGACGGTCAAAACCGTGATTTGCGTCGCCAGCTACGCCCTGTTCTACAGCGCGATTCCCGCGCCGGAAAGCGCGTTGGTGGACGACTACTTGACGGGCTGTCTGCTGGGCGGAATCCTCAACGGAATCGGCTCCGGACTGGTTTTAACGTGCGGTTGCAGTACGGGCGGCTTGGACATCCTCGGACTGATTCTCAGCAAGCGCGGGAGTTCGTTTACGGTCGGGCGCTTTTCCATCGGCTTCAACGCCGCGCTGTACGGGCTTTGCCTGTGGCTGTTCGTGCCGGAAGTGGCGATTTACTCCCTAATCTATAACGTCACGTCGAACCTTGCCCTTGACCGCGTACATCAGCAGAACGTCAACATGCAGGCGCTCATTTTCACGAAAGAGGACGAACAGAAGTTAGGGCGCTTCATCATGGAAAACCTGCACAGGGGCGTGACCTACTGGGAAGGCACGGGAGCCTATACCGGGGGCGCGATTCACGTGCTTTGCGTCAGCCTTTCCAAGTACGAGATAGAGGAGCTTCTTCACGTCGTGCGCGGCATTGACCCCCATGCCTTTATCACCGTGCAAAAGGGCGTGCAGATTTACGGAAATTATCATCGCAAAGTCGAATAAGCAGCGCGGAAACGTCGCGCAAAATCGGAAACTATATCCGGCTCCTTTATCCTGTTTGGAAAATCTTAAGGGGCTTTTGCCTCTATCTTGCGCCGCGCCCCTTGTCAAAACGCCAAAACTGTGGTATGCTCATTTTCAAAGAATCTCCGGAGCCGTGCCGGGAAAGGATGAGCGAATATGCGCACGTTGTTCAGAGGCGGAGCCGTCGTTTCCGGAAGCGGAATCAAAGAGGCCGACGTGATTGCCGACGGCGAAAAGATAACCGAAGTCGGGCGGCGTTGCCGGGGGGCGTTCGACCGTGCGGTGAACGCGTCGGGCTGTCTGCTCTTTCCGGGCTTTATCGACGCTTACACGCATTTCGATTCCGACGAGGGCGGAACCGCGACCGCCGACGATTTTTATACCGGAAGCAAGGCGGCGCTGCGCGGCGGCGCGACGACTATTCTGGGCGTCGCGCACGCCAAGGCCGGGGAAACCCTACGCGGCGCGTTCGCCCGCCGCCGCGCCGGAGCCGACGCCCAAATATTCTGCGATTACGGCCTGCATATGGCGCTGTCGGAGTGGAACGACGGAACCCACGCGCAAGCGCGGGAACTGTTCCGGGAGGGCGCGTCGTCGTTCCTGCTCCGCGCCGACGCCCTCGGCGACCGCCAGTTTTATGAAGCTCTGCGCGTGTTGTCCGCCTACGGCGGGACTTGCGCGGCGGAATGCGGCAATCAGGCCGTTTCGGACGCGCTGGCCGCCGAACGGCTCGCGGCGGGCGACGTTTCCCCGGCGGCGTACCCGGCGACGCGCCCCGCCGCGCTGGAAGCGGAAGGCGTTTCGCGGGCGTTGCGAATCGCGCAGACGGCGCGGGCGCCGCTTGTCATACGGCGCGTTTCAAGCGCGGAGGCGCTCTCGGAAGTCAAGCGGGCGCGGCGGCGCGGGCAAGCCGCGTTCGCCGAAACCTGCGCCCGGTATTTGACCCTCGACGAGGGCGCGTACCGCACGGGCGACGCCGCGCTCTATGTCTGCGCCCCGCCCCTGCGCCCGCGCTCCGACCAAAGCGCCCTCTGGCTCGGACTGCGCCTGAAAGAGATTCAGTTTGTCTCTTCCGACCACCGCGCATTCACCAAGGCGCAAAAAGAAGCCGCGCACGACGATTTCACCCGCATTCCGTCCGGCTTGCCGGGCGCCGGGGAATGCGCCGAACTGCTCTATTCCTACGGCGTGGCGGAACGCCGTATCAGCGCGGCGGACATGTGCCGCGCCCTCTGCGAGAACCCCGCCAAGCTCTACGGGCTCTGGCCCCGCAAGGGGCGGATTGCCCCCGGCGCCGACGCGGATATTGTTATCTATGACCCCGGCGACAGCCATGTCATCACGGCGCGGGATTCCGTTTCCCCCGCCGGGCACACGCCCTACGAAGGCTTTGCAACCGTCGGCGGAATCCGCCAAGTATGGTTGCGCGGGACGCCGATTGTAGACAGGGGGGAGTTTCTGCCCGTCACGCCGAAAGGCGCCTATCTGTATCGTGGGAAATGTTCCCTCCGGACGGAAAGGGGATGAAAGGGAATGGCGATGTTGGAAAGCGGCGCTCGTCTGCGGACGGAACTGCAACGGGATTTGACGGTCAAGGAGCTTTTGGGCGAGGGCGGGCAGGGGGAAGTATACCTTGCGGACTACGACGGCGCCCCCGCCGCGCTCAAGTGGTACAAGAAAGACAGCCTCAAAAATCCGGACGCGTTCCGGGAAAACCTGCGCCGAAACGTCATGCGCGGCGCGCCAAGCAAGGAATTTCTGTGGCCGCTGGACTTGACCGGATGGGAAAACGGCTCTTTCGGCTATGTCATGGACTTGCGCCCTGAAGGCTATTACGACATCACCGATTTTACGCTTTGTCATGTTCGCTTCCCGTCCTACAAGACCGTTATCGACGCCTGCCTTTCGATTGTCTCCGCGTTCCGCATTCTGCATAACGGCGGCTACAGCTATCAGGACATCAACGACGGCAACTTTTTCATCAATCCGCGAAACGGCAAAGTTTTGATTGGCGACAATGACAACGTGGCGCCTGACAAGACCGAAACGGGCATTGTCGGCAAGCCGCGCTATATGGCGCCCGAAATCGTGTTGCGAAAAAATATGCCGGACAGTTTGAGCGACCGCTTTTCCATGTCCGTCATTCTCTATATGCTCTTTTGCCTGAACCACCCCTTGGAAGGGCGGCGCTACCTTGTCCCCGCCCTGACCCCCGCGCTGGAAGAGAAGCTCTACGGGAGCGAGGCACTGTTCATGATGGACCCCGACAACCCCGCCAACGCCCCGCACCCCGTCGCCCACGCGAACTCCGTCAAAGTCTGGAACTGCCTCCCGGACTATATGCGCAAAATCTTTTTGGACGCGTTCAGCCAAAAGGCGCTCGAAAAGCCGTCGGCGCGTCCGAGCGAGGCGGCGTGGCTCAACGCCCTGACGCGCTTCCGGAGCGACATCGCGCCCTGTCCGTGCGGCAACGAGATTTTCACCCGCGACGGCAGGCCCTGCGACTGCGAGAAATGCGGCAGGCCCGCGCAAATTCCCTTCCGGTTGCGCCTTGCCCAGTACGCCATTCCCGCCGTGCGCGGAAGCCGCGTCTACCGTTGCCAGCTCGGAATCTGCGACGCCAAGGACGCGCTCGACCCCGTCGCCATGGTGGTTGCGAAGGAGAGCGGCGCGTTGGGAATCCGCAACAAGAGCGACCGCCGCTGGGACGCTGTGACGACAAGGGGCGGGGCGCGGAAAGTCGCGCCCGGAGAGACCATTCCCCTGAAAGACGGAATCCGCTTTGAGGCTTGGGGGGAAACGATAGAAATCCTGTCCAACTGACGGACGCCCGGAAAGGAAGAGACGTTATGCCTGTTACGACCGAACTGACCCAAATGCCCCGGAAGGATTTGCACATCTTCTATATTCTGGACACGTCCGGGAGCATGAAGGGCGCGAAAATCAGCGCGTTGAACCACGCCATGGACGAGACCATAGAAGCCCTGCGCACGATTTCCAAGCAGAACGGCGACGCAAGGCTGAAAATCGCCGTGCTGAACTTCAACACGGGCGCGGAGTGGGTTACCAAGAACGGCCCGGAATATCTGGAGGAGCATTTCGAGTACGAGTATCTGGAAGCGGGCGGCATGACCGACATGGGAGCGGCTCTGCGGGAGCTCAACA
The DNA here is from genome assembly GCA_017527365.1 of Oscillibacter sp. GTDB lineage: Bacteria > Bacillota > Clostridia > Oscillospirales > Oscillospiraceae > Oscillibacter. The sequence goes on from JAFXQD010000022.1 coordinate 12,846, forward strand.
GCAAGCTGTCGCAACGCGAGTTTTTAGGCTCCATGATGGGCGCGCTCATGCCCGTGATGATTTTCATGACGGACGGCTACGCCACCGACGACTACGAGGAAGCCTTGGGGGAAATCCGGAAAAACCGCTGGTTTGCGCGGGGCACGAAAATCGGCTTTGCGCTCGGCGAGGACGCCGACGTGAAAATGATTTCGTCCGTTGTGGGAAACAGCGAGGCGGTCATCCGCGTGACAGACAACGAGTTATTCCGCCGCCTTATGCGGTTCGTGTCGGTCACGACCTCTATGGCGCGCTCGCAGTCCGCGACGGCGGAGACCGCCCCGACGGGCGCGGAAATCCTCCGCCTGACCGACGGCCTGCCCGAAGCGGCGAAAGTGAGGCTGGACAAGGACGACTACAACCCGGAAAACGCGGTTGCGGAAGACGACGACTGGGGGGACGATAAGTGGTGAACGGGACAAGCGCGGCGTTCTACAGCTTCAGCCAAACGGCGCGGGGCGCGTCGCACACGGAGCGCAACATTCCCTGCGAGGACGCGTCGGGCGCGTACACGGCGGAAAACGGCGCGTACCACATTATCGCCGTCGCCGACGGCCACGGCGACCCGCGCTGTTTCCGCAGTCAAAAGGGCGCGGAACTGGCGGTGAAAATCGCCGTGGACTTTCTCAAAGAGGCGGCGGAAGAAAAGTTGTCGGAGCCCGACGCCGTGCGGGAACGCTTCTTTCACGATATGTTCGAGAATCCGCGCTATCAGCGTTTGGAGTTCCGCCGCTGGACGGACGTTATCCTGAGCCGCTGGAACGACGCCCTGCGCCGCGATTACGACGAAAACCCGCCCGCGCCCGAAGTTTTGCAATCCCTTCCCGAACACCTGCGCACGCCCGACAAAATCCCGCACATTTACGGCACAACCTTAATGGCGGCTTTGTTCCTGCCGCCCGCGTTATTGTTGCTCCAACAGGGCGACGGGCGTTGCGAAGTGCTCTACGCCGACGGCGCCGCCGACCAGCCGATTCCGTGGGATTCCCGTTGCGAGGGCAACGTCACGACTTCTTTGTGCGACCTTGACGCGCTTGTCAGTTTCCGGAGCCGCGCTCTGGACTTGCGCCAAACGCCGATAGCCGCCTGTTACCTTGGCACGGACGGCGTGGAGGACGCCTACCGCGACACATACGCCGACCTTGGGGAACGCCATTCCCTGATGGGCGGAACGCATACGTTCTATAAGGCGTTGAGTTGCGAGGCGGCGGAACGGAATCCCGAAACGCTCTCGGCGTATCTGGCGGAGACGCTCCCGGCGTTCAGCGCGCAGGGGCAGTTCGGCTACGGCGGAAGCTGGGACGACGTTTCCATAGCGGGCATTGTGTGCCCGGACGCGCTGTCGCGGTTCGCGGAGGCGTGGCGGCGGGACGCGAAACGCTACGGGCTGGAAGAAGGCCTGTTCTGGAAGGCCGACGCGTTGCGGAGCGGCGCGAGGAAGCACGAAATCCTGTCGAAGCGGCTGGCGGAGGCGAAAGACCGTCTGGAAGCGGTGCGGCAGGAGTATTCCGTATATCACGAAGAGCTCGCGTTCCTGAAAGTGAGCAAGGCGTCGCTGGAAAAGGCGCCGGGAGACCAGACGGAAGAATTGGAGCACATTTCCGGGGAAATCCGGCAGAGGGAGCGCTTGCAGGCGAGTTGTCAGGGGAGTTTGCAAATCCGGAAACGCGAGCTTGCGGAGGCGGAGAAGGCGTTCGCGGACTACAACGCGGATTATCAGGCGATAAAAGAGGAAAAGAGGCGGATGTTGTCGGAACTGCTGGCTTTGTCTAACGAGGAGGGCGCGTCCAATGAGGATTTAGGACCGCAAGCATAAAATCGGCTTTGACGCTTGCCGGGGTACCGACGCCTCAGAGCGTTCAAAAAGGTCGGCGCGTCCAAACAGCGTTACAGAAATTCCGAAACGCACGGATGAAACGGACGCCTCTTTCTTGGACAGCTTTCTTTCTGCTTTGGCGCCATTTCTGACATTTGCCGAAAACCTGTCTTGCAAGACACGCCGCGGAACTGATTCCCCGGCGTGTTATTTTGCGCCCTGCCGCTTACTTTGTTTTTGACTGCTTTTCGCCGCTATCCGTAGAGCTTCTGGGACGTGCCGCCGGGGGAGAAGGTAAAGCGGTCGAACGGGAACAGCTTCCACGACGCCGCGCCCGGAAGTTTGAAAGTCTCCTCGGACAGCGCGGCGGAATCCGCCTCCCACAGCACGGGCGTCGCGTTCGGCTCGCGGTCAAGCGCCACGGTCGGCGACACGTCGCGCAAGCCTAAAAACGCGCCGTCGGCGCCGTAAGCCGCCGCGAACAGCCCCGGCGTGGGCGCTTTCGTGTCGGCGATTTGCTCCCGGACGACTTCCGCCTGATGGAGCAGGTTCCCTTTCGCCGCCGCGACCAAACGCCCAATATGGAGCAGCCCGTAGCCGTAAGTGGTGTCGTAGCCGGGTTCCCCGGCGTCCCGGACGGTGTTTATGAGCATGTCCCGGACTTGCGCGGAAGTCAGTTTCGGGTTCGCCGACAGCGCCAGCGCCGCCGCCGCCGTGACCATGGGCGCGGCGTAGGAGGTGCCGTAGCCCGTGGAATACTGCTTGGCGTTGGAGTAGGAGGGCCCCCGGAGGTTGCGCCCCGGCGCGGCGATGTCCACGCTCTTGTTGCGGTAGGAGAACGACGCCGCGGACAACGCGGAATCCACGGCGCCCACGCCGATAACCTGCGAGTACGCCGCCGGATAATTCAGCGGGTCGCCGTTCGGGTCGTGCTCCCCGCTCAGGAGATTCCCCGCCGCCGCCACCATAATCACCCCGGCGTTGTCCGCGTATTCAATCGCTTTCTTTAAAACTTCCGATTCCTTTTCTATGCCGAGGCTCAAATTCAAAACCTGACAATGCCACGTGTCCACGGCGGCGTAAATCGCGGCGGCGATGTTGGCGATACTGCCCGTTTTGCTGTCGAAGCACTTCAGCGGCACAAGTTCGACTTCCGGCGCAAGCCCGGCGATTCCGACGCCGTTTTCCGCCGCCGCGATAAGCCCGCTGACGAACGTGCCGTGCCCCACGCCGTCGGACACGTCTTTCGGGTCGCCGCCCGTCACGTAGTTCGCGCCGTCCAAGACTTTTACGCCCTTAAAGTCCTGATGTCCCTTGAATATCCCGGAATCCACGACGCCCACGCGCACGCCTTTGCCTTTCACGCCCTGTTCCGACACCCAGTCCATTTCCAGCGCCGACGCGTACCACTGGTTTTCCGAGTTCGAGGCGTCCAGCAGAACCGCGTTCGGCGGCAAATCGGCGGTTACGTCGGAAAATCCGAAGGGGCGGCTGTTGCTGTTCCTCTTCTCCGGAGTCGGCAAATCGTCCAACGTGACAATATAGTTCGGCTCCGCGCTAATCAGCAGGCCTTGGGCGCGCAACCCGTCGAGCGCCTGTTCGTCCTCCACGCGGTACACGCCGCCCTTGGCATGAATTTTCGTCATGTCGGGCAAATCCGGCTCCTCCGACGCGGAGAGCAGGCGCACGGGCTTCTCGATTTGCACGATATAGCCGTCAAATTCCGCCGCCGTCGCCGTCGCAAGCAGGCACGCCGTCAGCGCGGACGCCAGCAGAAACCATCGTATGAGTTTCAAATTTTCCACCTCCCGCCGCCGCGACGGGGCGTTTCCGCCGCGACGGGGCTTTCAAATCTGATTTCGCCGCGTTTGTTCGGCGTTATCTGTGCCGACGCCGCGACGCCGTAACAACGGGCGCTTGCGCTTCGGGGTTGCCGCCGTCGGGGATTTGCGCCTCGATGTTGTCGCCGCTGTCCGTCGTCGCGCCGTCTGGCGTCTGCGCTTCGGGATTGCCGGGGCTGTCGGGGGACGTGGCGCCGCTGTCGTCGATGTCCTCAAAGCCCGGAACTTCCCGCTCAGGCTGTCTCAGCGTCCCGCCCGTCTCCGCAAGGTGGCGGTACAAAAACGTCACAATCTGCGCCCTTGAGCAGACGCGCTCCGGCTCGAACGTCGTCGGCGTGACGCCCGTCGTGATTCCCCGCGACGCCGCCCACGCCGCCGCCTCGGCGTAGCCCGTGCGCGGCGGCACGTCCTCGAACGGATTCGGATTCCCGCCCGGACTGCCCGCAAGTTTCCAGAAGTACAGCATAACCGCGCCGCGTGTGCAGGGCGTGTCCGGCTCGAACAGCGCGCCCTCGACAAGGCCGCGTTCCGCCGCCCAAATCGCCGGGCGGTAGTAGTAGCAGTTCGACGGCACGTCGGGGAAAGGATTCCCGCCGTAGACGGGCGGCTCCCCGGCGGCGCGGTACAGGAAGGTCAGAATTTGGGCGCGGGTGCAGGTGTCGTGCGGGCTGAACGTCGCCGGGGTCGTGCCGTTCGTGACGCCCCGCGACACCGCCCACGACACGGGCTTTTCGTAATACGCGCCCGGCTCCACGTCGGCGAACTCCGCCGCCGCCTCGCCGTACACCGCCGACAGGTACAGCGGCGCGGGCGGCATGACAAAGACCGCCGTCGCGGACGAAAGCCCGCCTTGCAGGAAGGTCAATCCGGCCGCCCCGCCCCAACTGCGGAAGCCTTGCCCCGCCGGGGGCTGGTTCGCCGTGACGGTCACGGATATTCCCGCCGGGGCTTCCGTCAGGTTCGCCCAGCCGTTTTGCACCCGTATCGGATACGTTATCGACCAGTCCAAGCCGTCCGGCGCATACGCCGGGGCTTCGGGATTCGTCGGCGTTTCCGGATTTGCGCCGCCGCTGTCCGGAGGCGTTCCCGGATTCGTCGCGGGCGGTTCCGTGCTCGCGGCGGCGTTCCCCGACACCGCCGCGTAATCGACTTCCGTTAGAATCAGGACTTCCTCAACCTCATACGCGTTGACCAAGTTCGTATAGCGCAATGCAACTTCGCCGTTACGCGCAAAGGCGTAAGCGCGGTTCGCGCCCTGCCCCGTCTGCGCATACGGCGCCTTGAAGAACAGCCAGTCCCGCGAAACGTTCTCCACGTCGCAGTTTGTCAAGTCCACGAGCCAGTAGCGCCCGTTCACCCGGACATGGTTCCACATATGCGGCCCCGGCTTGCCGTCGCGCCCTATCAGGTCGCCCGTGATGATGTACGACGCCACGTCCCCGGAAAAATTTGACAGGTCGCAGAGATATTGAAACGCCTTCGAGTATCCCTCGCAGACGACGTTCGTAGACGGGTCGTTGTCAAAAACGCGGATTAACTGCCAAGCGGCGTTTCCGTAAGCGTTCGCGCCGCTGGCGGCGGCGTCGCGGTCATACGAAACCGCGTCGCAAATAGTATCGCGGTACGCCGCGAGCTTCTCAAAGTCGGAGCGGCTCTTGTTCGCGTCCACAACCTTTTGCGCGTTCGCGGCGACCGCCGCCGCCTTCTTCGCAAGCCCCGTGTCTATCTTGTAATTGTAATAGCTTTCGCTGTCCGCGCTCTTGGCGTAGTTCTCCGCGACCATCATTTCCACGTCCAGATAGGCGTCGTCGGAGAACACAAAGCCCTTGCCGTCGTTGTAGCGCACCGCCCAGTGATACGTCCAATGCGCGGCGGGGGTCTTGCCGTCGTGCGACTTGGCGAACCAGTACAGCTCGTAGGGGCAGTCCGCGAGGAGCTTGTCCATAATCCCGGAGCTGGACTTCTCGCGGTCGTGCCCCACGGCGCGGTAGAGCGGCTCCCAGACCGCGTCCCATGTGGCGTCGGTCAACTGCCCGGAGGCGTCCTTGCTCACCGTCACGCCGAGTTCCGCCGCCGTCCAGCTTTTGCCGTTCAAGCCCATGTCGGACGCCGTGAAGCGGAAAATCGTCGATTCCCGGTTTCCCGCCGCCACCTTCGACACGTCCTCTTTCAGCAAATCGTACAGCTTGCGGTCAAAGCCCTGCAAATGCTTCCCCGCCAGCGTGGAGGCGTATTCCGCCGTATCGGAGGCGGGACGCCGCGCCGCGCCGCGCCCGCGCTCCAACAGGTAGCCATAAAACAGGGCGTCGCCGCTGTCCTCCCCGGCGCGCTTCGCCGTCTCCGGCGCCGCGTCCCCGTATTCCGTCACGACGGCGCGGCTTTCGCCGTTGCGGTACGCGGTCAGCGACACCGTGTCCGACGCAAGCGCGGGCAGAGCCAACAGCGAAAGCAATAAAGCAAAACAGAATGTCGTTTTGAATTTTGTCACGGCGTGCCCTCCATAGCCCTGCCCAGATTCGCCATTTCAATCGCGCCGACGGCGCAATCCGCGCCCTTGTTGCCCGCCTTCGTCCCGGCGCGCTCTATCGCCTGTTCGATGTTGTCCGTGGTCAGTACGCCGAACATCACGGGCACGTCCGACGCCAGCGACGCCTGCGCGATTCCCTTCGACACCTCCGCGCATACGTACTGGTAGTGGTCGGTGGAGCCGCGGATGACCGCGCCCAGCGCGATGACCGCGTCATACTTCCCGCTCTTCGCCATGCGCGTGGCGATAAGCGGAATCTCGAACGCGCCCGGAACCCACGCTACGGAAATGTCGTCGGGCTTGACGCCGTGGCGCACAAGCGCGTCCTCGCAGCCGCCCAGCAGTTTCGACACGATGAACTCGTTGAACCGCGCCGCCACTACGCCGATTTTCAGACCTTCGCCGTTCAGCATTCCCTCGTACACTTTCATATGGTCGTCCTCCTTGTCGAAAACCGCTCAGTAGTCCAAATAGTGACCCATGCGCTTTTGCTTCGTGCGCAGGTAGAACAAATCGTCGGGCGTCGCCTCCATCTGTATCGGGACGCGTTCGACAATGGAAAGCCCAAAGTCGGAAAGCTGGTAGACCTTATCGGGATTGTTCGTCAACAGCCGCATGGTGCGGACGCCCAAATCCCGTAAGATTTGCGCCCCGATATAGTATTCCCGCAAGTCGGCGTCGAACCCTAACGCAATGTTGGCTTCGAGCGTGTCCATGCCCTCGTCTTGCAGGGCGTAGGCGCGGAGCTTGTTCAGAAGCCCGATTCCGCGCCCCTCCTGCCGCATGTAGAGCAACACGCCGCGCCCCTCCTTCTCGATTTGCGTCAAAGCCGACGCGAGTTGCTGTCCGCAGTCGCAACGCAGAGAGCCGAACGTGTCGCCCGTCAGGCACTCCGAGTGGACGCGGCAAAGCACGTTTTCGCCGCCGCCGATGTCGCCTTTTACCAAGGCTACGTGATGTTCGCCGTTCAACAGGTTGCGGTAGCCGTAAGCCTGAAAGTTTCCGTACTTCGTGGGCAGGCGCGTCAGCGCGACGCGCTCCACTAATTTTTCGTGGCGTTTGCGGTAGTTCTGCAAGTCCTTGATTGTGACAAAGACAAGCCCCCACTCCCGCGCCTTTTCCTGTAGCTCCTGCGTCCTCATCATCGTGCCGTCGTCGCGCATGACCTCGCAACAGAGCCCGCACGTTTTCAGTCCCGCCAGCCGCAACAGGTCAACGGTGGCTTCGGTGTGCCCGTTGCGCTCCAAGACGCCGTGCTTTTTCGCCAACAGCGGGAACATGTGCCCCGGACGGCGGAAGTCGGACGGCTTCGCGTCGTCGTCAACGCACTTCATCGCCGTTACGGAACGCTCCGCCGCCGAAATGCCCGTGGTCGTGGACACGTGGTCTACCGAAACCGTGAAGGCGGTTTCGTGGTTGTCGGTGTTGTGGGAGACCATCTGCGGGAACTGCAGTTTCCGCACGTAATCTTCCGACATGGGCATACAAATCAGCCCTTTGGCGTGGACGGCCATAAAGTTGACGTTTTCCAGCGTGGCGAACTGCGCCGCGCAAATCAAATCGCCCTCGTTTTCGCGGTCGGCGTCGTCGGACACTAAAATCAGCTTGCCCGCCCGGAGAGCCTCCAACGCCTCTTCAATCGTATTGTATTGGAACATTGCATAACTCCTTGCCGCTGTCAAAATCCGTTCCGCGCCAGAAACTCGCGGTCAATCCCGCGCCCGGAATCCGGGCGGAGAAGCGATTCCACGTACTTTGCGATAATGTCCGTTTCGAGGTTTACGCCGCTCCCGACGCGCCGCGCCCCCAGCGCCGTCGCGCTTAACGTATGCGGGATAACCGATACGGAAAACGTCCGCCCGTCAACGGCGGCGACCGTCAGACTAATGCCGTCTATGGCGATAGACCCCTTTTCAACGACATAGCGGCGCAGTTTTTCGGGGGCTTCGATTTCATACCATACGGCGTTGTCGTCGCGGCGTATGGCGACGATTTTGCCTACGCCGTCGATATGCCCGGAGACGATGTGCCCGCCGAAACGCCCGTTTGCGGGCATGGCGCGTTCCAAGTTTACGGCGTCCCCCGCCGACAGCCCGCCCAGCGTCGAGCGGCGCAGGGTTTCGTGCATAACGTCCGCCGTAAAGCCGCCGCCGTCAACCGTCGTCGCCGTCAGGCAAACGCCGTTGACCGCCACGCTGTCGCCTGTCTTCAGGTCCGGCAGGATTTCCGCCGCGCCTATCGACAGCGCCGCCGACCGCGCCCCACGCGTCGCGCTTCGGATTTTCCCCGTTTCCTCTATGATTCCTGTAAACATAGCAGACCGCCTTACATAATGTCGCCTTCCATGAGGAAATCGCCGTCAAGCGGCGTCATGATGACGTTGGACAGCTTGAAGGCGTTTTCGGGAAGCTCCACGCCGTCGCCGCCCACGGGCGTTTTCGCCGACGCGCCCCCGAACAGCTTCGGCGCGATGTAGGCGTGCACGCGCCGGACAAGCCCCGCCTTCAACAGCGACCAGTTCAGCGACGCGCCGCCCTCCGCGATTACGCTGTCTATCTCCTCGCGCCCCAGACGCTCCGTCAGCCCTTCCAGATTTACGCGCCCCGCGTCGGCGGAGAACTCCCAGACTTCGCAGCCCATCTCTTTAAACAGGGCTTTCTTGTCGGGGTTGGGCGCGACGGTTGCGAATATCGTGCGCACGTCCTTCGCCGTCTTGACGATTTGGCTTTCCGCCGACGTTCTCAGCTTGCTGTCGCAGACAATCCGCACGGGGTTGCGCCCGTTTTCAATGCGGCAGGTCAGGAGCGGGTCGTCGGCGGCGACCGTCCCCGCGCCCACCATCACGGCGGAATACGTGTCGCGGTCTTGGTGCACGCGCCGCCTCGCCGCCTCGCCCGTAATCCATTTCGACGCCCCCGTGCGCGTGGCGATTTTTCCGTCAAGCGTCATGGCGTATTTTACGATGACATACGGGCGTTTAGTCTGGATGTAGTGGAAAAACACGGGGTTGAGGGCGTCGCACTCGTCGCGGAGGAAACCTGTCTCGACTTTTACGCCGCGTTCGCGCAGAATCCGGACGCCCGCGCCCGACGCAAGCGGGTTGGGGTCGTCGGAGCCGACGACGACGCGGGAAATGCCCGCGGCTATTATCGCGTCTGTGCAAGGCGGCTGTTTGCCCCGGTGGGCGCACGGCTCCAGCGTGACGTACATCGTCGCGCCCTTGGGCGGCGCGGCGCAGTTCCGGAGCGCGGCGCGTTCGGCGTGCAAGTCGCCGTAACGGGCGTGGTAGCCCACGCCGATTACGCTGTTGTCCTTCGCAATCACGGCGCCCACTAACGGGTTGGGGTTCACGCGCCCGCGCCCGCGTCCCGCAAGTTTTATCGCAAGGCGCATAAAGCTCTTGTCCTGCGCCTCGCGCATGGTATCCGGCATATAGAAACACCTCCGACGAAAGCCCGCAAGGGGCGCAACGGTAATGAAAAAACCCCTGAACGCTCGGTTCAGGGCTGGCGCAAAAAAGCCGGAAAGCGTCCGGCCTGCGCGTCCTCTCTCTTCCAGACTGTGACTGTCGGCCCCGGAATCGCGCCGGGTCGTGCCCAAAGGCTCGCGGGCTTTACCGCCGGTGGGGGATTGCGCCCCGCCCTGAAGACTTCGCTGTTTATTCGGGAAAAGTATACTATGGCTTTGCGCCGTTGTCAACAGGTTTTTCCGGGCGGCGGAATCGCCGCCCGGTGAAAGTGCTCCGGCGCGGCTCACGCGCCCAGAATGCGCTCCCCGTACTGGTTCAGATAGGGTTTCAGCCACGTGCGCGGGACAGAGAATATCTGTTCCCCGGCGGCGTAGGACGCGATGTCGTAGGGGGAGTAGGAGACGTGCATATAATATTCGTCGAACGTGACGACGGCGGATTTCTCGCTCCAAGCGTTGATAATGTCGGGGTAATCCTCCCAGTAGAACTCTTCGGGGGTCATGTTCCATTCGGCGGCGCGTTCGCGGGCCATGCGGAGCAGTTCCTCCGTAACGGCTTCCGTATCGCGGAAGAGCTGTCCGGCATAGAAGAACGCGCCCTTCTCCAAATCGTAATTCCAGCCCAGCAGGACGGTGTTCGGGTGGGCGCCCCCGGCGTAGTAGTAGAAGCGCCCGGACACGCTGACAAAGCGCTCCGTCTGGTAAACGTCGCTTTCAAGTCCCTGTTCGTAATGGTAATCCCAGTTTTCCTTGTTTTCCTGCTTTTGGGCGTAATCCTGCCGCGCCAGCTCCTCCAGCGCGGGGAAGTCGGCTTCCTCCTTCCAGCGCGTGAAGGCGCGGTTGAACGTATTGACCGTTTCCACGGCGTCGGCTTCGCGCTGGTCGGCGGCGTTGTCCTCCGCGACAGGCTCCCCGTTGCGGCGGTACAGGCGCATGACGGGCAGGCGGTAAGTATAGACGGCGAGAATAGATTTGTCGTCGGCGCGGGCAATGTCGCTCTGGGTCTCTATTTCGATTTCGCAAGTAAGGTTGTCGGGCAGTCCGACGGGCGCGGGTTCCGGCGCGGAAATGTTTTGCACGGCGTTCAGGGCGCAGGCCGTCAGCGGCAGGAGCGCCAGCGCGACGAGAACAAGCCCGTAGAAAGCCCTCAAAGGCGTGCGCGGGCGGGCGGAACGGTTTCTATTTTCCGGTTTCATGGGACATCCTTTCCAAGTATCGGACGCGGCGCGGCGTCCGCAATCCAAGGGGACTCTTTCCAGACGGCGCCGCCCGTCATGGCGGCGGCGTTCGGGAACGCCAGCGCGTACAGGTCGGCGGCGCGGGCTTCCAATTTCAGGAGCGCTTCGGCGTCGGAGCCCAGCGCGGACACGTCGCCCGCCTTCGTCAGCACGGGCAGCGCCGCCTCCGTGCGCATACGCGCCAACAGCTTCCGCCCGACGGCGTTCATGGCAAGCGGGCGCAGGTAGGCGGGCGGGCGCGCCCTGTCCCGCGCCGACAGCCCCAGAAACGCCCATAGGACGAGGCGGCGCAAGCGGGAAAGCGGGTAACGCTTCGTTTTGGCGCGTTCCAGAACCTCCCGCACGGAAACCGCGTCCCGGCTGGCGTCGTAGAGACGGTTTCCCAGCCCTTCGCGGCCTTCGTCGAGCGCGGCGAAATCGTCGCGGGACATCACGCGCAGGCGGCAGAGAATGGCGCGTTCAAGCGCCCCGTAGAATACGGGGGCGCGTCCGGCGGCTTCCTCTTCCAGATAGCAGGAGCGCATGGAGGGAGCCATACGCGACAGCGCCGCCGCCCGTTCCCCGCGTTGCAACAGGGCGCGGATGGCGGCGGAGGAGGCGCTTTCCGTTGCCGTTTGGGCGGTCGGCGCGCCCTGTGCGGGCGCGCTTTCCGTCGGCGGCGCGTCGTGCGGGTCGCCGACGCGCAGAACCGCCATAGGGCGCACGTTCGAGGCGCGGCGCAGAAGGCTTTTGCAGTATTCCACGCCTAAAATGTCGTTGGGGCGCGACAGAACGTCGGCGACGGACGCGCCCGCGAGTTTGCAAACTGCCCTCTGCCGGGCGGCGGGATAGGAGATACCGGCGGCAAGCTCCCCGCGGAGGGCGGCGGAAAAGTTCTCGCGCAGCAAAACCGCTGCCGCCTCTTGGAGCGCGTCCGTATCGCCGCGCTCGCTTCCGAATGCAAGGGTATCCACGATTCCCGTCGCCAGCAGGAGACTAACGCCGCCTTCGGCGAATCCCTCGGCACCGGACGTAGCCCAGAGCAGGGGCAACTCAAGGACCAAGTCGGCGCCGCCCGTCACGGCGGCCTTGGCGCGGGCTTGCCGCCGCACAACGGCAAAGTCCCCGCGCTGGACAAAGTCGCCGCTCATACAGCAAACAACGGCGGCGCCTTCGCCCAATTCGCGCCGGACGGTCTCCACCAGTCGGAGATGTCCCCGGTGGAGCGGATTGTACTCCGTAATGATACCCGCCACGCGCACGGATTTCACCTCTTTTCAGTTACGAAAAAATGACAATTTGGTAAAAAGGCGGCGAACCCCGCCGACTTGCCGACAGCCGGATTCACCCCAGCAGGCCGTACTTTTCCTTCAAGGACAGAATCCGCAACACGCTTTCGTCCACGCGCTCTTCGGTCAAACGCCCGTCGTCGAGCGCCGACAACAGCCCTTGCGCCGCCGCGCCGAGGTCGTCCGGGCACAGCAGAACGTCAACGCCCGCGCCTATCGCCCACAGCGCCACTTCCCCCGCGCCGTAACGCTTCGCTATCGCGTCCATTTGCAGGCTGTCCGTCATAACAACGCCCGTAAAGCCAAGTTCCTTGCGCAACATGTACGTGACAATGACGTTGGAGACCGTCGCGGGCTTGTCGTCGATTTCCCCGGCGACAAGGTGCCCGACCATCACGGCGTCGGCGCCCGCCGCGATTCCCGCCCGGAACGGCTTCAGCTCCGCCGTTTCCAACTGTTGCCACGTCTTGTAGACACGCGCAAGCCCGTTGTGGCTGTCCTCGTAGGTGTTGCCGTGTCCGGGGAAGTGCTTTAGCACGCACGCCACGCCGCCTTCGTGAAAGCCTTCGACCGCCGCCGCGACGAGTTCCGCCGCCTGTTGGAAGTCCGTGCTGTAGGCGCGGTCGCCGATAACCTGATTGTCCGGGTTTGACCACACGTCGGCGACGGGCGCCAAGTCCATGTTGAACCCGCAGGAAGTCAGCCCCCCGGCGATTTTGACCGCGTTCTCCTTCGCGGTCTCCGCGCCCTTGTCCCTATAGGACAGCATGGTGCCGACGTAAGGAGCGCCAATCGCGCCCATTAAGCGGTTGACGCGCCCGCCCTCCTCGTCGCAGGTCATAAGCAACGGTATGCGGCTCATGGATTGTGTGTCTTTCAGCAGTTTTGCAAGCTGTTCGCGTGACTTCATGCTGTCGCGGTCGAAAATGATTCCCGCGACGGGGTAACGCCCCAAGCCTTGGCGCATGGCGTCCCCGGCTTGCGTGACGGGGGCTTCGCCTGTCAACTGTTCGGGAAAGACGACGAAAAGTTGCAGGACTTTCTCCCGGACGCTCATGCTTTCCAATAACGTTTCGGCTTTGGAGCGCGTGGCGTTCGCGGGGGGTTCCGGAGTTTGCGCCTCCCAATTATCGGGCGTCGGGGTTTCGGGATTCTCCGTCGCGGGGGCTTGCCCGGCGGGGCTGTCGGGCGCGGGCGGGGAATCGGGAAGCGGGATTCCCCCGGCTTCGGGCGGCGCCGCCGCGCCGCCCTGCGCATACCCCGCCGCGCCGCCAACGGCGGCGGGCTGGGCGCGGTACGCCGACGCGATAAGAACCAGCGCGGCGAAAGCCATCAGCCCCATAAGGCGGGCCGCTTTCGGTTTCCTTTTCATACGCCATCCCTCCTGTCAGCGGCATTGTACCACAGAAAGCGCGGAACGTCCAGAAGAAAACGCGCCCGCATAAATCGGGCGGGCGCGGAAATCCTATGGGCGGGCGCCGAAAACTGAAAAAAAAGGATTGACAAACCCAAGAGAAAGCGCTATAGTATGGAACGTAAGTTATACGGCACTAACTCGGGGCGTCGCCACAAACGCCCTTAATATCGGCAAGGCGGTTAGGTAAAGCTAACCAAAAAATAACCGTCGCATGACGCGGAAGGCGGAAAAGGGAATGGAACACAGCTTTGAACTCGCGCTTGCGCTCCACTGCGCCCCGACGCTGGCGGCGCTCAAACCGGCCAGCCTCTTTCGCTGGGCGGGAAATCCGCAAAGCCTCGCGCCGTGGAAAACGAAACTCGACGCTTTCGGGCTTACCTTGCGGGCGCTCAAACGCTGTCCGGACGGCAGGTCTCTATTCTACCTCTACCGCGCCCGCTGGCTGCGGCGGATTCTGTCAGACCCCGACAACGCCGCGTTTCTGAAATCGCGGGGCTATGAAGCCGGAGAGGACATCGAGGCGGCGCTGGGGCGGCTGTCCGAAAAACTGCGCGGAAGCGCGTTTCCCCATGAAATCGGCGTCTTTCTGGGCTATCCGCTGGGGGACGTGCGGAGCTTCATCGAAAACGGCGGGCGAAATTACGCCTGTTGCGGCTGTTGGAAGGCATACGGAGACCCGGCGGACGCCCGGCGCAGGTTTGACGCCTACCGCCGTTGCACGGAAAGCTACTGCCGGAGCCTCCGCATGGGCGTGGCGCTGGAAAGCCTGATTTGCACGTAATCGGCGGAAACCCGCCGTGCGGATTGATTGACAAGGAGGAACTGTCATGAGCAAAATCGCGGTCGTATACTGGAGCGGAACGGGCAACACGGAACTGATGGCCAACTGCATCGCCGAGGGGGCCAAGGAGGGCGGCGCGGAAACGGAAGTCGTCAGCGTCTCCGGCGCGGGCGATTTCGCCGCCGACAAGCTGGGCGCGTATGACGTTGTGGCGTTCGGCTGTTCCAGCCAAGGCACGGAGCAGTTGGAAGAGGACGCGTTCGAGCCGATGTTCGCCGGGCTGGAAGGTTCCCTCGCGGGAAAGAAGGTGGCGCTGTTCGGGTCGTTCGGCTGGGGCGACGGGCAGTGGATGCGCGACTGGGTCGAGCGCTGCAAGGCCGCCAAGGCAGTTCTGTTCGACGAGGAGGGCTTGACGGTCAACGAGACCCCCAACGACGAGGGGCAGGAGAAGTGCAGGGACTTGGGAAAAGACCTTGCCAAGTGGTAATGCCCCGTGCTGTCGGCGTTCCGGCGAAAGCCGGGGCGCTTTTTTTATGCCGCGCCGTCAGTCCTCCATGTCCACCGTGATGTTGTCCGTGCCGTGCTGGTCGAACTCCGACAGGTACGCCTCTATGCGCTCCTTCAACGCCTCGTAGTTCTCCCCGGTCATCGGCTCCCCGTCCATGTCGCGCATGGCCAGCTCTTCGGCGAGGATTTCAAAGAAAACCACGTCCTCGTACTGCTCTATCGCCTCATGAATGCCGCCGTCGGCGAACGCCCGCGAGGGGATTAGCTCCCCGTTGTACAGCTCCACTAACTTGCTCATGCGGTGGTGCAGGCAGTGGGAGAAGATTTCGCTTTCCACTTCGTCGTATTCCCGGATACGGTCGTTTTCTTCCCGCGTGGAGTTGATGACCCAGTTGCCTATGTACACAAGGTCAAGCAGGTAGCGGAAACGCTGTTCCGACAGCTCAATTTTCATAATGCGGCCTCCTGAAAGATTCATGGCGCGGCGCAAACGGCGCGCCGCCCCCGTGCATTGAAACGCTTAGGACATTATAGCAGAAGCGGACGGGAATTTCCACCTGAAAAACAGGGAAAAAACACAAAACTCTGTCTTGCGGCTTTGGGAAAGTCATAGTATAATATGCCCCGACCAGCCACGTTTCAGGAGGTTATGGACTATGACGGAAAACTGTCCGGACAACAGGCCCGTGGGAGTGTTCGATTCCGGCCTCGGAGGCCTGACCGCGATTCGCTCGCTTCTGCGGATTCTGCCGGAAGAAGACTTGATTTATTTCGGCGACACCGCCCGCGTCCCCTACGGCAACCGCGCCCCCGAAACCATTCTGCAATACGCAAGGCAGGACGTGCGCTTTCTGCGCTCCTTCCGCCTCAAAGCCATTGTCATCGCCTGCGGCACGATTTCCACCACATCCTTGGACACCCTGCAAGCCGAAAACCCCGATTTGCCCTTTGTCGGCGTCGTGGAGCCCGCCTGCCGCCGCGCCGCCGCCGTGACGAAACGCAAACGCGTGGGCATTATCGCCACCCGCGCCTCGATACGTTCCGGAGCCTACGAAAGCGCCCTGCGCCGCATTGACCCGGAAATCACGGTTTTCGGCGAACCCTGCCCGCTGTTCGTGCCGCTTGTCGAAAACGGGCGTTTCCGTCCCGGCGACATCGTGATAGAAACCGTCGCCCGCGAATACCTCGCGCCCCTGCTCCAAAACGATATTGACGCCTTGATTTTGGGCTGCACCCATTATCCGCTGTTGCAAGAGGTCATCGCCGACATCTGCGGGCCGTCCGTGGAACTGGTCTCCGCCGGGGAAGAGTCGGCCTACGAGCTCAAGCGCCTCCTGAAAGCCCGGCGAATGCGCGGAGACCCCGAACACGCCGGGGAAACGCGCTTCTATGTAAGCGACCGCACGGAAGATTTTGAAAACACGGCGTCCATCTTCCTACGGGAAGATTTGCGCCATGCCGCACGGAGGGTTGACATTGAACAATATTGAAACCAAGAGCGCCGCCCCCGCCCCCAGACCGGAGCCGAAGCCGTTCGGACACGAAACCGCGCTGGAGGCGGAGACCGCCGCCGTCATTGAAAATGCGCGTTCCGGCCCCAGCTTGCCCGTCCTGCTGACCATCCATTCCGAACAGGATATTGACAGTCCCCAGCAGGACAATATGGAGCTTCTCACCGAAGGCGTCATGGACTTGAAGCCCGGCGGGCTGACCCTGACCTATCAGGAAAGCGCCCTGACGGGCATGGAGGGCACGACGACCATTTTTGAGATGCGCGGGCCGCAAGTCGTTTTGCGCCGCACCGGGACTGTCAGTTCCCAGATGATTTTTGAGGAGGGGCGACAGCACACGTCCCTGTATGAGACGCCGTTCGGCGAATTGTCCGTTGACGTGCAGACGGGCTATCTGCGCAACTCCGTGACGGAGCGCGGCGGGCTTCTGGAAATCCGCTATTCCGTCTCGGTGGAGCACGCCAGCGCGGGAAAGAACCGCTTCCGCATGAACGTGCGCCGCAAGCGCGGAGAGACTACAACCCCACAGAAGGACTTGAAAGCATGAACATGATACAAAGCGCAAAAGAGCAAATTCAAGGCTTGACGTTAAAGGCTTACCGTTCCGCCGTCTCGGACGGGGCTTTGCCGGAAGCGGAGCTTCCCGCCGTTGCCGTTGAGATTCCAAAAGACCCGTCCAACGGCGACTTTACCACGACGTTCGCCCTTGCCGCCGCGAAAGCCCTGCGCAAGCCCCCAAAAGTTATCGCGGCGGCGCTGGCGGAGCGCATGGACTTGAGCGAAACGTATTTTACAAGCGTTGAAATCGCGGGGCCGGGCTTCCTGAATTTCCGCGTCGGCGAACGCTGGCACGACGGCGTTCTGTCCGCGATTGAAGCGGAGGGCGGCGCCTACGGGACTTGCCAAGACCTGCGCGGGCAAAAGATTATGGTAGAGTTCGTGTCGGCGAACCCGACGGGGCCGATGCACATGGGCAACGCCCGCGGCGGCGTCCTTGGCGATACGCTCGCGGCTGTCCTGACAGCCTGCGGCGCGGACGCGGCGCGGGAGTTCTATGTGAACGACGCCGGAAACCAGATAGACAAATTCGCGCACTCTATCGAGGCGCGTTACCTGCAATATTTTCAGGGCGAGGACGCCGTGCAATTCCCGGAGGACGGCTATCGCGGCGACGACATCCGCGAACTTGCGGAACAGTACGCGCAAGCCAACGGGGACAAGCTGTTAAGCGTCCCGGAAGAGGAGCGGCGGGCGGAGCTGGCGCGTTTCGGGTTGTCCGTAAACCTGCCGAAAATGAAGGCCGATTTGCTCCGCTACAAGATTTCCTATGACACGTGGTTTCTCGAATCGACCCTGCACGAAAGCGGCTACGTCGCGGAGACCGCCGACGCGCTCACGAAAGCCGGCCGGACTTACGAAAAGGACGGCGCGTTATGGCTGAAAACGTCGGAGATTTTGCGCGAAAACCTTCTGAAAGCGGGAAAGAAGCCGTCGGAGATTGACAAGCTCGACCTCAAAGACGACGTTCTCCGCCGCGCCAACGGCTTCTATACCTATTTCGCCGCCGACATCGCCTACCACCGCAACAAGTTCGCCGTGCGCGGCTTTGACCGCGTCATCAATATTTGGGGCGCCGACCATCACGGGCACGTGGCGCGGCTTAAAGCCGCCCTTGACGCCCTCGGTCTCGACGGCTCCGGACGCCTTGACATTGTGCTCATGCAACTGGTGAAACTTATGCGCGACGGCGAGACCGTCCGCATGAGCAAGCGCACCGGAAAGGCAATCAGCCTTACCGACCTGCTCGACGAAGTCCCCGTGGACGCGGCGCGGTGGTTCTTCAACGCCCGCCCCGACACGCAAATGGAATTTGATTTAGGTCTCGCCGTCCGCGAGGACGCCGAAAACCCCGTCTATTATGTCAAGTACGCCCACGCCCGCATTTGCTCTTTATTGCGCACGCTCGCGGCGGAAGGCGCGGTTGTCCCGGAACACGCCGACGTTTCGTTATTGACCGACGAGACGGAACGCGCCCTCATTAAGGCGCTGTCGCGGTTCGGGGAGGAAATCCGCCTCTGCGCCCGCGACTACGACCCCAGCCATTTGAACCGCTATTTGCAGGATTTGGCGGGCTGTTTCCACCGCTTCTACACGTCGTGCCGCATGAAAGGCGAGGCGGCGGACGTGCAGTCGGCGCGGCTGAAGCTGTCCGACGACACCCGCATTGCACTGCGCAACGGCCTGCGCTTATTGGGCGTTGACGCCCCGGAGAAGATGTGACTTTCCATTACAGATAACGCGAAAGGACTGACTTCCATGCCCGACAACATCCCGAACCTGACCCTCACGCCGAACGAACCCGCCTCCGGCGGCGCCGCACAGCCCGCGCCCGTATTCGTGGAGTACGAGACGCCCCCCGAACTGTTCCGGCAGTACCAGACGCCGCAGCAGCCGCAAGCGCAAGCGTGCCAGCAGGCGCCGCAACCCGCGCAACAGTACGCGCCGCCCGCACAGCAGGCGCAGGCATACGCCCCCGCGCCGCAGGCGCAAGCGGCGGCAGTCCCGCAGTTGACGCTTGACCCGTTGGGCATGAGCGCCGCCGCGCAACCCGCGCCCGTCCCGGCGCCCCCCCCCCCCCCCCAACCC
>JAFXQD010000023.1 GCA_017527365.1 Oscillibacter sp.
CCAGCGTTCGTCCTGAGCCAGGATCAAACTCTCAATAAATGGCATCAAAACGACCGTCCTTCCGAACAGCCGATTTAACCTTTATCGAGCTATTTGTCATAGCTTCAATTTTGACAAGCCCCTTTCGGAAACTTGTCCCGCTCCGCCGCCGGGTAATTGACTAAACCCCGTCGGCGAAACCTTTAAAACGCTTGGTTTCGCGGAATCCCCTCCGCCGTCCTTCCGGCAAGCTCTCGTTTCCGACAGCTCCCGTCCGAACCGCTTTGTGAAATCCCACAGAACCGCGCTTCGTATGGCTTTTCTTTTCGTTGCGTTGTTTAATTTACAAGGTGCGCGCCGCCTTAGCGGAACAAGCGATACTATAGCAGGTTTTCGGCGGTTTGTCAAGACCTTTGTGAAACTTTTTTCAAATTTCTTTTTTTGGCCTCCGAGCCTCGCGGCTCCCGCCCTGTTCCTTTGCGTCGCCGTTCCTCGCGGACAACCTGAATAAGATACCACACTCCCGACCGTTTGTCAAGTCTTTTTTTCGACTTTCTCAAACTTTTTTCGGAGCCGTCCGGCGTTCCCGCCGCCCGATACCTTATTCCCGCCGCCCCTCGCGGACAGCTTGCGTAAGATACCACATCCCAACGCCTTTGTCAAGCCCTTTTTGAAATTTTTTTAAATTTCTTTCACAGCCGCGCTTGACGAAAAACGCGCCGTCGGCTATAATGAACGCATTCCACGGGGACGGGAGGCGGGCGCATGGCGGACGCTTGGGAGCAGTTGGAAAAGGAATGCGGCGGCTGTCATAACTGCCAGCTTGGGGAACGCCGACAACATCTCGTGTTCGGCGACGGAAACCGCACGGCGGAAATCATGCTCATCGGGGAAGGTCCCGGACAGCGCGAGGACGAACAGGGACTTCCGTTTGTCGGCCCGGCGGGACAGCTCCTCAACGACATGATGGAGCTAATCGGTCTCGACCGCTCCAAAGTTTACATCGCCAATATCGTGAAGTGCCGCCCGCCCGGAAACCGCGACCCTATGAATACGGAGCGTGACGCCTGTCTGCCGTGGCTCCGCCGCCAGACCGCGCTACTGCGCCCGAAAATGATTGTCTGCCTTGGCAGAATCGCGGCGCAAGTCGTGATTAAGCCGGATTTCCGTATCACAAGGGAACACGGGCAATGGTTCCAAAAGGCGGGCGTGTGGCTTACGGCGATTTACCACCCGTCGGCGCTGTTGCGCGACGTTTACAAGCGTCCCGAAACGTTCGTAGACCTGAAAGAGATTCAACGGAAGGCGCGGGAAATCTGTGCCCGGACAGAAATTTCCGCGCCGTAATAGGGACGGCGGACGAGGCTCGCGCTTCGTCCGCCGCATTGTTTCACTCTTCCAGTAGTTTGTAGAGTATATTGTACAGGGTCTCGGATTCCTCTTTCGTCAGCTTGACGTTCTCCGACATAATATACGGAATTTCAAGGCAACGTTCCTTGAGCGCCGTCCCGGCCTCCGTAATCGTCACGCGCAGACTGCGCTCGTCCACCGGGTCGCGTTGGCGCGTCAGCAGTCCTTTCGCCTCCATGCGCTTGAGCAACGGCGTAAGCGTCCCGGAATCAAGGTAAAGCCGCTGTCCGAGTTCCTTCGCCGTCACGCTCCGCCGCTCCCATAGTATCATCATCGTGATATACTGCGTGTAGGTCAGTCCGACGCGCTCCAGATAGGGCTTGTACAGCTTGACGGTTTCCCGCGCGCAGGCGTAGAGCGGGAAACAGAGCTGGTTTTTCAAGTTCAGCGCTTCCGGGCGGTAGTCCGGACGGGAAGCGGCGGCGTCCTGCATGTCGGGCGCGTTTTCGGTATCGGTAATTGTCCGCATAGCTTTTTCTCTCTTTTCGTTAGGATTCGGCGGGCGCGGAATTATTCCGCGTCCTTATAGGCGAGCTTGGCGAACGCGACCGCTCTGGTAATGTCGCCGTCGGTGGGGCAGCCCGGATTGAGAAACAGGAAGGAGCCTTTGCAGTGGTACTCGCGCTCGGACATGGCGACGCCGTTTTCCTCGGCGACTTTCTTGACCTGCTTATAAGTGGACGGCGCGATGGCGGCGGTGCTGAAGTTGTAGAGCGTCCCAATATACCCGGCGTTCTTGCGGATGAAGCGCTTCACGGATTCGTCCACGCCGTTGGCGTAAACCGCGCTGCCCAGAAACACAATGTCGGTGCGTTCGTCCAGCGGGCGGTCAACCGTCTCGGCCTCCGTGCCCAGCGCGTCCGCGATAGCGTCGGCGAGTTTCTTTGTGTTGCCGCCTTTGGAGTAGTACCTGACCGCGATTTTCATAGTAAGTTCCCCTTCCTTATGTCGCTGTTTCGCGCCCGCACGGGCGTATTTCTCTTTACGCGCCGATTTCCTCCCGTTGGGAGCGCCGCGCCGCCTGTATCGCCTGCGCGAGCTGGTCGCCGCAGGAAGTGCGCTTCGCGCCGCAACGAATGCCGCTGACTTTCTCCGTAATTTCGTCCGCCGTCAAGCCTTCCACAAGGGAAGAAATGGCTTTCAGGTTTCCGTCGCAACCGCCGACAAACTTCACGTTATGCACGCGGTCGCCGTCAAGGTCAAGGCTGATGCGGCTTGAGCAGGTGCCTTGGGTTTTGTATTCGTAATGGGTCATAAAACCGCCTCTACTTTTTCTTTTACCGCGTCCATGGAGTTTGTCGGCTCAAAGCGGGCGACAATGTTCCCCTCGCGGTCAATCAGGAACTTGGTGAAGTTCCATTTGATACTGCTGGTTTCCTGGTAATTCGGGTCGGATTTCGTGAACATCTCGTCGAGCAGGCGCCCCATGTCGTTGTCGTCGAACCCGTCGAACGTCGTGTTGTCGGTCAGCCACTTGTAAAGCGGGTCGGCGCCGGGTCCGTTGACCTCAATCTTGCCGAACTGCGGGAAGGTAATCCCGAAACGCCCCGTGCAGAACGTGTGGATTTCGTCGTCGGTTCCGGGCGCCTGATTTCCGAACTGGTTGCAGGGGAAATCAAGGATTTCCAGCCCGTCCTTCTGATGGGCGTCGTAAATCTCCTGCAATTCCTTGTACTGCGGGGTAAAGCCGCAAGCCGTCGCCGTGTTGACGATGAGCAAAACCTTGCCCTTGTAGTCGGAGAGGGGAACGTCGGCGCCTTTGCGGGTCTTGACGGTAAAATCGTAAACGGACATAACAGAGCCTCCCAAAGCGGATTGAAATTTATTGCGCAAAATGAATTTCAATCTTATTGTATATGCCCGAAAGGGATTTGTCAAGCGTTTTTTGCGAAAAGGTAAACAATTTTTTTATTCCCGCACGACTTCCGCAGTTTGGATTCCATAGTATCGGAACAGCGGCAGGGCGTCGGGGGGAATGCGTTCGCCTGACGCCGCAATCGGAATCGCCGGGGGACAGCTTACCAGCGGCGCGGCGCATATCCGCCCTATCGCCTGTTCGACGCTCACGCGCTCACGCGGCGCGAATATCGCCTCACGCGGCGAAAGAACCGTCTCCGCCCGTGCTAACGGCAGCGCCGGCGGCGGGATTTCGGGCGCGTCGTTGGCGCCCAGCGCGGCGGACACGCGCCCAAAGTCGCCGGGGGCGTTCTCCGGCGCCGCCATCAGCACGAGAAAGTCCCGGTCGGCGTACTCCCACTCAACCCCGCCCTCGCGCAGACGCCCTTTCATTTTCGCCGCGTCGCCGCGCAAGGTCAGGCGCAACGGGTCGCCCTCCTCTACAGCCCACCCGGCGCCGCGCAACGCCTCCCGCAACGCGTCCAGACGCGCTATCGTATCGGAAAGCCGTCGTTTGTAGCCGTCCGACAGGCAGCGGTTGCACAAGTCGAGGGAAGCCAGCGTAAGCCAAGAAGGGCTTGTGGAGCCGAAGAGCGCAAGCGCGGCTTTCGCGCCGCCCCGGACGCGCTCAAAATACCCGCCGCGCCTGATATGCAGGTACGCGCCGCCCGTCAGGACGGGAAACGTTTTGTGCGCCGAGTCACAGCACATATCCGCGCCCAAGTCCAGCGGGTGTTGCGACGGCTCCAGAAAGCGCAGGTAGGCGCCGTGGGCGTTGTCGACAAGCAACGGCGCCCCGAAAGCGCGGCAGACTTCCGCAAGCGCGGCAATATCGGCGAGCCCGCCCAAATAGTCGGGGCTTGTCAGCCACACCGCCGCCGGGGGCGCGGGCAACGCTTCCAGCGTCCGGCGCGAGCCCTCCGGCGTAACCGCACAGCGGCACAGGCTCTCCCGCGTTTCGGGGTAAAGCCATACGATTTCCGCGCCGCACAGCGCGGCGGCGTACAGCAAAGCGCGGTGGGCGTTGCGCGCCGCGACAATCACGGGCGGAACGCCGTCCGGACGCGCCGACAGCGCCAAATAAACCATTGCCCTGACGCACTGGCTTGAACCTTCCGTGACGTAACAGGTTTTCGACGCGCCGAAAAGCGCGGCGGCGTTGCGCTCGCTTTGCGCTATGATACTTTCGGCGTCGTCCTCGTACAGCTCCCCCGCGCCGCTGATTTCCGTGATGTCGAACGGCTCGCACCCCAAAAACGCCGCCCCCTTGTGTCCGGGCATGTGGAAACGCGCCGCCCCCGATTCCGCGTAACGCCTTACAAAATCCGCAATCGGCGTTTCCATCAGTAAATTGTCTCCACGTCGTCCGGGGACACGTTCAGCGATTTGCAGAACGCGCCGAAACCGCCGGGCGGTATCAGTTCCAGTTCGTGGAATTTCCCGGTTTCGCGGTCGATGTAGCCGCCCGTCATTTCGCCCGTGCAAATGCTCTTCCGCACGGCGGGACGGTTGCCGGACAAGTCCGGCGCGGCGTCCGCCGGACGCTTTTTCCGAAAGAAGCCCATTACGATTCCTCCCCCGTGTCCGCCGCGTGCGCGGCTTGTATCATGATAGCGCATTCCATGCGCTTTCGGAACAGCTCGCAACCCGCCTTGTGCACGCCCAGCACGGAGCCGGTCGCGTGGTAGGCGTTGGCGGCGCACCCGCCCGAACAGTACAGCCGCGCCCAGCAGTCGGCGCACTCCGGGCGGGCGTAGGCGTTGCAGGCGCGGAACTGTTCCCGGACGGCGTTTTCCGTCACGCCGTTCCACACGTCGCCGAGTTTATACGCCGCCTCCCCCACAAACTGGTGGCAGGGATACAAATCGCCCGACGGCGTGACCGCCATGTATTCCGTGCCCGAACCGCAACCCGATATGCGCTTGTACACGCAGGGTCCGCCCTTCAAATCAAGCATATAGTGGTAGAACGTAAACGGGCGCCCTTCCTTTTCCCGTTTCAGCATTTCAACGGCGAGAATTTCATACTGCCGTTTGACAATCTCTAAATCTTCCGGGGTCAAAGCGGCGGGGTCGTCGGGGGCGCATACGACAGGCTCCATGCTCAGTTCCGTAAAGCCCAAGTCCGCCATATGGAACACGTCGCGGGTAAAATCCGGGTTGGCGTGGGTGAACGTCCCGCGCATATAGTAGTTTTTGCCGCCCCGCGCCTTGACCAGCTTCTGAAATTTCGGAACAACCCTGTCATAACTGCCCCGCCCCGCGTAATCCTTGCGCGTGGCGTCGTGAATCTCCGGGCGCCCGTCCAAGGACAGCACGACGTTCGACATCTCCCGGTTGGCGAACTCTATCACGTCGTCGTCAATCAGCATTCCGTTTGTCGTCAGCGTGAAACGGAAACGCTTTCCATGCGCTTTCTCCGCGCTCCGCGCATACCCCACAAGCCGCTTGACAACCTCCCAATTCATCAGCGGCTCGCCGCCGAAAAAGTCCACTTCCAAGTTTGTGCGCGTCCCGGAATGTTCTATCAGGAAATCAAGGGCGCGTTTGCCCGTCTCGAACGGCATGAGGGCGCGTTCCCCGCGATAGCGCCCTTGGCTTGCGAAGCAGTAGGAACAGTTTAGGTTGCACGTGTGCGCCACGTGCAGGCACAGCGCCTTCACAACGTCGCCCGAACGCTCTTTCAGCGTCCCCGCCATATCCGCGAACGCGTCCGGGCTGTAAAGCCGTCCGGAATCGCGCAGGGCGCGAACGTCGGCGACGCATTCCCGCAGTTCGTCCGGGGTCGCGTCCGGGCGCCCGGCGTACTTTTCCGACAGCGCCGCGACAATTTCCTCTTCCGTGCGCTCCGGGAACAGCGCGATTACGTCGTAGGCGACATCGTCCGTCACGTGGACGCCGCCCGAACAAGTGTCTAATACGATATTGTAGCCGTTTAACTGATACTGGTGTACCATGTCGTCTCCTCAAAATAAGCGGAAGGGACGCCATCGCAAGGCGTCCCCGGATTCCGTTCAGCGCTTTTCGGTCTTGCTCTCGCACTTCTGATTGGCGACGCCGCAACTGGTCTTGCACGCCGACTGGCAGGAAGTCTGGCACTCGCCGCAACCGCCGCGTTTGGCGCTCTCGCACAGGTTGCGCGTTTCCAAAGTCTGGATTCTTTTCATAGCCGATTCTCCATTCCGGTTGATTCACAGCGTTTCGTCCGCTGATTTGCGCTATTATAGCACAGGCGCGGGCAAAAGTCAACGGCCTTGTAAAATCGGGCGAGCCGTGATAGGATAGCGGAAAACGCGGGAGGGGAGATTGCATGACAGTCACGGTGGACGCGGGCAAGTGCATCGGTTGCGGGATGTGCGCATACGTCGCCCCGGAAGTGTTCCGGATTGCGGGGGCAGTCTCGACCGTTCACAGCCAGCCCGACAAGAGGACGCGTTATCGCGTGAGGGACGCCCGAAACGGCTGTCCGGTCAACGCGATTGCCGTCCGCGACGGAGAGAAGGCGTAAAAGAGAAGCCGGAGCCGTCCCGCCCCAATGCGGGGGACAGCCCCGGCTTTTGGGGCTTACGGAATTTTGCCCTCCGCTTTCGACAGGGCTTTGAGCGTCTCCATGAGGTGCTTTGCGAACGCCGCGTGGCCTTCCGGACTAAAATGCACGCCGTCAAAGTCCGTCTTTACATTCCATGTCCCAGCGTCCGCGAACGCTACGCCCAGTTTTTCCGCCAGAATGCGGTAGCAGGGCGCAAGCCGCACCGATTCCGTAATAACGCGGGCGTCTGGCACCCATTCCCCGGCGCGGAGCGGCGGCGGCGCGATAAGCAAAACCCGGATTTCCCAGTTTGCTTTGAGTATCCGTTGCAAGAGCAGTTCCATTCTTGCCGCGACATCCTCCGCCGCAAAGCGCGGATGGTTCAGGAAATCGTTCGTCCCCAACAGCACCGCCACAATATCCACGGGCATGGCGGCGGAAATAAGGCGCTCCACGGCGGACAGTTCGCCCTCCTTGGACGGGATTTCCCGCCCGTTCTGCCCGCAGTTCACAACGTCCCAGCCGCCGGACTGCAAAATCCCCGTCCAGCGCACGTCGTCCGGGTACGGCTCGCCCCAGTACGAGCGGGGATTATAGCCAAAGGTATTGGAATCCCCATAACACAGAATCCTCCGCATACACGCCGCCTCCGTTTCCGTTATGTTACCCTTCCCGGCCGGAAAATGTTATCGCCCGGCCTTGCCTTACGGTTCTTTCCCTCCAAAAACGCGCCGTTTTCCGCCGGATTTCCCCCGTTTCGGGGAATCCCGCGTTGACTCCGGGCGCGTTTTATGCTATCGTAACCATGTTATCATAACATATCGTTCGGAAATCGTAAAGGGGTTTCCGGAGATTATTTTCAGAAAAGGGGCGATTGTATGCCGCTGCTTGGCTCCGTGATAGTCCCCCACCCGCCGGTGATTCTGCCGACGGTTGGGCGCGGACGAGAACGGGAGATTCAAAACGTGACCGACGCCTACCGCGCCGCCGCGCAAAAAGTCGCGCAATGGGCGCCCGATGTCCTGATTGTATCGTCCCCCCATGTCGTGATGTACTCCGACTATTTCCACATTCCCTCCGGCGGGCGCACGACCGGAGACATGGCGCGGTTCGGCGCGCCGCAAACAAAGCTCAATGTCGCGTATGACATTGACTTGCGCCGGGAGATTATCGCGGAGGCGGAAGCGGCGGGAATCCGCGCCGGGACGTTGGGCGAGCGCGACGCCAAACTTGACCACGGGACTTTTATTCCGCTGTACTTTCTGCGCGAAGCGGGCGTTGACGTTCCCATCGTTCGGATAGGGCTTTCGGGCTTTTCGCCGTTCGTCCATTACCGTTTGGGGCAGTGCGTCGCCCGGAGCATTGAAAAGCTCGACCGCCGCGCCGTGTACGTGGCAAGCGGCGACCTGTCGCACAAACTGCAACCCGACGGCCCTTACGGCTTTGCCCCCGAAGGCCCCGTATTCGACCGCGAAATCACGGAAGCCATGAAATCCGCCGACTTCCTGCGCTTCCTGACGCTCGACCCGTCGATGTGCGAACGCGCCGCCGAATGCGGCCTGCGCTCCTTCCAGATGATGGCGGGCGCGTTGGACGGCCTCGCCGTCAAGCCGGATTTCCTTGTCCATGAGGACAAGTTCGGCGTGGGCTACGGCATAGCGACGTTTGAGGTCGCGGGGCGCGACGAAAGCCGCTGTTACGCCGAACAATACGAAAACGCCGAACGGGAACGCTTGGCGAAAAAGAAGGCGTCGGAGGACGAATGGGTGCGACTTGCGCGGATGTCGCTGGAAACCTATGTCCGCACGGGGAAGCCGCTTGAACGCCTGCCCGACGGGTTGCCCGACGCGCTGACAAACGCGCAAGCGGGCGCGTTCGTGTCCCTGCACGTCCGCGACAGCCTGCGCGGCTGTATCGGCACGACCGCCCCGACGACCGATTCCGTGGCGTGGGAAATCATACAGAACGCGGTTTCCGCCGGGACGCGTGACCCGCGCTTTCCGCCCGTCCGCCCCGACGAGTTGGACAAGCTCGAATACAGCGTGGACGTGCTCGGAACTCCGGAGCCGGCGACGGCGGCGGAATTGGACGCGAAACGCTACGGGGTTATCGTCAGTTGCGGGACGCGCCGCGGGTTGCTCCTGCCCGACCTTGACGGCGTGGACAGCGTCGAGGAACAGATTGACATAGCGCGGCGCAAAGGCAACATCGGCACCCAAGAACGCTATGCACTCCAACGCTTTGAGGTCGTGCGGCACACATGAAAATCACATGCGAACTGTGCTTCCGGCGCTGTCAGTTGGGGGAGGGGCAGACGGGCTACTGCCGGGCGCGGGGAAACCGCGGCGGCGCGATTGTGTCCTTGAACTACGGCAAAATCAGCAGTATCGCGCTTGACCCTATCGAAAAGAAACCCCTGCGGCGGTTTTGCCCCGGAAGCAAAATCCTTTCCGTCGGGAGTTTCGGGTGCAATTTGCGCTGTCCGTTCTGCCAGAACCACGCGATTTCCATGACGGGCGCGGAGGGCGCCGACGCGCCCTACCTCTCCCCGGACGCCCTCGCGGAACAGGCGGCGCGCCTGCGGACGCTCGGCAACGTCGGCGCCGCCTACACCTACAATGAGCCGCTCATAGGCTATGAGTACGTGCGCGACTGCGCGGAGGAAATCCGCAAGCGCGGCATGGTCAATGTGCTGGTGTCCAACGGGACAATCAGCGAAACGCCGTGGCGGGAGCTCCTGCCGCTTCTGGACGCCGCCAACCTTGACTTGAAGGGCTTCTCGGCGGAATGGTACCGGAAACTTGGCGGCGACTTGGAAACGGTCAAGCGGTCAATCGTCTTGGCGGCGGAGGCGGGCTGTCACGTGGAGGTGACGACGTTGCTTGTCACGGGGGAGAACGACGGCGCGGAGGAAATCGCGGCGCTGTCGGAGTGGCTGGCGTCGGTTGACCCGGCGATACCGTTGCATTTGTCGCGCTTCTTCCCGCGCTACCGCGTCGCGGACAAGCCCCCCACGCCCGTCGAAACTGTTTACCGCCTCGCCGACGTTGCACGGAAACGCCTCTCTTTTGTCTATACGGGCAACTGCTGAATTTTTCGCGGCTTCGCGGCGTAAAATTGGAGTAAGGTTTCCGCAACGCCCCGTTAGCCGCCCGTAAAAACAACGCGACTGCGGACAGCCCGCCCCGTATTTGGCGAAAGCTCCGCAGTTTTTCTTTGACGTTTTCCACTGGCTGTGGAAAACGTCTCTCTTTTGTGTCGCGTCCCTATGCGCCCGCCGCCGCAACGTTATTCCAGCAGTTCCAGCAGTTCCTCGTTCGACAGCGTGAACAAAGATTCGCTTTCCCCGGACAGAATCGCGTCGGCAAGGTCTTTTTTCGCTTCCTGCATGGCCAGTATCTTTTCCTCTATGCTCCCCTTCGCTATCATCCGGTAGACCGTCACCTGATTCTTCTGCCCGATACGGTGGGCGCGGTCGGTGGCTTGGTTCTGCGCCGCCACATTCCACCACGGGTCGTAGTGTATCACCACGTCGGCGCCCGTCAGATTCAAGCCCGTCCCGCCCGCTTTCAGCGAAATCAGGAACACGGGCGTGTCGTCCTCGTTGAACGCCCGCACAAGCCGCACGCGCTGTTCTTTCGGCGTCGCGCCGACAATCTTGTAATAGGCGATTCCCTCCTTTTTCAAGTCCTCTTCCAGCAGGGCAAGCATGGAAGCGAACTGCGAGAAAATCAGCATCCGGTGCCCGCCGCCCATGGCGCTCTGCACAAGCTCCATACAGGCGGCGCGTTTGGCGCTCCCGCCTTTATAGTCCTCGAAAATCAGCGCCGGGTCGCAACAGATTTGCCGTATCCGCATAAGCTCCGCGAAAATGCGTATCCTGTCCTCCCCCGACGCCCCCGACTGCGCAAGAAGCTGTTTCATGCGCACAACCTGCCCGTCGTAAATCTTGCGCTGTTCGCTCTCGAAACGCGAGTAGCGCACTTCCTCCAGTTTGGGCGGCAAATCCTTGAGCACGTCGGACTTGAGCCGCCGCAGGATAAAGGGGCTTGTCATGCGCTTGAGGCGCTCCGCCGGGGCGGGCTCGCGGTTTTTCGTGATGGGCGCCTCGAACCTGCGCAGAAACTCCGGATAGCCGTACAGGAATCCGGGCATGAGAAAGTCAAAAATGCTCCACAGTTCCGCAAGGCGGTTTTCGATGGGGGTGCCCGTCAGCGCGAGGCGGCGCCGGGCGCGGACAATCTTGACGGCCTTTGTCATGCCCGCCTTCTGGTTCTTGATATACTGCGCCTCGTCCAAAATCATGACGGAAAACCGCAACTTTTCATAGGTCTCGATGTCCTGCCGCAACAGGTCGTAGCTGGTAATATAGGCGTCAACGGCGGAATCGCCCCGCAACGCGCCGGAAAGCAATGATTTCCGCACGGCGGCGGTTCCCGCCACGGGCAACACCTCCAGCGACGGCGCGAAACGGTTGAACTCCTCCTGCCAGTTGTAGACCAGCGACGCCGGGCAGACAATCAGGCTCGCGCCGCTTTCGCCCGACTCTTTCAGCCCCTGCAAGAACGCGATAGCCTGCAACGTCTTGCCAAGCCCCATTTCGTCGGCCAGAATCCCGCCGAACCCGGCGGCGGCCAGCGTGCGGAGCCACTTGTAGCCGTAAACCTGATAGGGGCGGAGAATGTCGGCTTGCGCGGCGGGGACTTCGTAATCCGCGTCGCGGATGGTCTGGAAGCCGCGCAGAAGGGCGCGGTAAGTGCGGTCGCGGTCGGCGGCCAGCTCCTGATGTTTCGCCAGCATGGTGTCAAGGTAGAGGGCGCGGAAAAGCGGCAGTTCGATGCGCCCGCCTATGACCTCCTCCGCCGACAGGTTCAGCTCGCTCATCATGGAATCCAGCGACGCGAGCTGTTCGTCTCCGGAGATGTTGAGGAAGTCGCCGTTTTTCAGGCGGTGGAAGGTCTTTTTGCGGCGGTAGCTGTCCAGCACGTCCAGCAATTCTTCCGGGGAAATGTCCTTGGAGAGCACGGAAATGTCCAGAAGCCCGCTCTCGACGGACACGCCGACACGGATGGGCGGCACGGAGCGCGTCGCGCAACGGCGGAACGCGTCGCTTCCCTGCGTCTCACCGTAGCGGGAGAGTTCCGGGACGCCCTCCGTAAGAACGCGGTAAAGCTCGTCCTCCGAGGCGTCGCAATAATAGGCGCCGCGTTTTTTGTCAAAGCGCGGGAAATAGCGCGCAACGACCTTCGCAACGCGGGATTCCTGCGCGGCGTCAAAGTATTCGCTTCCCGCGGCGTCGCGGGGAAGCCGCCGCCGTTCGCCGCCGCCGTAGGTCACGAACTCTTCAAGGAAGCACTCGCCGTCCTCCAAGTCAAGGCGGAACAGGAACGAGGGTTCGGGCGGCAGGAGCGTTTCTACTTCCTTTTCGCAGTTGTCGGTGAAATCGACGTAGGGCGATTCCAGCAGGCGCGGCGCCACGCGGTAGTAGAACTCCGCCAGCTTGCCCTTGCCGACGACAAAGCGGATGTTCCCCGACGCGTCGGCGGCGGAGCGGAACGGAAGCAGGGCTTGCTCCTCCTCCTTGTTCAGACGGCTGAGGCTCTGTTCGCCCAGAAGGTAGCTTTCGGAGACGCCTTTGAGCAGCACGGGCATGGAGCCCGTCACCGACACGCCGAGAAACGCGCCGTTGGCGTCCGCCAGACGCTGCGCCGTCAGGCGGATTTTCATATCCGTATGCCCGACTTGAATCGACCCCGCCTTTTTCTGCGATTTCTCCTGAAACTCGCAGGATGTCCCTTCCGCCGCGTCATAGAACGTGTCCAAAGCGGCGCCCTTCAAGGCGTCCTGATGCAAAAGGCTGAGGCTCGCGGGCGCCTCCCAATAGCCGTAGTTCCGCGCTTGCAGGCGGTCGTTGACCATGTCGGTTTCGCTAATGCGCCGCCGGATGAACGCAAGCCAGCGCAAACTCTCCGGCGCGAACGTCATGACGGAGAAATCCGCGCTCAAGGTCTTGCTGAAGGCGTATTCCCGCCCCTGCTCGACGGCTTCCGCGAACTCCCGCAAGTTTTTGAGGATGACAAACTTCCGGTTATCCACGCCCACTTTAAACGACAGCTTCGCCTCGCCCCGGTCAAGGGTCACGCGGGGCAGAATCGTCACGCACGGGACTTTCTCCGCCTCCGCCGCCCGCGTTTCGGACTGTTCGGGCGCCGACTGCGCGCCGTCCATGGCAAGGAAAAACGCTTCGGCGGCGCGGTCGGTGGCGTCGCCGGGGTTTTCCCGGTCGATGTAGTCCTGTGCGCGGCGGAGCAAAGCCAGTTCGTGCTCGCACAAGAGCTCGTCGGACGCGCCGCCGTCGCCCCGGCAGTCGCATTGGTGGCTGAGCAGTTCGCGGGCCGAAAGCGTCGCGGAAGCCGTCCGCCGCTCCAGCTCGTCGGAAACCAGCGCACGGACAAGAAGCGCCTGCCGCCCGTCCGGGGCATAGGCGATTTTCGGGGCGTCCATGTCCACGGTTCCTTCTTTGAGCAGTTCCTTAGCGCGGCGGAGCGCGTACAGGCTTGTCGCGCAGCCTTTCAGGGCGCGGCGCACCTGAAAGTACGGCGCCGCCTCCGCCGCCTCCGGCAACGGAAAGAACGAGTCCGCGTCCATCTCGACGCCGCCCTCTTTTTTGCGCTGTCTCGCCCTGCGGGCGCGTTCCCGTTCCAGACGCTCCGTCTCCTCCTGCCTGCGGATACGTTCCAGCGATTCCTCCCGCGTCTCGCGGAAACGCCACGGGCCGCGCCGGCGCTCCCATAACAGCAGAAGCGCGGCCTCGTGGACGCACGGCGCCGCCCGCTCCGGATTCCCGGCGCGGTTGGCGCCGTCCGACAGGCAACTGCAAGAAAAATTGCGCAAATCCCACTCTTCGGAACAGTTCGTGGGGGCGTTGCTGATACGGGCGCGGCCTATGTCGGCGCCCTGTCCGATTATCGCGTGAGCCTCGCGTTCCGTGCAAGCGAAACCCTCGTACTGGTGCATGGTGAGGAACGCCGAGGCTCTCCTTAGAATAGTCTGGTTGAAAAAGCGCCGCCACTCCTTCACGCACTCTATCGGCGCGGCGTTTTCCGGTTTGTAACGTTGCTTCATGGAGCGTCCTTTCTTTTTCCGTGTCCATCCGCTTCCATGAAACGGAGACGGGAATATTAAAGCGTGATGAGTTCGTATTCGCGGGAGCCGTAGCCGAGTTCGGCGGCGGCCTCAATGGTATGAACGCCGCGGCGCGATTCCACGCGCTCAAGGAAATGCGCCTGTCCGGGGTCGTCCTTGGCGGCGTATACCAAATCTATGCAGGCTTGGTCAATCGCCACCGGGTCAAGCGAGGACAGAATGCCAATATCCTTCATGCACGGGTCCTCCGCCACGGCGCAACAGTCGCAGTCCACGGAGAGGTTTTTCATCACGTTGACGAACGCGATTTTCCCCTTGAAATGCGCAAAGACTGCGGACGCGGCGTCCGCCATCGCCTCGCAGAAGGCGTCCTGCTCCGCGTGGACGTTCCACGCCTCAATGTTGTCGTCGGAGCGCCCGCCGGAGTGGATGAGCGCCTTCCCGGCGCGGGACGCGCAGCCAATCGACAACTGCTTCAACGCGCCGCCGTAGCCGCCCATGGGGTGCCCCTTGAAGTGCGCCAGCACGAGCATGGAGTCATAGTTCACAATGTTCTTGCCCACCGTGTCGGTCTTGAGAACCTTCCCGTTTTCCACAGGCCAGACAAGGTCGGGGCCTTCGGCGTCCATCAAGTCCACATGGAACAGGCGGCTCCAGCCGTGGTACTCAATCAGCTTGCGGTGCTCGTCGGTGTAGTCGCGCACGCCGCCGGCGGCCTTGCCGTATGCCGTGTTGCACTCGACAATCGTGCCGCCCACGGCCTCGACCATGGGCTTCCAGAAGTCGGGGCGCAGGAAGTTCTGGTTGCCCTTCTCGCCCGAATGCACCTTCACGGCGACTTTGCCCGGCAGTTCGACGCCCAAGGCGCGGTACAGCTCCACGACCTTTTCCGGCGTAATCTCTTTGGTAAAATAAACTTTCGACTTCATGATTTTCAGTCCTCCTTAAAAAATTGCGGTTGCGGATTTTCTATTCTGGAACGCCATTATAGCAGGAAAAAAGCGATTAGGCAAGAGATTTTGCCACGCGCCGCCCATTTTATGCCGCCGCAAGCCGCCCCAAACGGCGTGAATATATCATACCCTTTCGGAAGCGGAAAGAAGCCCCCGCGCAAGGACGCGGGCGGGCTTGCGGGGGCTTCGTCGGAAAGTTCAAAATCGCGGCGCGGTTTTGGGCTTTTCGCTGAAAATTGCCTTGCAATCAAAAAAGCACTTGCAATTTGCGCCGCTATCGTTCATAATAAAATACAACGAACGCAACCGCTTTTTTAACGGGCGTTCGTTGGCGGAAACAAAATAAAGCGGCAGGTCGCAAAGCGCTCGCAACACTCTGCGACCCTATGGTGAGTGCTACTACTCAACACAACAGACGACTATGCCTGTACCGTAAGGCATAGTATACCCGTTTTTCCCGGATGTTTACAGGGGAGATTTACGGGCTTTCCGTCGTTTGTTACGCTTTGATTTTTCAGGCGGGGTTGGGGTAACGCTCAACGCCGCCTTTATTGCGTTTCCGGCAGGGACGGCGCGGGGCGGACGGCGTATTCCGTTCCGCCGCCGACTGCCAGAAAGAGGGGGTGCGGCGAATTTCTGGACGCTACAGGAATACCGGAGAAAGGAGGCGTGATACATGGGACTGTTTAGTTCTTTGAACAACGCTTTACCTGACGTAAAGTATGTGGCGGTGTGCCGATACTGCGGAAAGCGGGGTATGACTACCACATCGAAATACGGGGCGCCTGCTATTCATCCGCCCTCGCCCCAGAGGGGCTGTCCCAGCAGTCGAGACGGATGGCACCGCTTTCAATGGAAAAAGGCATAATCATAGCGGACAGGGGTGTGGACGCCGGAACAGGGGTTCACGTTCCGTCACCGGACTTGCGGATTAGCGCAAGGGAAAACGGAGGTCAATATGGCGCTGATTGATTTTCTGGAAAAACTCGCTGATAACATGGCGTCGGACAAGACGCAACGGAGAATGGAGGACGGATACAGGCGCGGCAGAGTCTCTCAGGAGAGTTACGACAAATACCGGGACGCCGTGGACAACTACAACAGCAGGAAAAAAACGAGTGACGAGGACTATTAAAGCGACATCCAGTCGCGCAGTTCAACCACAGCGCGGGGCGCGGACGCCGGAACAGGGGTTCGCGCCCCGTTTTTTTTGCGGAATATTCGCTAAGGACTTGCTGAAAAATAATTGTAGCGAAAGGGACGAGAACCTAAAGTCTCCCCCTATGGGGGACATGTCGCCGCAAGGCGACAGAGGGGGTCTTTTTTAGCCCCCTCCCGGCGCTTACGCGCCACCCTCCCCAAAGGGGAGGGCTTTGGGCGGCGCAACCATTCGAGCGGTTTATTTTTGTGCAAGTCCTAAGTTTTCCATAAAAATTTGCGGGGGCGTCACAAAGCCGCCCCCGCTTTTCGCGCTCAATACTCGATTTCGCCCGTATAGACAAGGTTCGCGTCGCCCGTCAGCGTGACGCGCTCGTCCGTGCAGTTCACGATTAGGTCGCCGCCGCGAACCCGGACGGTTACGTCAACGCCCTTTTCGCAAAGCCCGTTTGCGATAGCCGCCGCCACTGCCGCCACCGCGCCCGTGCCGCAAGCCATCGTTTCCCCGCTCCCGCGCTCCCACACGCGCATTTTGATTGTGCGCGGGTTCACGACCCGGATAAACTCCGTGTTGATTCTGTCGGGGAACAGCGGCGAATACTCGAACTGGGGCCCGACGTGCGAAACGTCCACGCTGTCCACGCGCTCGCAGAACACCACGCAGTGCGGGTTGCCCACGTCCACGCACGTTATCCGGTAGTCTTTGCCGCCAATGCGGGCGGGATAGTCCACAATGACGCGCTCCGGTATCGCCAAACGAAGCCCGGACACGTCCACCGACGCCTTGCCCATGTCCACCGACGCCGACGTGACTTTCCCGTTGACCGTGTAAACCCGCACGTTCTTGACGCCCCCGGCGGTCTCGATTTTCACGAGGTCGCCTCTGGAATAGCCGTTGTCGTAAAGGCATTTCGCCATACAGCGCAGGGCGTTGCCCGCCATCAGGCCTTCGCTTCCGTCGGCGTTGAACATCCTCATTTTCGCGTCCGCCTTGCTCGACGGCTCCATTAAAATGATTCCGTCCGCGCCGATTCCGTAATGCCTGTCGCAGAACGGGACGCACAGCGATTCGGGGCTTGTAATCTCGCCGTGGAAGTTGGCGAGGAAAATATAGTCGTTGCCGCAGGTCTCCATTTTGTCGAAACGCAGTTTTTCGCGCTTCGGGCGCAGGCGGCAGATGTCCACAAGCTCCGTGTTCTTCTGGGTGTAGCGGGAGGCGAGAATATCCGTCAGGGCGTTCGCCGTGTCAAGGGAGGTCAGGCAGGGCACGCCCAACTGCACGCAACGGCGGTTCAGGCGGATAAAGTCCTTGATATACTCCGGCTCCGTGGAGCCCGTCAGGATGACGTAGTCAATCTTTTCCTCTTCCAGCAGGCGGAACACGCGGCTGTCCTTGCCGAGCTTGCCGACAATCTCAACGTCGGCGCCAAGGCGCATGATTTCCCGCGCCGTGCCGTCGGTGGCGTAGAGGCGGAAGCCCATTTCGTCAAGTTTCCGCGCAATATTGACAATCTCCGGCTGGTCGCGGTGGTTGACGGAAATCAACACGCCCGCATGGGTGTGCTTTTCGATTTTGTACCCGGCGGACAGCAGCCCCTTGAACAAGGCTTCCTGCATACTCCTGCCAAGCCCCAAAACTTCGCCCGTCGATTTCATCTCCGGCGACAGCGCCGCGTTCGCCGACGGAATCTTTTCAAACGAGAACACCGGGACTTTCACGGCGACATACGGCGGCTGGCGGTACAAGCCCGTGCCGTAGCCAAGGGACGCGAGCGGCTCGCCCACCATGACGCGGGTCGCCAAGTCCACCATGGGCACGCCCGTCACTTTCGAGATATAGGGCACCGTCCGGGAGGCGCGAGGATTCACCTCAATCACGTACAGCTCTTCCTGATAAATCAGGTACTGGATGTTAATAAGCCCCTTCGTGCCCAAGGACAGAGACAGCTTTTCGGAACAGTCCACAATCGTTTTCAGCATACTGTCGCGGATGGAGAACGGCGGGTAAACCGCGATAGAGTCGCCGCTGTGGACGCCCGTCCGCTCGATATGCTGCATGACGCCGGGGATTAAAACGTCCGTCCCGTCGGAAATCACATCCACTTCCAGTTCCTTGCCCATGAGGTACTGGTCAACCAGCACGGGATTCTCAATCTTGCCCGCAAGGATGATTTCCATATACGTGCGCACGTCGTACTCGTTGTGGGCGATTACCATATTCTGCCCGCCGATGACGTAGGACGGGCGCAACAGCACCGGATAGCCCAATTCTTCCGCCGCTTTCAACGCCTCTTCCATGCCCATGACGGCGCGCCCCTGCGGGCGGCGGATATTGAACTTTTCAAGAAGCGCGTCGAACCGTTCCCTGTCCTCCGCCATGTCGATGGATTCCGCCGACGTGCCCATAATGCGTATGCCGCGGCTGTCAAGGAAATGCGTCAGCTTGATGGCGGTCTGTCCGCCGAACGCCACCACGACGCCCACAGGCTTTTCGACCTCAATAATGTGCATAACGTCTTCGGGGAACAGCGGCTCAAAGTAAAGCCTGTCGGCGGTGTCGTAGTCGGTGGAGA
This sequence comes from Oscillibacter sp., assembly GCA_017527365.1. Classification (GTDB taxonomy): domain Bacteria; phylum Bacillota; class Clostridia; order Oscillospirales; family Oscillospiraceae; genus Oscillibacter. The sequence goes on from JAFXQD010000023.1 coordinate 18,644, forward strand.
CGGTTTCCGGGTTGTTATTGACTATCACGACCTCATAGCCCAAGTCCTTGAGCGTCCAGACGCAGTGCACGGACGAGTAGTCGAACTCAATGCCCTGCCCGATACGGATGGGCCCGGAGCCGAGCACCATAATGACGGGCTTGCCCGAACGCGGAAAACTCCGGCTTTCGCAGACCTTATCGAACGACGAGTAGAAATAAGGCGTTTCGGCGTCGAACTCCGCGCCGCACGTGTCCACCATTTTGTAGACGGCGGGCTTCGGCGCTTCGGGTAGCTTGTCCGAGCCCGTCAGGCGCAGTAAGGTTGCGTCGGGGTAGCCCAAGCGTTTGCCCTCTTCGTACTGCTCTACAGTCAGCGCCCCCGGCGTCAGGGACTGCTCGAACTCCGCCAGCTTCTTGATTTTCGACACAAACCAGCGGTCAATTTTCGTAATTTGGTAAATTTCGTCTACGGAAACGCCCGCTTTCAACGCCTCAAAAATCGTAAAAATGCGATGGTCGTCCACGCGCTTCAGGCGTTCCCGAATCGGAGTTTCCGGGTCGTCGGGCTTGCGGTTGAGCGTGTCCATGCCGATTTCCGCGCCGCGCACCGCCTTCATCAAAGCCATTTCAAAGCTCGGCGCAATCGACATGACCTCGCCCGTCGCCTTCATGCGCGTGCCCAGCTTCCGCGACGCGTCCGCGAACTTGTCAAACGGCCACTTGGGCATTTTGCACACGATATAGTCCACGGTCGGCTCAAAACAGGCGCAGGTTTTGCCCGTGATGTCGTTCTTGATTTCGTCCAGCGTGTAGCCCAGCGCGATTTTCGTCGTAATCTTCGCTATCGGGTAGCCGGTCGCCTTGGACGCCAAAGCCGACGAGCGCGAAACGCGGGGGTTGACCTCAATCACGGCGTACTCGAAACTGTCGGGGTTCAGCGCGAGTTGGCAGTTGCACCCGCCGACAACGCCCAAATGCGCCACGATTTCAAGCGCCGCCGTGCGCAACATCTGAAATTCCTTGTTCGCCAGCGTCTGCGACGGCGCCACTACAATGGAGTCGCCCGTATGCACGCCCACCGGGTCAACGTTTTCCATGGAGCAAATCGCAATCACGTTGCCCACGCCGTCGCGCATGGTCTCGAACTCGATTTCCTTCCAGCCGAAAATGGCGCGCTCAATCAAAATCTGGCGTATCGGGGACGCGTCCAGCCCGATATGCGCGATGGTGCGCAGTTCGTCGGCGTTAGACGCCGCGCCGCCGCCCGTGCCGCCCAGCGTGAACGCCGGGCGCACTATCACCGGATAGCCGATTTTCTCCGCGACTTCCAGCGCCCCTTCCACGGTTCCGGCAATGTCCGACGCCACGACGGGCTGTCCGATTTCCGCCATTGCTTCCTTGAAAAGCTCCCTGTCCTCGGCTTTGGAAATCGCGGCGGCGTTCGTGCCCAAAAGCCGGACGCCGTTGGCCTCTAAAAAGCCTTCCTTGTCCAGTTGCATGGCCATAGTCAAGCCCGTCTGCCCGCCCAAGGAGGCAAGCATACTGTCCGGGCGCTCTTTCTTGATAATGCGCCGGACGGATTCCAGCGTCAGCGGCTCCAGATAAATGGCGTCCGCCATAGCTTGGTCTGTCATGATGGTGGCGGGGTTGGAGTTGCACAGCACGACTTCCACGCCCGCTTCCTTCAAAACCCGGCAAGCCTGCGTCCCGGCGTAGTCGAACTCCGCCGCCTGTCCGATGACGATAGGCCCCGAACCGATAACCAATACTTTCCTAATGCTCTTATCCAGCGGCATTACAGCCCACCGCCTTTCGTGCCGTTCACATACGCCCCGCCGACATACGCGCCGCCGTCCATGAGCGCGGCGAACTTCTCAAACAAAAACTTCGTGTCGCCGGGGCCGCCGTGCGCCTCCGGGTGGAACTGCACGGTGAACGCCCCCAAATCCGGGTAGTCGATTCCCTCGCAGGTGCTGTCGTTGGCGTTCACGAACGACAGCCGCCCGCATTTCACGCTGTCCGCGTCCACGGCGTAGCCGTGGTTCTGGCTCGTGATATACGTCCGCGCCGCCTGTCCGGGCTCGGCGTTCTCGCGCACGGGCTGATTCGCGCCCCGGTGCCCGTACTTTAACTTATACGTCCTGCCGCCCGCCGCCAGCGCGGTCAACTGGTGCCCCAAGCAGATTCCGAACAGCGGAACTTTCCCCAACAGCTTGCGGATTTGCTCAATCTCCCAAACGTTTTCGGCGGGGTCGCCGGGGCCGTTCGACAACATCACGCCGTCGGGGCGGATGTTCAGCACGTCCTCCGCCGACGCCGACGCCGGGAACACCGTCACTTCGCAGCCCTGCCGCCGCAGTTCCCGCGCAATGCTCCGCTTGGCGCCGTAGTCCATGAGCGCGACGCGGAACCGCCGCTCCCCCTCCGCCGGATACGTCGTGATTTCCTGACAGGTCGCGCCCCGCACCGCGCCCGCAATCCGGTAGCCCCTCACCGCCGACAGGTCGGCGGGCGGCGCGCCGCATATGGCGGCGTTCATCACGCCGTTGTCGCGGATAATGCGCGTCAGCTCGCGGGTGTCGAGCCCGCACAGCGCCGGGACGCCCTGCTCTTTCAGGTAGGAATCCAAATCGCAGTCCGTGCGGAAGTTCGACGGCGCGTCGCAGACCTCGCGCACGACGTAGCCTTTCACCGAACAGGCGCCCTCGAAATCCGCCCGCATGACGCCGTAGTTTCCGATAAGCGGATACGTCTGCATGACAATCTGCCCGGCGTAGCTGGGGTCGGTGAGGGTCTCGACATAGCCCACGACGCCCGTCGTGAACACAAGCTCCCCCACGGCGTCCGCCTCCGCGCCGAACCGGAAGCCCTCAAACGCCCGCCCGTCCTCAAGGACAAGCCATCCTTTTTTCATACGCTCCCTCCTCCTGTCGGGTTTTCCCCATTATTATAGGGATTTTTCCGTGACAGTCAACCGTTCTTTCCGTTCCGTTTCCCGTCATTTTTAACAGATTTGACCGGAAATCCCCTTTGGAACGTTGTCGCGCCCCCTGAAAACGCCGCCCCCTGCGCGGACGGCGGCGCGACGGACGGAAACAGGCGCTCCAATCCCGGCGTGAAAAAGTCGGTCGGTCTTTTTCGCCTGTTTCGGCGAAAAAAGGCTTGACAAGCCGCCCAAAATCCGCTATAATCCCAATCATTCCGAAAGCGTCCTTTGGCGCTGTAAACGGGTTTTGACCGAAAACAAGCTAAAAAGTCGGTCGATGTCGCTTACATAAACTGGAAATTCAGAAATGGCGCAACCATGCGGGTTTGCGGGTTCTCGCGTTCGGGAACCGACCGACTTTTTAGGCATGAAAGCCGTCCAAAGCCCGTGCATTCCCCTTTACACCTCGCAAAGCTACAGTTGTTCATACCTTCCCTATGAGGGATTAAAACGAATCGCCAAAATCAAAATCGGCGATAGGGCCAAAAAGGCTACCGGTTCATACCTTCCCTATGAGGGATTAAAACGAACAAGTCGCGTGAAAAAACATCGTAGGGGCTAAACCGCTGAAAGTTCATACCTTCCCTATGAGGGATTAAAACAGGGTTTAGCTGGCAATCAGGCAACAAATGATCAAGAGTTCATACCTTCCCTATGAGGGATTAAAACGAGATGTTCAGCAAAGGTGTGGGATTCCCCAAGGTAGGCGAGATGGTTCATACCTTCCCTATGAGGGATTGCGAAGCCGCCCTTTCCGTAAAATCGGAGAGGGCGGCTTCTTTGCGCGTCCGTGCGGAATTTTCATTGACAAATCCGGGATTTTCCGGTATGCTATGGGCGGTTCCCCGGACGGGCGCGAGCCTGTTTCCGGGCGCAAATAACAAACAAAGGAGAATGTTTTTTGAAAAGCATGGATAACGGTTTGGGAATTGTGCGCTGACCGGGAGGTTCAGCGTTAAGCCTCCCGAAAACTATCTTTCAGGAGGAGCGATTTCCAATGAACCGCGAGAACAAACGGAGGCAGTACGAAAAGGGCTATTACAAAACCCATGCCTGCAACGAGAGCTTTACTTGCAAAGTCTGCGGACGCGTTGTCTTTCCCGACGGCGCGGGCAGTTCGCATAGAAACCACTGCCCGAACTGTCTGCACAGCCTGCACGTGGACGAGGAGCCGGGCGACCGCGCCGCCGACTGCGGCGGCGTTATGGAGCCTGTGGCGGTATGGGTGCGCAAGGGCGGCGAATGGGCGGTTATCCACCGTTGCCGCCGCTGCGGGGCGCTTTCGTCCAACCGTATCGCCGCCGACGACAACCCCTTTAAATTGATGTCAATCGCCATGAAGCCGATTGCGCAACCGCCGTTTCCGCCGGAACGCATGGAGGAAATGGCGCGGCTGTGACCGCTCCCGTCGCCCGACGGGTACGAATATAGAACGGAGGAACGCATATGAATTGCTTTCGCAAGGTGACGGACGACCTTTACTGGGTGGGCGGCAACGACAGGCGCCTTGCCCTGTTCGAGAATATCCACCCCTTGTATCACGGCGTGTCCTATAACGCCTATGTCCTACTGGACGAAAAGACCGTGCTGTTTGATACGGCGGATTGGGCGGTAGGGCGGCAGTTTATCGAGAACGTGACCGCCGCGCTGGACGGGCGCCCGCTGGATTACATCGTCGTGAACCATGTCGAGCCCGACCACGCCGCCTCCCTGCAAGAAGTCCTGCTCCGCTGGCCCGACGCCCAAATGATTATGACGCCGAAAGCCGCCGCGTTCCTGCGCAACTTCGGCTACCAAATCAACGCCGAAAACATCCGGGAAGTGAAGGACGGCGACGCGGCTTCCTTCGGCAAGCACAACGTGACCTTCGTCACGGCGGCCATGGTGCACTGGCCGGAAGTCATGATGACGTTCGACGCGACCAACGGCGTTTTGTTCTCCGCCGACGCCTTCGGCTCGTTCCGCTCCCTCGACGGCAAGCTCTTCGCCGACGAGTTCGACTTTGACCGCGAATGGATTGACGACGCCCGCCGCTACTATGCGAACATCGTCGGCAAGTACGGCCCGCATGTGCAGGCTGTGCTAAAGAAAGCCGCCAAACTCAATATTAAGTACCTGTGCCCGCTTCACGGCCCCGTGTGGCGCAAGGACTTGGGCTATATCATCGACAAGCACCAACATTGGAGCGCGTATGAGCCGGAAGAAAAGGGCGTCATGATTGTGTACGCGTCCATGTACGGCAACACCGAGAACGCCGCCGAACTGCTGGCCGCGAAACTCGCCGAAAAGGGCGTCACAAATACCCGCCTGTACGACGTTTCGAGTACCCACGTCAGCTATCTGATTTCCGACGTGTTTAAGTACAGCCATCTTGTGCTTGCGTCCGTGACCTACAATCTGGGCGTTTTCCCGCCCATGCACAATTTCCTCGCCGACATGAAGGCGCTCAACGTCCAGAACCGCGCCTGCGCCCTGATTGAAAACGGCTCTTGGGCTATCCAGTCCGGCAAGCTCATGAAGGAGGCTCTGGCGGGCATGAAGAAAATGACGGTTCTCAACGACGGCGCAAGCGTGACGATTACGTCAAGCGTCGGGGAGCAGGGCGCGGCGGACATAGACGCCCTCGCCGACGCTATCGCGGCGGACCTGTCCAAATAAGCAACGAAAGCGCATAACGGGACGGGGACGAGAAATCGTCCCCGTTTATACGGAAAGGGGTTGCGTCATGAAAATTATTGAGCCGTCCCATGAGTTTTTAGAGGACTTCGACGGGCTTGCCATGGTCAAGAGCATTGAGCGCATGGGGCGCATTTGCTACAAGAGCGAGGGCAATATCACGGGCGATTCCTATCGGAAGTTCCTCCAAAACCTGATTGCGCGGGGGCACGAGTCCGTGATAGAGCACGCGAAAATCAGCGTGCTGGTCGTCTGCGACCGGGGCGTGAGCCATGAAATTGTGCGCCACCGGATAGCGAGCTACAGTCAGGAGAGCACGCGCTACTGCAACTACAGCCAAGACAAGTTCGGCAACGAATTGACCTTCATCCGCCCGTGCTTCTGGACGGAGGACAGCCCCGCTTTTGCGGTCTGGAAAGCGTCCATGGAGGCGGCGGAGCGCGACTATTTTCGCCTGTTGGAACTGGGCGCGACGCCGCAGGAGGCGCGGAGCGTACTCCCGAACAGCCTCAAAACGGAAATCGTCGTCACTATGAACTTGCGGGAATGGCGGCATTTCTTCAAGTTGCGCGTGTCCGCCGCCGCCCACCCGCAAATGCGGCAGACCGCCGCCGCGCTTCTCCGCGACTTCAAAGCCCGCGTCCCCGTCGTTTTCGACGACATTGCCGCCGATGAAACATAACGATTTTGCGAACCGTATCCCGGAAGCGTGGGCGGGGCGGCTCGCGCCGCCGGTCTTGCGCACGGCGTCGGAACTCTGGAAACGCGCCGCCGGACGCCGCGCCGCCGGGGAAACGGTACTCCCGCCGCAGGGGCAGATTTTCCGCGCCTTGGAGTTGGCGCCGCCCGAAAACGTGCGTTGCGTGATTGTAGGGCAAGACCCCTACCATACGCCCGGCGTCGCAAACGGCTTGGCGTTCTCCGCCAACCCCGGTTGCAAAATTCCGCCGTCGTTGCGGAACATCTTCAAGGAGCTTTCGTCGGACTTGGGCTGTCCCGCGCCGACAAGCCCCGATTTGACGCCGTGGGCGGAGCGGGGCGTCTTACTGCTCAACGCGACGCTGACGGTGCGGGCGGGCGCGGCGGGAAGCCATGCGGCGTGGGGCTGGCAGTCCGTGACGGAAGCGGTTTTGCGCGCCTGTCTGGAACTCCCGCAACCCGCCGTGTTCCTGCTGTGGGGGCGTCACGCGCAGAGCGTCGCGCAAAAGGCGGGCGTCCCGCTTTCCGACATTGACGCGTACCCGCGCAAACGGGCGATTTGTTCCAGCCACCCGTCGCCGCTGGGGGCGTCGAAAGCGGGCGCGGATGTCCCGGCGTTTCTCGGAAGCCGTCCCTTCTCCCGCGCCAACGCCTTTTTGCGAGCCTCCGGCGCGGCGGAAATCGAATGGGGCTTGCCTTGAGGCAAACGTATGCGCTTAGATATTTTCGCTGTCCTGTCCGGCTTGACCCAATGTCATTCACTTAGGGAAACCCTTCCCTCTGCCCCCTCCCCAAAGGGGCGGGGGAACGCTTTTTTATGAGCTTTTCGTCTCTGTGTCTCCCCCTTTGGGGGAGACTTCAGGCGTTTCCTGAGAGGAAAATTTTATGGCTCGTCAGCATAAGCCTTGTTTAGAAGCAACTCGCCGTTTCTTAACGCCGAAAGAGGCGCGGCTTTTCCCCGCGCCTCTTTTACAATTCGCTTTATTTCGATAAAATCGAAAATTGCCTCTTGCAATCCCTTGCCGAATCGTAATCATGACGGAAACGCAAAATGCGGGCGGGTCACAAGGCGTTCCCAGCGCCCCATGACCCATTTACGAGTGTAAGAGCGCTACACTCGACACGGCAGTCAACAAGACTGCTACCCACGGCGTTATTGTACCTTGTTGGCTTTGTCGTTTCAAAGCGAAACCGGGTTCTGCCGTGCGTTCGTTAGGAGAAATCCGGCGGTGTCGAGTATCCACGCTCGACGCCGCTTTTTGTGTTTCCGGGAAGGGAGCCTATGGGGGCGGGCTTTTTCATTCGCCCGTCTCCTGCGGTTGCCTGACCGGAGGCATAGGACATGTGGAGGAAAGGAGGAATTTATGGCTAAGACGCCGGACAGAAGCGTAATCCATAAATGGGCGTTGGCGGCGGCGACGACGGCAGGCTCATTGCCAGTCGGACTGGACGCGGTTGCTTTGACTGGAGAAGAAATCGCAATGGTGATTCACGTTGCCTCTTTATTTGGGCACAAGATTAGCAAAAAAACGGCGAGGCAAGCGCTTGAAACGGGAGCTTTGGGCTATACTGTTGGAACAGGGCTTTTTGTAGCCGCAAATGTTACCTACCCCGTTTCAATTCCCGTCAAAATCGCTATAGCGACAGGCGTTATGGAGGCGTTGGGAAACGCCACGTATAATTTTTATGCGAATGGCGGCGAACTGTAAAGTCCATACGCCGAAACCGCACTGCGCAAAACGAACCGGGTCTGACAAGACCCGGTTCGCGCTTTCACTCCGCGAGGCTGTACTTTTTCACTTTCAGATGTAACTTTCCGTCGGCAAAGAAGGAAATGCCTTCCGCGTCCAGAGCCGTGTTAATCGTGAACGTCATAACCTTGGCGCCGTCGTCCACGAACGCTTCCGCGCTGTAGCGGTCGAGGATAAGGCGCAGTTTGATTCGCCCGTCCTTGTGCGGGACGTTGGCGCGGCGCTGGTGGATAATCGCCCGCCGCGAGCCCGAAAACTTGCGGTCTACTTTCAGCGTCCCCTCGTGCGGGCGGAAGCTGATACCGCTCCGGAACTGCTCGTTCCGCGCAAAGCGCAGGGCGAAACGGCTGTACACCGGGGAATCCGGGTCGGGCTCCGCCTCTACTTCCAAATCGACAAGCCGCCCGGCGACGCCCGGCAGGAAGATTTCGCCGTCCTCCACGGTCACGTTGTCATACGTAACCTCGTCGCGGCGCAAACGCTCCAATTCCCGGATGGGCGTCTGGTACAGAATGCCGTTCTTCACGCGCAATTCCCGCGGAATCGTCATCTGTCCGAACCACGGCGTGGACTTCACATGAAGGTTGCACGTGTCCCAGTTTTGCATCCAGCCTATCATAATGCGCCGCCCGTCGGGGGAAAGGACGGTCTGCGGGGCGTAGAAGTCTATGCCGTAGTCAATAGCGTGGTCGGATTCCTCCGCGAAAGATTCGGTTTCGGGGTCGTAATCCCCGATAAGGCAGAAGGTGCCGTTGCCGTTGTGGTACTCCAAGGCTTTCGGGAGCATGTCCTGCGAACTGCCCAGCAGGACGTATTTCCCGTCAAGCTCAAAGAAGTCGGGGCACTCCCACATGACGCCGAGGCGGTTATGGTTCTCCGCGAGGGCGCGGACAAGCTCCCAGCGGGACAAGTCCGCGCTCTTGTACAGGAGCATTTGCCCGCCCTGCGCCGCGTCCTTATTGGCGACAAGGGCGCGGTAGGAGCCGTCGGGGGCGCGCCAGATTTTGGGGTCGCGGAAGGCGAAGCGGCTCCCGCCCTCCGGCAAGTCCGCCGCCGTAATCACGGGGTTGCGCTCGAACTTCTCGTAGTCCAAGCCGTCGCCGAAGGCAAGGTTCTGCGTCTGGACTTCCCGCACCTCCCCGGTTTCCGTGAACTCTTTGGCGTTGCCCGTGTACATCAGCAGGTGGCGCCCGTCGGGCAGGGAGAGCGCGGAGCCGGAAAAGCACCCGTCGCGGTCAAAGGGGCGGTCGGGGGCAAGGGCGGCGGGGAGATAGTTCCAGTGCAACAAATCGCCGCTGACGGCGTGCCCCCAGTGCATGGGGCCCCAGTGGGAATCGTAGGGGTGGTACTGGTAGAAAAGGTGGTACTGCCCCTTGTACCAAGAAAAGCCGTTGGGGTCGTTGAGCCACCCCACACGCGCCGAAAGATGGAAGGCGGGGCGCGCCTCGCGGGGAATCAGGGCTTCCCGCGCTTCCTCGTATCTTCTCGCGTCCCGTAACGCCTGACTCATTCGCTGTGTCCTCCTGAGATGTTATCAGATTTCATGCTTCATGCTATCCTCTAAGGCGTCCACAATCGTGGGCACGACTTTGGTCGCCCGCTTCTGCAACGCCTCCGGCGCGTAGGGGAACGTATAGGACACGTCGGACGCCTCGATAAGCGGCAAGTCGTTCATGGAATCGCCGATTCCGTAAAGGACAATATCGCCCCATTTGCTCTTCATGTAGTCGCGCAGGAACTCGACGCCCTTGCCCTTGGAACAGCCCCTCGGCGCGATGTCGATTTCAACCACGTTCTGGAACGCCTGCACCTTGTCGCCGAACTTCTCGTTAATCATGGCGGCGTTGGCGGCGGCTTCCTCAAGGCTTTCCGTGTGCACGCTGACTTGGTGAATCAGCCCCGGCGGGCAGTCGTCCACGCCGTTAATGACGTAATACTTGCCGGGGTAGTCCATCTTGGCGAACACGCAAATGTCGCCTTCCACGTCCAGCGTAAGGCGGTAGCCCTTGGGGCGCATTTCCTTCACAATGGCGTCGGCTACGTCCCTGTCCACGCCGCGCTTTAAAATCGGTTGAAACTCGCTGTCCACGATATTCGCGCCGCTGCTGGTGATGTAGAAATCCGGCTTGACAAAGCCCGTGATGAACGGCGTCAGCCCGCCGACCTGCCGCCCGGTGCAAAGCCCGAACAGGTGTCCCGCCGCTTGGTATTCCCTGATTTTTTCCACGTTCTCCGGGGGGAGCTTGCGTTCCGGCTCGGCTTTGTAAAAGTACAAAGTGCCGTCAAAGTCGCTGGCGAATACTTTCTTTTTCATAAAGATTCTCCGTTTCCGTTATTCAAGAATCCTTCCCCCGCCCCGCCGCGGGACGGGGGAAAGGGCGGTTTCAGATTACAAAGTCATCGACCACAGAGGGCTTCATCGCCCAGAGTTTTACGGCGGCGCCGTCCGTCACGGTGTAGTTGAACTCGCTCGCCGTCGGGTAACTGCGCGTGGTGAACGTCGCCTCGCCGTCGTTGGCGAACATCTCCGTGGACGAGCGGTCGATGAAGATACGGAGCGTTTTCAGCGGATTGTCAAGGGGCATATCCAAAACCTCGCCCACGGACTGATTAAACCGCTTGTCCATGCCCGTCTTGTCAACCGTGCAGACCTTTTTCGCGGCGTTGTAATGCAGGCGCATACCGCCGCTTCCGTCGGCTTTCGTGAACAGGTTCAGGTCAAAGTCGCCGTCGGCGGGGCGGATTTCCATTTCGCAGGCGGCGGGAAGCGTCCCGCCGGGGGTCAGTTCCTTGTCGCGCAAGGTCTCAATGCCGCTAATAGGCGTCTGGATTAAACGCCCGTCTTTCAGGCGGAGCTCACGCGGGAGCGACATACTGCCTTCCCAGTCCTCCTCCTCGGTGGGGTAATGGTTGTCGGGAAGCCCAATCCACGCGATTAAAATCGCCTTGTCTGGGTCGCCGACGTTGGCGGCGCCCTGCGCGGCGTAGAAGTCAAAGCCGAAGTCGAGATGGCGGTAATCGCCCTCCGGGGTGAACACAAGGTTGTCGTAGTCCATGGAGCCGACGAGGTAGACGTTGTGGTTGGTGCTCTCGGCGCGTCCGGGGAGCTTGGTGTACTGCGGGGAGAAAATCAAAACGTCCCTGCCGCTGATGTTCACGATATAGGGGCACTCCCACATGCCGCCGAAGTTCTCAAAGCCGGGGACTTTCAATTCCCCCGCGAACTCCCAGCCTTTGAGCAGTTCGGGGGACTTGTAGATGAGCACGGTTCCGCGCTTGTCCATGGTCTGGGCGCCGATGAAGATGAAGTAGAGCTTCTTTTGCTCGTTCCAGACAATTTTCGGGTCGCGCTGATGTTCGCTGTAGTCGGGGCGGGGCCCGAAGAGGGGCTTTTCGAGCTTGTGCGGGCGGTTGTCCGCGCCCAGAACCGCCGCGCACGTATACGGCGTGCGCGTCCAGTCGTCGTCGCGGTGGTTTCCGGTGTAGAAGAAGTAGAGGTCGTCGCCGAAAGAAATTGCGGAGCCGGAATGCGTGCCGCGATTGTCGTAGAAACAGTCGGGCTTCAAGCCGATTCCGGCGTTGCGCCAGCGGATTAAGTCCGTACTGGTGACGTGGTACCAGTATTTCAGCCCGTGGACGGCGCCCCACGGGCACCACTGGTAGCACAAATGCCACACGCCCTTATGGAGCGCGAAGCCGTTGGGGTCGCTGGAAAGCCCCGTCACGGGCTGGATGTGGTACGTCTGCCGATAGACGGATTTGCTGATACGCTCGTACAGTTCCCGCACTTCCTCCGCGTCGTGAAGTTCGCGGTAACGCTCTTCCCGTGTCCACTCTTTCATGCGCTCGTCCTCCTGTATTGTCGCTTGCCCGCCCGCCGTGCGCGGGCGCGGCGCCTCGCGGAAGATTATACCACACCCCGCGCTTTCAGGCAAGGACAAAAGCGGCTTTCAAGGCATGATATTTTCCGCCGCCGCGCAAAGCCTGCCCGCGTTTTGCGCGGCGGAGCGGATAGGCGCGATTTTTCGCGGATTTCCAGATATTGTAACGGTTTCGCGCTTTTTTCGCGGCGACCCCAAAAAATTTCGCTCCAAAAACGAATAGAATATCAGAAGGGCGGCGGAAATCCGACGCGCAACCCTTGCGGACTCCCCTCGGTTGTGCTATACTGTGTTGCCACAAAGAGAAACTCCGCCGCCATGCGCGGCGCTCGCTAAAGGGGACACGAACATGGAGCACAACTATCTGGAACAGGAGGTCATCGCGGCCAAAACCGACGAACAGGCGCTCAACGCCCTTGTGGAGAACCACAAGCAATGGATTTTGCGTTGCGCGTCGGAGGCCGCGCACCGATATATAACCGAAAGCGACGACGAATGGTCGGTGGCGTTGCTGGCGTTCCTCGCGGCGGTTCGGGGGTACGACACGGAAAAGGGCTCGTTCCGGGGCTTTGCCGGGGTGGTCATCCGTCGGCGGATTGTGGACTACATCCGCGTGGAGGGGCGGCGCGCCCCGGAAGTGGCGGTGACGCCGGGGGCGTTCGACGGGGAGCTTGAGGAAGAGGAAGCCGCCGGGGTGAATCTGGAAGTGCAGTCGCGGGTAGCGACGGAATCCATGGCGGCGGACGCGGATTTGGGCGCCCGGACGCGGGAAGAAATCATGGAGATTCAGGCGACGCTCCAGCGCTACGGCTTTTCGTTTTTCGACTTGACGGAGTGCTCGCCCAAGGCGGAGAAAACGAAACGCCAGTGCGCCTACGCCGTGCTCTCGCTGACGGGCAACCCCGTCATGCTGAACCAGCTCCGGCACACGCGAATGCTCCCCATGAAGGAACTGATTGACCTGAGCGGCGTGCCGCGCAAAACGCTTGACCGCTACCGCCGTTACATTATCGCCGCCGCCGAAATTTTAAGCGGCGACTACCCGATACTATCCGCTTATCTGGACTATGTCAGGAAGGTTTGACAGCTATGAAAGGATTAGTCATGGAAGTCCGGGACGGCTATTCCGCCGTATTCCGGGAAGACGGCGTTGTCGTGAAAATCCGGCAAAGCTGTCAAGTGGGGGAGACGATAGAGCTCCCGGAAGCGCGCAGCGCGTTGAACGCGATTAGCGCGGGCGTGGGGGCGCTGGGCGCGAAGCTCTCGCGGGGGAAGCCCGGAGACGACGCGCAGTCGTTCGACACCGCCGCCAACGTCGCCGACGCCGCGCCGGCGCCCCGCGCCGATATTGCGCCGACGCCCGACCGCGACGCCACGGAAATTATCTCCGACACTGTGCGGGACGCCCTCGACGACGCCCCGTCAACGCCACGCGAACCCGAACCCGTCGGCGCGACGGGCATTATCTCCGACACCGTGCGCGATGCGCTCGACAACCCGGAGACCGAAGCCGATTCGGACGCCTCCGACCGCCGGGAGCCCGAAACCGTTTGGGATTCTCCCGACGATACGCAAGCCGTCTCCGGC
>JAFXQD010000024.1 GCA_017527365.1 Oscillibacter sp.
GCGCGGTCGCGTCGGCAAGCGCGCCAAGATTAAGGAGAAGCTCTAATCCCCGAAGCGGCGTTTCCGAAGCCCCGCCCCCAAGGGGCGGATTGGCGAACGAGGCACACAGAGAGAGGCGTTTTGCCTCTCTCTTTCTTGAAAGCCTAAGGAGATTATTTCTATGGAAGAACCTATCCGGAGCCCGTCCGGAAAACAAAGCGGGAAAGCGTCGGAAAAAAAAGACCCTGCGCGGGACTTGTTCGAGTGGATACAGGCTTTGGTGTCGTCCGTGCTGGCCGTGGTACTGCTCTTTACGTTCGCCGTCCGCCTCATCGGCGTGGACGGGCGCTCCATGCTCCCGACGCTCCAGCACGGCGACAGGCTGCTTGTGCTCAGTTCCCTGCTCTACAATGACTACCAATACAAGGACATTGTGATACTGCGCAAGGAGAGTTTCGACGACAAGCCGATTGTCAAGCGGGTTATCGCCACGGAGGGGCAGACGGTCGACATAGATTTTCAAGCGGGCGTCGTCTACGTGGACGGGCTCGCGCTGGACGAGCCATACGTCAACGAATTGACCTACGCGGAGGAGGGGACGGCGTTCCCGCTGACCGTCCCGGAGGGGAGCGTGTTTGTCATGGGCGACAACCGCAACCATTCCAGCGACAGCCGCCACAGCCGCCTTGGGACGGTCGATACGCGCTACGTCATCGGGCGGGCGGTGTTCCTGCTGTTCCCCGGCCCCGACTCCGAGACGGAAAAGCGCGTGTTCTCCCGTATCGGCGCGCTGGCCTGACGCAGCGCGAGAAAGGAGCGGCGCGGAAATGAACGTGCAATGGTATCCGGGGCATATGGCGAAAACGCGCCGCCTTATCTCCGAACGTCTGCGGCAGGTGGACGCGGTTTGTGAAATCCTTGACGCAAGGATTCCCGCGTCAAGCCGCAACCCCGACGTAAACGAACTTACGGCGGGGAAGCCGCGCCCGATAGTCCTGAACCGCGCCGACCAAGCCGACGCGTCGGCGACGGCGCGATGGGCGGAACATTTCCGCGCCCAAGGTTTCGCCGTGCTTGTCGCGGACGCCAAGAGCGGGCGCGGCGCGGGGAAGTTCGCCGCCGCCGTGCGCGGGCTCCTCGCCGACAAGCTCAAAGCCTACGCCGACAAGGGGCAGTCCGGGCGCGTCGTCCGCGTCATGGTTCTGGGCATTCCCAACGTGGGCAAATCGACGTTTATCAACCGTGTCGCGGGGCGGAACGTCGCCAAAGCCGAGGACAGACCCGGCGTCACGCGCTCCGGACAGTGGGTTCCTGTGGGCAAGAGCCTTGAACTGTTGGACACGCCCGGCATTTTGTGGCCGAAATTCGAGGACGAAACCGTCGGGCTTCATTTGGCCTTCACAGGAGCCGTCAAGGACGAAATTCTCGATACGGAAACTTTGGGCTGTCATTTTATGGCGTATCTGGCGGAAGCCGCGCCCGAACGCCTGAAAGAAGCCTACAAACTCCCGGCATTGCCCGAACGCGGGGCGTCGGAAGATACGGTTGCCTACGGTTTCCGCCTGCTCCAAGCCGCCGGACGCGGGCGCGGGTTCCTGATTTCCGGCGGCGAAATCGACACGGAGCGCACGGCGAAAATTTTGCTGGACGAATACCGCTCCGGAAAGCTGGGGCGGCTTACGCCGGAACTCCCGGAATGAGGCGCGATATGGAAACAAAAGACTGGCGCGCCCGCGAGCGGGAACTATGGGCGCAAGGCTTCCGCGCCGTGTGCGGTTGCGACGAGGCGGGCGCAGGGCCTCTGGCGGGGCCCGTGTACGCCGCCGCCGTGATTCTCCCGCCCGAATGCGACATCCCCGGCTTGGACGATTCCAAGAAACTTTCGGAAAAACGCCGCGAGGCGTTGTGCGAGGTTATCACGCGCACGGCGCTTGCGTGGAGCGTGGCGCGGACGGAGGCGGCGGAGATTGACGCCACCGACATTTTGAGCGCGAGAATGAAGGCTATGCAGGCGGCGATTGACGGCTTGGCAATCAAGCCGGACATGGCGCTTGTGGACGGCAACCGCGACCGGGGGCGCACGGCGGCCATTTTAACGCCGCATATCCTGATTGTGGGCGGCGACGCGGAAAGCGCCCCGATAGCGGCGGCGTCGATACTGGCGAAAGTCAGCCGGGACAGGTACGTCGTCGCGGAGCTGGCGCGGCGCTATCCGCAGTACGCCTTTGAAAAGCACAAGGGTTACGGGACGAAACTTCACTACGAACTGCTGGACAAATACGGTCCCTGTCCGGAGCACAGGAAAAGCTACCTGAAAAAGTGGGAGGCGCGGAGGCGTGGGAAGCCCGGAGCGTGAGAGCCCGAAAGCGCGGGGCGACATGGGCGAGGAAATCGCGGCGCGGTATCTGGAAGAGCGCGGCTATCAAATATTGTCGCGCCAATGGCGCTGCCGCTACGGCGAACTCGATTTGATAGCGCGTGATTCTTCCGGGACAGTTTGTTTTGTGGAAGTCAAACTGCGCAAGCGGGACGCCGCCGCGCCGGGGCGGGAGGCCGTGGGGGCGCGGAAACAGGGGCGTTTGCGCAAGGCGGCGTTGTGCTGGCTGTCCGAACACGACCCCGACGCCCCGGCGCGCTTCGACGTGGCGGAAATCCGCGCCGACCCCGGCGGGCTGTTCAGGCTTGACTACATTCCGAATGCGTTCGCATAGCGGGAGGAAAACGTATGAAATATTTAAGCACACGCGACAAGAGCGTAAGGTTGAGCGCGGCGGAAGCCATCAAAATGGGGCTGTCCCGCGACGGCGGGCTATTGACGCCGGAGACCGTCCCGACCATGGGCGAGGCGTTTCTGCAAAGCCTGATTTCCGCGCCGTACCCCGTGCGGGCGGCGAAAGTCATGGCGCTGTATTTGGACGATTACACAGAAAAGGAATTGCTGTCCTTCGCGGAGGGCGCATACGGCGCCGACCGCTTCGACACGCCCGCCGCCGCCCCCCTGCGCAAACTCGACGATTCCACGTACTGCTTGGAGCTCTGGCACGGGCCCACGTCCGCCTTTAAGGATATGGCGTTGCAGATGTTGCCGCGCCTGCTGTCGGCGGCGCTGGAAAAGACGGGCGAGGATAAGACGGCCTGCATATTAGTCGCCACGTCGGGCGACACGGGCAAGGCGGCTATGGAAGGCTTCGCCGACGTGCCGCGCACGTCCATTATGGTCTTTTATCCGAAAGACGGCGTGTCGGAGATTCAGGAAGCGCAAATGGTCACGCAGGAGGGCGCGAACGTGGGCGTGTGCGCGGTCGTCGGCAACTTCGACGACGCGCAGGCGGGGGTCAAGCGCATTTTCTCCGACGAGGCGATACGGGAAACGCTCGACAGGCGCGGCGTGTTCCTGTCGTCGGCGAACTCCATCAACTGGGGGCGCATTCTCCCGCAAATTGTCTATTATGTCTCCGCCTACTGCGACTTGCTCCGCGACGGCGCGATTTCCATGGGCGGCAAGGTCAATTTCTGCGTGCCCACGGGCAATTTCGGCGACATCTTAGCCGCCTACTATGCAAAGCGCATGGGGCTTCCCGTCGGAAAGCTGATTTGCGCGTCCAACAAGAACAACATCCTCACGGACTTCCTGCGCACGGGCGTTTACGACCGCAACCGCGCTTTCTATACGACCATGAGCCCGTCCATGGATATTTTGGTTTCGTCCAATCTGGAACGGCTCCTCTACGACCTCTCCGGGGAGAACGACGCGGAAGTGCGCGGTTATATGGACGCGCTGTCGCGCACGGGAAAATACGAGGTCTCGGAGAGTATCAAAGCGGCGCTGGACGGCTTATACTGGGGCGGGTACTGCGGCGAGCGCGGCACGTCCGACGCGATAGGGCGCTATTGGCGCGGCTACGGCTACCTCATCGACACGCACACGGCGGTTGCGGCGGACGTTCTCGAACAGTACCGCGCCGCCACGGGCGACCGCACTGTTTCGGTGTTCGCGTCCACGGCGTCGCCCTATAAGTTCTGCGACAGCGTTCTTTCCGCTATCGGGCAAACGCCGCAAGGCGCGGGCGTCGGGCTGTTGGAGCAGTTGCATGACACCACCGGGACGCCGATTCCGTCGCGGCTGGCGGCGTTGAAGGGCAAGAAGCGCCGCTTCGACCTGTCGGCGGAAAAGTCCGGCATGGACAAAGTCGTTTTGGATTTCCTGAAATAAGCCTTTCCGGGAGACGGGAAAGGCGCGAAAGGGGCGATACGCATGGCTCTGTACGCAATCGGCGACCTGCACCTTTCCCTGAGCGTCAACAAGTCCATGGAAGTTTTCGGCGCGGCGTGGGAAAACTACGTGGAGCGCATTCAAGAGGGGCTGTCCGTACTGCGCCCGGACGACACGCTGGTTTTGGACGGCGACACCTCTTGGGGCATGACCATGGGGCAGGCGGAGGCGGATTTCCGCTTCCTTGACGCCTTCCCCGGACGGAAACTGCTCGTCAAGGGCAACCACGACTACTGGTGGGGCACCGTCTCCAAAATGCGCCGCTTCTTCGACGAAAAGGGAATCAGGACGCTTGGCTTTATCCACAACAACTGCGCCTTTTACGGCGATTACGCGCTTTGCGGCACGCGGGGCTGGTTCTTCGAGGAGGACGCCAAGCCCCACAACGAAAAAATGCTCAACCGCGAGAAACTCCGCTTGGAGGCTTCGCTGAAGGCGGCGGGCGGGCGCCCGATTCTCTGCTTCCTGCACTACCCGCCCCTGTACGCCGGCTACGAGTGCCCCGACATCCTGCGCCTGCTGGAACAGTACAAAGTTGAAACGTGCTGTTACGGGCACTTGCACGGCCACGCGATACGGCGGCGCGTGGAGGGCGTCCGCAACGGAACCGCCTTTTCCCTGATTTCCGCCGACTACCTCGGCTTCGCGCCCGTCAAGCTCTGCGACTGACAGAAAAAAATTTGCGCTTTGCGCAAAAAAGACTGGTAATTTCTTTTCCGGTCTGGTAGAATACCCCCCGGACGCCCTGCGCGCCCGAAACACAAGAGAGGAGCGTAAAAACATGAACGTCAAAAGCTGCGAAAAAAAGGAAAAAAGTCTGGTCACTCTGACCATTGAGGTAGGGCCCGACGAGTTCAACGCCGCAATAGAGAAAGCGTACAAAAAAAACCGTCGGAAGTACCGCGTGCCGGGATTTCGTCCGGGGAAAGCCACCCGAAAAATGATTGAGACCGTATACGGCCCCCAAGTCTTTTACGACGAGGCCATCAACGAGGCGTTCCCCGACGCCTACGAGGCCGCCGTAAAGGAACAGGAACTCAAAGTTCTGGATATGCCTTCCGTGGAGCTGGACGGCATTCCCTCTTCCGCCGGGTTCGCGTTCACGGCGACCGTGCCCGTCTACCCGGAGGTCACGCTGGGGCAGTACAAGGGGCTCTCCGCGCCGAAACAGACCGTCACGGTCACGGAAGCCGACGTTGACGAGCGCATCAAGCGCCTGTCCGACCGCAACACCCGCCTTGTCAGCGTGGAGCGCGAGGCGAAACCCGGCGACACCGTTGTCATCGACTTCGAGGGCTTCCTGAACGGCGAGCCGTTCGAGGGCGGCAAGGGCGAGAAGCACAGCCTTGAAATCGGCTCCGAGAGCTTCGTGCCCGGCTTCGAGGAACAGCTTGTCGGAATCAAGGCCGGAGACGAGCGCGAAATCAACATTACATTCCCGGACAACTACGCCCCCGAACTGGCGGGAAAGGAAGCCGTGTTCAAGGTCAAGGCGCACGAGGTCAAGGAGAAGGACGCGCCCGAAATTGACGACGAGTTCGCCAAGGACGTTTCGGAGTTCGACACGCTGGAAGAGCTCCGCGCCGACCTGCGCCGCCAAGTCACGGAGGAACGCCAAGCCGCCGCCGACCGGGAATTTGAGGACGAGTTGATGAACCAAGTCGCCGACGGCATTACCGCCGACATTCCCGACATTCTGATTGAGCGCCAGTCGCGGCAGTTCGTCGATAACCTCAAGCGGCAGGTGCTCCAACAGGGCTTGAGCTACGAGCAGTACCTGAAAATGACGGGCTCCGACGAGGAAAAGCTGTTGGAGGACGCCAAAGAGCCCGCCCTGCGCCAAGTGCGCATGGACTTGGCCGTGACCGCCATCATCGAGCAGGAGCATTTGGAGGCCGCCGACGAGGACAGGGAAGCCGAGTACGAGAAACTCGCCGAACAGTCCGGCATGGACAAGGAGTCCATCAAGAAGTATTTCAGCCAAGAGCAAATGACCAATCAGGTATTGACCCAGAAGGCCATCGCCATTGTGACGGAGAGCGCCACGGCGACCGAACCGGAGGCGCCGTCCGAAAACAGCGCGGAAGCCTGAGCCTAACCGGGCTGTCCGTGCGCGCAAATCAAAGTACGGAGGTATCACTGTGAGTTTAGTTCCCTATGTAGTAGAGCAGACCAACCGCGGAGAACGTTCCTACGACATCTTTTCCCGCCTGTTGAACGACCGGATTATTTTCCTCGGCGAGGAGGTCAACGCGACGACGGCCAGCCTTGTGGTGGCGCAGCTTCTCTATCTGGAGGCGCAGGACCCCGACAAGGACATCCAGCTTTATATCAACAGCCCCGGCGGCTCCGTCACCGACGGCATGGCGATTTACGACACCATGCAGTATGTCAAGTGCGACGTGTCCACGATTTGCGTGGGGCTTGCCGCCAGCATGGGCGCGTTCCTGCTCTCCGCCGGGACGAAGGGCAAGCGCATCGCCCTTCCCAACGCCGAAATCATGATTCACCAGCCCTCCGCCGGGACGCAGGGGCAGATTACCGATATGGCAATCCACCTCAAGCGGCTGGAGACCATCAAGAAGCGCATGAACCAGATTTTGGCGGAGAACACCGGGAAGTCTCTGGAAGAGGTCACGGAAGCCTGCGAGCGCGACAATTTCATGAGCGCGGAAGAGGCTATGGAATTTGGGCTGATTGACAAAATCATCGCCAACAAGAAGGCCGCGCCGGACTTGAAGAAGCCCGAACAAAAGGACTGACCGCCACGCGCCGGCGGCGCCGGAACCCTCCCGCGCCGCCGTGAGGAAATAAATCGAGGTTCGATATGAATGACAATGGCAGAAAACTGAACCGCTGTTCTTTCTGCGGCAAGACGGAGCGCCAAGTGCACCGCATGATACAAGGCCCCGGCGTGCAGATTTGCAACGAGTGCGTGCACCTGTGCATGGGACTGCTGGACGACAACTATCAGACATCCGACCCGCCGGCGGCGGACGAAATGCCCGAAAAGCTCCCCATTCCCAAGGAAATCAAGGGCTTTTTAGACCAGTATATCATCGGGCAGGAGGACGCCAAAATCGCGCTGTCCGTCGCCGTCTACAACCACTACAAGCGCATTTTCTACGGCGGCGGCGAGGACGTGGAACTGCAAAAGAGCAACATCTTGCTTCTCGGACCCACGGGCTCCGGAAAGACGCTCTTCGCCCAGACGCTTGCCCGCATTCTGGAAGTGCCCTTCGCAATCGCCGACGCCACCACCCTGACGGAAGCCGGGTATGTCGGCGACGACGTGGAGAACATCCTGACGCGCCTGTTGCAGGCGGCGGACTTCGACGTGGAGCGCGCCCAGCGCGGCATTATCTACGTGGACGAGATAGACAAAATCGCCCGCAAAAGCGAAAACGTTTCCATTACGCGGGACGTGTCCGGCGAGGGCGTCCAGCAGTCGCTTTTGAAACTGGTGGAAGGCACGGTGGCGAACGTCCCGCCGCAGGGCGGACGCAAGCACCCCCATCAGGACTTTATCCAAATGGACACGAAAAACATCCTGTTCATTTGCGGCGGCGCGTTCGACGGCTTGGACAAAATCATCGAGCGCCGCCTTGACCAGAAGAACATCGGCTTCGGCGCGACCGTCAAGGGCAGGCGCGAACGCGCCGAAAGCAAGATTATGCACGAGGTACAGCCCCACGACATCCTGAAATTCGGTCTGATTCCGGAGCTTATCGGGCGCCTGCCCGTGATAACCGCCCTCGACGCGCTTGGGCGCGAGGAGCTTGTGCGGATTCTCAAAGAGCCGAAAAACGCGCTTGTCAAGCAGTACCAGAAACTCATGAGCTACGACGACGTAAAGCTGACGTTCGACCCGGAGGCGCTGGAAGCCGTCGCGGACAAGGCGATAGAGCGCAACATCGGGGCGCGGGGACTGCGGGCGGTCATGGAAGGGCTCCTGACCAACTTAATGTACCAGATTCCGTCCGACCCCGCGATTTCGGAAGTGCATATTACCAAGGCGTCCGTGGAGGGGACGGAATCCCCCAAACTGACCTACGGCGCCGGCAAGCCGGAACATACGCTGAAAGTAGACCCCAACGCCTACAGGGAGGCGCGGCGTCCGGCTTCGTGAATTGAAAACCCCGGCGGGGACTGTCCGACAGGCATTTCATGACAGGGCGCGTTTTCGGAAAGCGCGGCGTATTGTGAAAACGCTTCGCTCCGGCAGTCCCGCCGCTTGTTCTCCGGCAGTAAAAATATTGATGTTTTGGCTAAGTTATGAAACGGCGGACTGAAAGGAAAGCAATATCATTCGCCTTAGCCCCCCTCTGTCGCTGCGCGACATCTCCCCCAAAGGGGGAGACACAAGGACGGGAGTCGCATAAAATGAACGTTCCCCCGCCCCTATGGGGAGGGGGACAGGGGGAGGGGCTTTTAAGTTAATGGCGTTGAAAGGATAAGGAAAGGGGATGGAACGAATGGAAGCGATTGAATCTACGACATGGAATGTTCCCGTTTTGGCTATGCGGGGGCTTACGGTGTTCCCCCATATGAATCTGACTTTTGACATGGAGCGGAAAATTTCCGTCTCGGCGCTGGAAAGGGCGATGGAAGGCGACCAGACGATTTTTCTTGTGACGCAGAGGGAAGTGGGCGTGGAAATGCCCGGAGAAGAGGACTTGTACGAAATCGGGACGCTTGCGCACGTAAGCCAAGTTTTGCGCCTGTCGCCGACGGCGGTTCGCGTCATGGTGCGCGGCCAATGCCGGGCGCGGTTGAGGCGGCTGTGGCAGGCGGAGCCCTTTTTGCAGGCGAACGTGGAGGAGTTGCCGGAGGCGCCCATGTCGGAATCGTTCCGGCAGAGCCCGCGCACGGAAGCCTTAATCCGGCAGACGCTGGGGCTGTTCCGGGACTACGCCCAGATGTCCGGCAATATCGCGGAGGAAGTCGGCAACACCGTGATGGACTGCAAGGACCCCGGCTATCTGGCGGACTTTATCGCGCAGAATATCGCCATGCGCCCCGACGACAAGCAGTCGATTTTAGAAGAGCTCGCGCCGTTCCCGCGACTGCGGCGGCTCAACGCGGTGTTGGCGCGGGAGTGCAACGTGCTCGGCTTTGAGCACGAGATGGAGCAGAAAGTACGGGAGAGCCTCGCGCAAAACCACCGGGAACAGATTCTCCGGACGCAGATACACGTGCTCCGGCACGAACTCGGCGAGGACGGCGACGAGGAAGAGGAACTCGAAAACTACAGGGAGCGCATTTTGTCCTTGGGGCTGGACGAGGAATCCGAAACGCATTTGATGAAGGAGCTCCAAAAGCTCTCCCGCCAGCAATACGGAAGCGCGGAGGCGTCCGTCATCCACACCTACCTTGAAACCTGCCTTGACCTGCCTTGGAACGTCGAGACGAAAGAGCGCGTGAGCGTGGAGGCGGCGCGGAAAGTTCTGGAACGCGACCATTTCGGGCTTGAAAAGGTCAAGGAGCGCATTCTGGAAACCATCGCCGTGCGGCAGATGAACCCCAAAAGCAAGGGGCAGATTCTGTGCCTTGTGGGTCCGCCGGGCGTCGGCAAAACGTCGATAGCCATTTCCGTGGCGAAGGCGCTCAACCGCAAGCTCGCCCGCCTGTCGCTGGGCGGCGTCCGCGACGAGGCGGACATCAGAGGACATCGGAAAACCTACATAGGCGCCATGCCCGGACGCATTATCGAGGCTATCGGGCGCGGCGGCTCTATGAATCCGCTGTTGCTCTTGGACGAAATCGACAAGCTGGGCGCCGACTACCGGGGCGACCCCGCGTCGGCGCTGCTGGAAGCCTTGGACAGCGAACAGAATCACGCGTTCCGCGACCACTTCCTTGAAATCCCCGTGGACTTGAGCCATGTCATGTTCATTACAACCGCCAACACCACCGACACCATTCCGCGCCCCCTGCTTGACCGTATGGAAGTGATACGGCTTTCCAGTTACACCGACGAGGAAAAACTGCAAATCGCAAAACAGCACCTTTTCCCGAAACAGCTTGCGGAGCACGGGCTGAAAAAAAGCATGGTTCGCGTCTCCGACGACGTTTTCCGCGCTGTCATACGCGACTATACGAGGGAATCGGGCGTCCGGCAACTGGAACGGCGTCTCGCCGCGATTTGCCGCAAGGCGGACATGCGCTTCCTGCAAGGCGACATCAAGCGCTTTGTCGTAACGGAAAACGACCTTCCGAAACTGCTGGACTGCCAGCCCTACCCGCCCGCGCTGTGCGCCAAGCGGGAGGAAGTCGGCGTGGTAAACGGGCTTGCGTGGACGGAGACAGGCGGCGAAATTCTGGAAGTCGAAGTGAACGTGATGGACGGTGCCGGGAAACTGGAACTGACCGGAAACCTTGGCGACGTGATGAAGGAATCGGCGGCGGCGGCGTTAAGCTGTCTGCGGAGCCGCGCCGCCATGCTGGGCATTGAGCCGGAGTTCTACAAGAACAAGGACATTCACGCGCACTTCCCGGAGGGCGCCGTGCCCAAGGACGGCCCGTCGGCGGGCATTGCCGTCACGACCGCCATGCTTTCCGCCCTGACCGGGCAGCAAATCAGACCGGGAATCGCCATGACAGGCGAAGTCACGTTGCGCGGGCGCGTGCTGGCTATCGGCGGCTTGAAGGAAAAGACCATGGCGGCGAAGCGTTGCGGCATCCATACGGTCATCATCCCCAAGGACAATATGCGCGACTTGGAAGAGATTGACCAGACTGTCCGGGCGGCGCTGAAGTTCGTGCCCGCCGAGACCATAGACGAAGTTTTCGCGGCGGCGTTGCGCCCGTCGTCGAAGCCGTTGCGGGAGAACGCGCCGCCCGCGCCCGAAACGCTGTCGGGCGTCCCCATGGAGGGCGGCCTTCCCGCGTTGCGCAAGCAAGCCTAACGGGAAAACGCGCAACGAGCCTGAAACCAAGCGGCGTTCCGTATCCGGACGGAATAGAGAAAGGATAACGCCATGCAATTCCAAACAGCGGAATACGTCCGCTCCGCCGGAAGCCCGGAACAGTTCCTGCGCGACCCGTTGCCCAAAGTCGTATTCGCGGGGCGCTCCAACGCGGGCAAATCGTCCGTGATAAACCGCCTGACCGGACGGAAAAACCTCGCCCGCGTGGGGGCGTCGCCGGGGAAAACGCGGCAGATTAACTATTTCCTGATAGACGAAAAGCTCTACCTTGTCGATTTGCCGGGGTACGGCTACGCGAAAGTATCGAAAGAGGAGCGGGCGCGATGGGCGAAACTCATGGAGCGCTTTTTCCGCGACGAGGGCGGGCGCGTCACGGCGGGCGTTTTGATAGTCGACATCCGCCACAAGCCCACGGCGGACGACTTGACCATGTTCCAATGGTTCCGCGACGCGGGCTGTCCGCTGGTTATCGCGGCGAACAAGCTCGACAAGCTCAAAAAGCGGGAAGTCGAGCCCGCCTTGGCGCTTATCCGCGACACGTTGCAGTTGCGCGGCGGCGACACGCTGATACCGTTTTCCGCCGAGAAGGGCGGCGGCAAAGAAGAATTGATAGGCTGTCTGCTGAGCCTGTGCGGAAAGGCGTGAGGGGCGGGAACTTTTTCCGGGATTGTTCCGTCTATACTGACGAGCGATGAAATTTACCTCCCGCAAACCGCCTGAAGTCTCCCCCTTTGGGGGAGATGTCGCCGCAAGGCGACAGAGGGGGGGTATTTTCGTTTAAAACCCCTCCCGGCGCTTCGCGCCGCCCTCCCCAAAGGGGAGGGCTTTGGGCGGCGCAACCCGGAAAGCGGCAAATTTCAACGCTCACGAGTATAACAGAGAAAGAAGCGGGGGCGCGGCTTGCGCCGCGCCGCCGGGAAAAGGAGGACATAGAGACATGAAACGCAGGATAACCGCGCTTTTCGCGGCGGCATTGCTTTCGCTGTCCGTCCTGACGGCTTGCGGCGGAAGTTCGGGCGGCGCCTCGCGCAGTTCCGCCCCCTACGACGCGGAAGCGCCTATGGCGGCGGCGGAGGAATACTACGGCGCGGCGGCGGACGAGGGCTATTACGGCGGCGCGTATTACGCCGCCAACTCGAAAGCCGCCTCCGCGCCGTCGGAGAGCATGGGGCCGGCGCCGCAACCGTCCGCGACGGCGGACGCCCGCCCGCAGAAGCTCATCCGCACGGCGGACTTGTCCATGGAAACCGCGTCCTTCGACGAGACCGCCGCCGCCCTCGCCGACTTGACCAACCGTCTGGGCGGCTACTTCGCCGACAGCGCCTCCGGCGAACGCGGGAGCAGTACCCGCTGGGCGAATTATACCATCCGCGTCCCCGTCGACAATTTCCAGACCTTCCTTGACCAAGCAAGCCAACTCTGCCACGAGACCCGCCGCCACGTCAGCCAGCAGGACATCAGCGAGCGCTACTACGACACGGCGGGGCGGCTCAAGACGCAGAACATCAAGCTACAGCGCCTGCAAGCCCTGCTGGAAAAAGCCTCGAACATGGAGGACATCATCACCATACAGTCGGCGATTTCCGAGACCGAACAGCAGATAGACGAGCTGTCCGGGACGCTCCGCCACTATGACAATCAGGTGGACTACGCGACCATCACGCTTTCCTTGGAGGAAGTCTACCGCTTCTCCAACGTCCCGGAGACGCCCAAAACCTACCCGCAGTTGCTGGGCTCCGCGTTCGCCGAGGGCTTGCGCGACTTCGCCGAGTGGCTGGAGGACATCACCGTGTCGCTGGCGTATAGCTGGACTTGGCTGGTATTGATTGCCCTGATTGCGTTCGCCGTCGTGAAACTGGCCAAACGTCGGCGCGAACAGAAGAACGGCGGCGCGGGGAAGCCGGGCGCCCCGCACGGAATCCGTATCCCGCGTGTGGGAATCGGGCTGAAAAAGCCCGGCGCGGAGCCCAAAGGGACGGAATCCGGGGGCGAGGAAGAACAACGGGAGAAATAACGCGCAAGTTCCCGTTCCGGGCGCCCGTCCGGGACGGGAGCGCGTAAAGATAAGGAGAGAGAAGGCATGAAACTAACTTGGCTTGGGCACGCGTGCTTCCTGTTGGAGCACGACCACTACCGCGTGGTTATCGACCCCTACAAGGGGGTGCCGGGGTACCCGCCCCTGAGCGTGCGGGCGAACGCGGTCTACTGCAGCCACCAGCACGCCGACCACAACGCCGCGGAGCTTGTGACGCGCCTGTCCAAAGGGAAAAATCCCTTCAAAGTGCGGACGGTCAAGACCTACCACGACGAGAGCGAGGGCGCGGAACGCGGCGAGAACACGGTGCATATTTTCTCCGCCAACGACATCACGGTGGCCCATATGGGAGACTTGGGGCACCATCTGACGCTGGAACAGATTGAGGAGATAGGCCCGCTGACCGTCATGCTGATTCCGGTGGGCGGCGTCTATACCGTCAACGCCGTCGGCGCGAAATCCGCCTGCATGGCCTTGCGCCCGCGTTGCGTGATTCCCATGCACTACCGCCACGACCCCTACGGACTGCCGAATATTGAAGGCCTTGACCCGTTCCTGAAACTCTGGTCAAAGTCCATGATACGCAGGCTGGACGGCCCCGCGCTGGAACTCTCAACGGATTTGTCCGGCGTGTACGTCCCGCGCTTCGAGCCTCCGGCGGAATAACGGCGCGTCCAGCGCGACAACTCCCCCGACGGAAATCCGCCGGGGGAGTTTTTGCCGTCACAAGAAAGTTGCGCAACTTTACAAGTCTCCCCATCTCTCTTGCATATATTTTGAAAAAGCCCGCTTAAAATAGCGGCGTGTCCCAAAAAGAGGGTAAAATAGCGAACAAGGCGCCAAAAGCCTAAAAAAGCGCAAAATGCCCCCGCAGGCATTTCTGTTTCCAGAATATGTGATTCTGTCATATTGTGCTTTTCCCTTATGATAACAGGTGCGATAACAAAATTTATGGAGCGGAAAGGATATAGTTGGGCGCTCCGAGGAGCGCGTCAAGGAAATCCGGATGGCTTCGGCCTGCCGGACGCTCAAAAGCGCTCGTTCCGATTCGCTCCGGTCGTCTGGAACGCTTCGCCTTTTTCATGTTGAGGAACATTTGATATAAAGGAAGTTGCTGCGAGGGAACGCCGCGTCTGGCGTTCATAAATACCCGGAGCCGGCCGTTGACGTTTTCATCCGGACTGCTGGCGCGGTAAGTATGGCGAATCATTTCCGCGAGCGTTTCCCTCGCTTCCGGGAGACGCTCTCCAAAGATATAGTCATCCTACTTGACTACAGACTACAA
>JAFXQD010000025.1 GCA_017527365.1 Oscillibacter sp.
CCGCAACTCATATCCGACCGGAATTAAAATTTCGGACAATCAGATGGCCTGCATTGATATGCAATATCCAGATAATGATAACTCATGGAACTATATTATCCATGGGTTTAAAAAGTGCATTTAATTTCGGTATGAATCCATGATATATACGGACGCTTTAAGGGAAGTGCGGGCTTTCCTTTCCGAACGGCATACGGGAGAAGAACATATCACGCTTCTGGACGCCCATTCCTTTGTCTGGTCGTTCTGGATGATTGAGAAGGACCCCATGTGACAACTCTCCTTTCCTCTCGCGGACGGCATGTCACAGAACAGGGCAAACCGCGCCGCCGGATAAGCGAAAGCAATCCGGCCAACCTTTGCGCAAGGCTGGCGGACTGCTTTTTTATCCCTAATAGAGACAGAACGCCCTTTCGGCGCGGGACATTATAGCCGATTTTTAGGGCGCCGTCAAGGCTTGTTCATGGGCAAAGCGCACAAAATATGCCGTGATTTTTGGCGTAAATCACAGTGACGCCGTGTTTCTCCGTCCGGGACGCGAAATTCCCTATTGCAATCTGTCGGCGAATCCGCTAAAATATAAATGCGTTTTTGACGGCGCAAACAAGAACCGCCGAACCGCCCCAAACCCGGCGGTTGGAAAAGAGGCTGAAATGATTAACGAAAACATTGCCATTGTGCAACAGAAAGACCCCAAAATCGCCCGCGTGCTTTCGCTGGAACTTAAACGCCAGCAGAACAACCTCGAACTTATCGCTTCCGAAAACATTGTCAGCCCGGAAGTCATGGCGACCATGGGAAGCGTGTTGACCAACAAGTACGCCGAAGGCTACCCCGGACACCGCTATTACGGCGGCTGCGAGTACGTGGACATCGCCGAGCGGATTTGCATTGAGCGGGCGAAGGAAGTCTTTTCGGCGAATTACGCCAACGTGCAGGCGCACAGCGGCTCGCAGGCGAACTTCTGCGTATATCTGGCGCTCTGCAAGCCCGGCGACACCGTGCTTGGCATGGGCTTGAACGCCGGCGGGCACTTGACCCACGGAAGCAAGGCCAGCTTCTCCGGCAAGTTCTACAACGCCGTTTCCTACGGCGTCGACCCGGAGACGGGCTATATCGACTATGAAGCCGTGCGCAAACAGGCGGAGGAAGTCAAGCCCAAGATGATTATCGCGGGCGCGTCGGCGTATCCGCGTGTGATTGACTTCAAGAAGTTCGCGGAAATCGCCCACGGCGTCGGCGCGTACCTCATGGTGGATATGGCGCATATTGCGGGGCTTGTCGCCGCCGGGGAGCACCCGAACCCCCTGCCGTATGCCGACGTGGTGACGACCACGACCCATAAGACCATGCGCGGGCCCCGCGGCGGCATTATCCTGACCAATCACGAGGAAATCGCCAAGAAGGTTGACCGCGCCATGTTCCCCGGCACGCAGGGCGGCCCGCTCATGCACATTATCGCGGCGAAGGCCGTCGCCATGGGCGAAGCCTTGCGCCCGGAGTTCAAGGACTATCAGTCGCAGATTGTCAAGAACGCCAAGACCCTCGCCGACACCCTGACGGCGGGCGGGATTGACCTTGTCAGCGGCGGCACCGACAACCATTTGATGTTGCTGGACTTGCGCAAGCTGGACATGAGCGGCAAGGAGCTGGAGGACCGCCTCGACCGCGTGCGTATCACGGTCAACAAAAACGCGATTCCGAACGACCCGCGCCCGGTGTCGGAGACCTCCGGCGTCCGTATCGGCACGCCCGCCGTCACGACCAGAGGGTTCAAGGAAGAGGAAATGAAGATTGTCGGCGACATGATTCTGAAAGCCATTTTCGAGTTTGACGTAAGCCGGGGCGAAATCCTCTCCACGGTGGACGAACTCTGCGCGAAGTACCCGCTCTATTAAGCCGGACATTTCCAAAAAAACGCTTGCTATTTTCTGCATATAGGACTAAAATACCCCTACCAACCATGGAAAGGAAGCGCAGTCATGGACGAAGATAAGAAGGCAAAGCTCGAAGCGTTAGCCAACAAAGTCAAGGAGCAGGCGGCGCAGGGTTCCGAAAGCGCCGGGGACGGCAACGGCAGGCGCGGCTTGTTCGGCAATCTCTTTGGCAATAAGCCGAACGCCAACGCGCAAAACGCCGCCAATACGAAGCCTACCGCGACGGCGGCAAACGCAAAGCCTACCGCGACGGGAAGCGTTAAGCCGACAACTGCGGCGGCGGGCGCGAAGCCTACGGCGGCGGCAAACGCCAAGCCCACGGGCGCGGCGAGCGTCAAGCCGACGGCGGCGAAAAAGAGCGTCTTTACCGATGTCGCCCCGTCCGCCTATTACGCCGACGCCGTGGAATGGGCGGTGCAGAAGGGAATCACCAGCGGCACGACGCCCACCACGTTCACGCCGAACAACCCCTGCCACCGGGGGCACGCCGCCACGTTCCTGTGGCGCTCCAAGGGCTCCCCCGCGCCCAAGTCCGCCAACAATCCCTTTGCGGATGTCGCCGCCGACAGCCCGTTTTATAAGGCGATTCTCTGGGCGACGGAAAACAAGATTATCGAGCCGAAGAGCGCCAACGCCTACGAGCCGACCGCCCCTTGCACCCGCGGGGAAGTCCTGACGTACCTGCTCCGCGCCGAGGGCAAGTCCGGCGCCACGCAAGCCGACGCCCTCAAATGGGCAAGCCTGAAGCGCCTGCTGGCCGGATTCGCGGGCGGCGCCGAAGTCCCCTGCACCCGCGCCGACATCGTGACCTTCCTGTACCGCGTCAAAACGACCTGAGACCGCGCAATTTTCCGGAGACGGCGGAACGCCGTCTCCGCGTTCGTTATGAGGAAACCTGTCATGAAAGACAAGACAAACCCCGTTGCCCTGACCCGTTTTTCCAACAAACAGTTGGTTGACTTAATCGCGCCGTTGCTGTTGGAGCAGTTTTTAGCGATAGGCGTGGGGCTCGCCGACTCGCTCATGGTGTCGCACGCGGGCGACGCCGCCATTTCCGCCGTGTCGCTGGTCGATTCCATCAGCAACCTTATGATTTACATGTTCAGCGCAATGGCGGCGGGGGGCGCGGCGGTCGCAGGGCAGTACATCGGGCGCCGCGAAGCCGACAACGCCAACAACGCCGCGCAGCATTTGATTCTGCTGTTGGGCGGCGTCTCCCTGTTTATCACGATACTGCTTTACATCTTCCGCGCCGCCGTCCTGACGACGCTTTTCGGGCGCGTCGATCCGGACGTTATGGCGGCGACGAACCAGTATTACCTGATTGTCATGGCGTCGATTCCCGGCATAGCCCTGTACAACGGCGGCGCGGCGATTCTGCGCACGATGGAGCGCTCCGACGTTTCCCTGTCCGTGTCGCTCCTTATGAACGCGGTCAACGTTGCCGGAAACGCCGCCCTGATTTTCGGGCTTGGCATGGGCGTCGCGGGCGCGGCGATTCCGACGCTTGTTTCCCGGACGCTTGCCGCCGCCGCGATTCTCTCCGCGCTCCGCAACCCTAAACTTCCCTTGCGGCTGTCGGGAATCCGCTCCTTCTCGTTCCGCCCGCGCCTCATGCGCAATATCCTTTACATCGGCATTCCCAGCGGCATTGAAAACGGGATGTTCCAGTTAGGGCGGCTTGTGCTGTTCAGCCTGATTTCCACCTTTACGACGGCGGCGATAGTCGCCAACGCCATAGGAAACACGTTGGGCAATTTCCACCTGTTCGCGGGGCAGGCGATAAGTTTGGGCTTGACGACGGTTATCAGCCAGTGCGCGGGGGCGGGGGAGTACGACGAGGCGCGGGCGTATATGCGCAAGCTCTCCAAAGTCTGCTACGCGCTTCTGATTGTCATAAACCTGCTAATTCTGGCATGTCTGCCCTTGATTATGCGCGTTTACGGCGTGTCGCCGGAGGCGGAGCGCCTCGCAATCCGCGTGACGGTTCTGCACGGCGTTTCGTCGATGTTCTTATGGACGCCGTCCTTTCTCGTGCCGTCGTTTCTCCGCGCCGCCGGGGACGCACGGTTTACCATGGTCGTCAGCATGTGCTCCATGTGGCTGTGCCGGGTGCTGTTCGCGTATATTTTCGGCAAATACATGGGCTACGGCGTGGAGGGCGTGTGGTTCGCCCACGCCATTCTTGATTGGAGCGTCCGGAGCGTGATTTTCTTCCGACGCTACCAAAGCGGCGTATGGACAAGGAAAGCAATCCGCGACTGATATTTTAAAGAAACGGCGGCGCGGCGACAGAATCGCCTCGCCGCCGCGCCGCGTGGATAACTGCGCGGCTTATATCAGCCCAATGACGAGAATCAACAGAATGAGAACCGGAAGGACAAACTGGAAATACGGCTTGAAGTACGCGGGCATTTTCAAGCCCGCCCCGGCGTTCGCTTCCTTGAGGTAATTGTCAAAGCCCCAGCCCCAGCGCGTCACGCAGAAGAGCAGGTACGTCAGCGACCCAAGCGGCAACATCAGCGAACTTACAATGAAGTCCTCGCTGTCGAGCACGTCGCGCCCGCCGATGATATGCAAATCGCTCCAGAGGTTGTAGCCGAGGACGCACGGCAGGCTTGCGACGAGCATAAACGCGCAACAGGCGGCGGAGGACTTTTTGCGCTCCCAGCCGAAATCGTCAATGCAGTTGGCGACGAGGTTCTCAAACACCGCGATAACCGTCGAGAAGCTGGCGAACGTCATGAACAGGAAGAACAGCGCGCCCCAGAAGCGCCCGCCGGGCATGTCGGCGAAAATGCGGGGCAGGGTCATGAAAATCAGTCCGGGGCCTTGGTTCGGCTCCACGCCGAAGCTGAAGCACGCCGGGAAGATAATCAACCCCGCCATGAACGCCACGAACGTGTCAAGGGCGCAGATACGCGCCGCCTCTCCGGGCAGGGTGTGCTCGTCGGACATGTAGCTTCCGAAAATCTCCATGGAGCCTATGCCAATGCTCAGGGTAAAGAAGGACTGGTTCATGGCGTCGGTGATGACGCGGAACAGCCCGACTTGCCGGGCGCGTTCCATGGACGGCAACAGGTAGAACTTGACGCCTTCCAGCCCGCCGGGGAGCGTCAGCCCGCGCACCGCGAGAATGACAATCAGGCACAGCAGACCCAACATCATCCACTTTGTCACGCGCTCCAGCCCGTCGCGCAGTCCGAAACTGCACACCAGAAAGCCCGCTACGACCGTTATCGCCATCCAGAGCGCCATTTCCGCCGGATTGGCGAGCATGGCGCCGAAAACGGCGTCCGCGCTCTCCATGGGTAGTTCAAACACGCCCCCCGCGAACTTGAAGAAATAGCCCAGCATCCAGCCGGAGACCGTGGTATAGTACATCATCAACAGCGTGCAGCCCGCGAAGCAGACCCACCCGTGGATATGCCACTTGCTTCCGGGGGGTTCGAGGGCTTGGAAGGCGGGAAGGGCGCTCTTGCGGCTTGCGCGTCCGACGGCAAATTCCATCGTCAGCACGGGAATGCCCATAATGACGAGGAAGAGCAGGTAGAACAGCACGAACACGCCGCCGCCGTCCGCGCCGGTGACGTAGGGGAAGCGCCAGACATTGCCAATCCCGATTGCGCAACCCGCGCTTACCAGCAGGAAGCCCAGCCGGGAACGGAAGGTTTCACGTTCCATCATTGTTTTCCACTCCTTTATGTTCGCCCGACCCGTCACAGGCCGAGGTTCTCCCGCACGAGCAGGACTTCCGTTTCCGCGTCCAGCATGGGGCGCCACAGCACGACAAGCCCCCGGCAAATGCGTTCCGGGCTTTTGCAGTCATAACAGCGGTCGGCGCGAACGGCGCACGGCGTTTTCATGCCTAAGCGTTGCGCGTTTTTTGGCGCGGCGATGTTCCGCGCCCGCCACAACGCCTCCTCATACGTGGGGGCGATTTTGTTCTGCCCCACGACGAAATACACGCGCTTGTGCCCGTACAGCGTCGCCGCGACGCGGTTGCCCCTGCCGTCAATGTTAATCAGCTCCCCGTCCTCCGAAAGCCCGTTGACCGACGAAACGTAAACTTCCGTAGTCATTGCGGCGCCGCGTTCGCCCGCGCCGCCCTTCCAGTGCCAGTGCGTTTCGTTATGCGCCGAGAGGGCGTCGCACAGCCCGATTTCGTCGAGCGTCACGGAGCCCCCGAAACCGACGCTTGTCCCGTCAATGGCGCCGTTGAGATAATCGGCGGCGGCTTTGCCGTCGGGGAAGATTTGCGCCTTGAATCCACGCGCTTTCAGGTTTTCGCACACTTTTTCGAGTTCCATTTTGTCAAGTCCTTTCACAGCCAGTCCTTTTCCATAGTTTCGCGCAATACCCGGAACATTTCATAGTAGCTTTCCTTGGCGTTGCGGACAATCCCACGCGCAACCGCTTCGTTATACGCATGGGCGACATGGTTCCTGTCCGCCAGAGCGCGGAGCCAAAGCTCTTGATTTTCAATCATTTCCGCGCTGTGGGCGGTCTTGATAATCAGTTTCGGAGAACCTGTTTTCCCCTCGCGGTACCCGCTCCTGTCCAGAGCCTCTTTCATGGCTTTCCACGCCTGTTCAAAGCAGATTTCAAACAGCGCGACCATGCCGGAGAGCTCCACGTTCCCATACGGCTCCTCATAGCGGTAGATGTCGCGCAGGTTGTCCAAGGCGCGGGAGAAGTTGTCGAACTTGCTCACGCGCTCATAAAGCGCGATTCCGTCGCGCCGGATAGATTCCAAAAGTTCCGGTTGCGCGGGCTCGTCAAGGTTCACAATGTCGAACATCAGCAGGGTGGACGTTTCCTCGTCAACGTCGAGCGCGAACAGGGGCGCGTCGCCGCCCGCGAAAGCAAGGTCAATGTCGCTCCGTTCGCGGAAGTCGCCCCGCGCCCGCGAGCCGAAAAGGATTACCTTCCGGACGCCGTACTTTTCCGCCAGCCCTCGGATTTCCCGTATCACGGTTTCCCCGATTCCCGTTTTCCGCGCAAGCTCCTTTTCGTCCATGCTTTTTCCTCCGTCAGTCAAAGCGGGTTTTCCAGTTCTCCGCCCGTCGCGCCTCAAAGCACATGGCAATCTGTTCGGGCGTGTTCTTCTCCATGGACAGCGGCGGCAGGGCGTCCAAGGGAAACCAGCCGCTTTCCGTCGTCTCCGAGTTCTCCGCGAACTCGCCGCCGTGCGCCGCGCAAAGCAGAAACACTTTGCAGATTTTCCACGCATACGCGGGCAGATTGTGCTTTTCCCTGTCCTGCACGGCGATTACCAATTCGGCGGTTACGTCCAGCCCCGCCTCCTCTTTGGCTTCCTTGACCGCGCTTTCCGCTACCGACAGGTTCGCGTCAACCCAGCCGCCCGGCAACGACCAGTTTCCCGTGCGGCGTTCCCGGACAAGCAGTATCTTATCGTCCTGAAAGACGGCGGCTCGCGTGTCGAGTTTGGGCGTTTGGTATCCCGTCTCGCAACAGAACAAGTCCCGGACTTTCTCCGCAGGCATTCCGGATTTCTCCGACAGCATTTCGACGGAGATTTCCCGTATCCGCCGGAAGCGTTCCAAGTCGAACGCGTCTTTGGAATAGTGCAACCCGGCTTGCGCGAGGCTTTGCAATTCCACCGCCCACTGCAACCATTTTTCGCCGCTTTCCATGTCTCCGCCCCCTATGTCAAATCATCGACAACTGTTTCTCTTCGGTGTCGTCCTGACGCAACGTCGCCCCGGCGGACGGCAACGTTTTCGCCCGGTAACGCGCCGGGTTTGCTATCGGCGTTTCCGACGCGGGAAGCGCCTTTTCCAACGTGTGCTTCCCTTTCAGCGCCATGACATTGACGCCCTGCGCGGAGCGCGCCGCCTTCGGCGGAATCATGGACGTGTGGAACAGCAGACAACGCGAGTCCGTAGAATAGAGCGCGATTTCCGTCTCTTCCGTCAGGGACAGCATGGAGACCAGAGGCGATTTGTCGGAGTACGCCCCCGACAATCGGCGGCGGTTGGATTTGGTCTCATACGACGAGAGCGGGACGCGGGCGGCTTTGCCGTTTTCGAAAAAGAACAGCATAAAGCCGGAGTAGTCGCCGGGGAGCACGGCATAGAGCACGTTTTCGCCGGAATCCATGCCCAGTTTCGCCGGGAGGTAGTCGCCCAAGACGCTGGCTTTGGCGTCGTCGAACTCGCTCAGGCGCGTCTTGTAGACCTGACAGCGGTCGGTGAAGAACATGATTTCCGCGCCGGATGTCGTCTGGAACGACTGCCGGAGCGCGTCGCCCTCCTTGAACTTCTGCTCCCCGCCCATGCGCAGCGACAGCGGCGTGATTTTCTTGAAGTAGCCCTCCCGCGACAGGAACGCGTTCACGGGATACTCGGCGGGGGCGTCGTCGGGCGCGTCGTCGGCGGCGTACTGGTACAATATCGCCGTGCGGCGCGGCTCGCCGTACTTCTTCGCGGCGGCGCGGAGTTCGCCTATGATAATCTTCCGCACGCGCTTCGGGTCGTCGAGCGTGGCTTGCAAATCGGCGGTTTCCGCTTCAAGCCCGCCGATTTCCTCCGTGCGCTTCAATAAATACTCCCTGTTCAGGTTGCGGAGCTTGATTTCCGCCACATATTCCGCCTGCGTCTTGTCGATTCCAAAGCCTATCATGAGGTTCGGCACGACTTCGGATTCCTCTTCCGTCTCGCGGATGATTTTCACGGCGCGGTCGATGTCCAGCAGGATTTTCCGCAGGCCTTTCAGCAAATGCAGGCGCTCTTCCTTGCGGCGCAACGCGAACGCGACGCGCCGCCGCACGGATTCCGTGCGCCATGCCGCCCACTCCGACAGGATTTGACGGACGCCTAACACTTGCGGGACGCCGCGAATCAGCACGTTGAAATTGCAGGCGAACGAATCTTCTAAGGGCGTGGACTTGAACAGCCGCGCCATGAGCTTGTCGGGGTCCGTCCCGCGCTTGAGGTCGATAGCGAGCTTCAGCCCGGAAAGGTCGGTTTCGTCGCGCATGTCGGAAATTTCCCGCGCTTTCCCTTCCTTGATGAGTTTCGCCACCTTGTCTAAAATCGCCTCGGACGTGGCGGAGTAGGGGATTTCGTAAATCTCGATGAGGTTTTCCGCCTTGACGTAGCGGTACTTGGCGCGGACGCGGACGCTCCCGCGCCCGGTTTCGTAAATTTCGCGGATGGCGTCGGGGTCAAAGAGCAGTTCGCCGCCGGTGGGGAAATCGGGCGCCGGGAGGGTCGCGGACAAGTCGCAGTCGGGATTTTTCAGGAACGCGGCGGCGGTCTCGCACACCTCTTTCAGGTTGAACCCGCAGAACTGCGACGCCATGCCGACGGCTATGCCGCTGTTCGCCGACACTAGTATATTCGGGAAAGTCGTCGGCAACAGGGACGGCTCTTTCATGGTGTTGTCGTAGTTGTCGACAAAGTCCACGGCGTCGGCGTCGAGGTCGCGGAAAAGCTCGTTGCAAATGGGCGTCAGCCGCGCCTCGGTGTATCGCGGCGCCGCGCAGGACATGTCCCGCGAATAGGACTTGCCAAAATTGCCCTTGGAATCGACAAAGGGCGTGAGCAACGCGCCGTAGCCGCTGGACAATCTTACCATGGTATCGTAGATTGCGGCGTCGCCGTGGGGGTTGAGGCGCATAGTCTGCCCGACGATGTTCGCGGACTTGGTGCGCGCCCCGCCCAGCAGGCCCATTTTGTACATGGTGTAGAGCAGTTTCCGGTGGGACGGCTTGAAGCCGTCGATTTCCGGGATGGCGCGGGAGACAATCACGCTCATGGCGTAAGGCATATAATTCGTCTCCAGCGTGCGGGTGATGGGCTCCTCCACGACGGCGGCGCGGAGCCCCATAACGTTCGGGTTGTTTTTATGCCCGCTCTCGGCGGGCGCGTTCTTCCTTGGCATACCGTGTCCTTATCCTTTTAAGTTTAGCATTGCGATTCAGCGGTCTTCGTAGTGTCCGCGACAGTAAAGAATATAAATTCTCCCGTTCTCCATATGGTAAACAAGGCGGTTGGTGTCGTCGATTCTTCTGCTGTATTCGCCTTGCAGATTTCCCCGCAAGGCTTCCGGCTTTCCGATTCCCGCTAAAACGCCGTTTCGCTCAATATCCCAAATCAACAAGTTGATTCGTTTCAGGGTCTTTTTGTCCTGCGACTGCCAGTAGAGGTAATCCGCCCATGCGTCGTCCGACCAGATTTTTTCACTCATCTTCGACCTCAATCAGTTCATGGGCGGTTCCCTTGCCTTCGCGGAGTTCCCGCATGGACTTCAACACCCGCGCCTGATTGACGGGGCTGAAAAACGGGTCGCCGGAGATTTCAAACGGAATCCGGTTTTCCCGTAGCACAGCCTTGACAAACATACAAACCGCAGTAGAAGCGTCCATCCCGGCGGCGGCGCAGAACTCATTAAACCTGTCCCGCTCGTATTCGTCCATATTGACTGTCATTGTCGCCTGTGCCATGTCGCGTTTCTCCTTTCACGAAATGCCTGTGATTGCGGCGCCTCCGGATTTCTTTTCCTGAAATCTCACGAAATGTCAAGTTTGGCTTTCAACGCCTCTTGCAAGACGGCGGAGAAATCCAGTCCGGCGCGTTCGGAAAGCGTGTTGAGCCAGTTCGGGATAGCGAGCGTTTTGCTGACGGGGCGGTTGTCGTAGAGTTCCCGGTACCGGGCGGTGTCGCAGAAAATCAGGGAAACGATTTCCCCGTCGCGGCTCCTCACGTTCCGCAGGTCGGACGGCGGCGGAATCGGCTCCCCGTCCTCCTCATGGTCGTAGAGCATGAGGCAAAGCGCGTCCTCCGCCATTTCCAGCGCTTCCGGCAACGTCGCGCCGCACGTGCAACAGCCGTCGATGTCGGGGAACTCCACGGAATAGCCGTTTTCCTCTTTCGCAAATACCGCCGGATACGCGTACTTCGCCATAGTCTCACTCCTTTTCCATGCCCGCGCTTTTTTGAATGGATTTCAACGTCCCCGCCGGGACTTCCTGCGAACCGTGGCGGGGACTTGAAACTTTTTCCCCGTGCGGCGGCTTATCCAGATTTCGTGCCGACTTCCTTCCCGGTACAGGTAGCAGTCATTTTCCCGCAGTATCTTTTTTAATTCGCTGACTTTCATGAAATATCCGCCATTTCAAGGTACTCATATCCGTGGGCGGCGATATGCTCCTTGCGCCCTTGCAGATTGTTTCCAAGCAACAGCTCGAATATTTGCGCGGTGCGCCCGGCGTCCTCCGGCATGACGCGTATCAAACGCCGCGTGTCCGGGTTCATGGTCGTAAGCCACATCATGTCGGGGTCGTTCTCGCCTAACCCTTTGGAGCGGTCAATTTTGACTTTCTTGCCCGACAGCTTTTTCAGAATGTCGTTCTTTTCGGCGTCGGAGTAGGCGAACCACGTCTTGCCGCCGCAGTTGATTTCGAACAGCGGCGTCTCGGCGATATACACATAGCCCTGTTCGATGAGCGCGGGCGTGAGGCGGTAGAGCATGGTTAGAATGAGCGTGCGGATTTGGAAGCCGTCCACGTCGCCGTCGGTGCAAATCACGACTTTGTTCCAGCGCAGGTTTTTCAGGTCGAACGCCGCCAAATCCTTGACGCGGCGGTTCTGGACTTCCACGCCGCAACCTAACACGCGTATCAAATCCGTGATAATCTCGCTCTTGAAAATCGCGCCGTAGTCGGCTTTGAGGCAGTTCAGGATTTTGCCGCGCACGGGCATAATGCCCTGATATTCGGCGTCGCGGCTGAGTTTGACGCTCCCAAGGGCGGAATCGCCCTCGACAATATAGATTTCGCGCCTGTCGGGGTCGCGGGAGCGGCAGTCCACGAACTTCTGCACGCGGTTGGCGATGTCGATGTTGCCGGAGAGCTTTTTCTTGATATTGAGGCGGGCTTTCTCCGCGCTTTCGCGGCTCCGCTTGTTAATCAGGATTTGCTCCGCGACGCGTTCGGCGTCCTGCCGGTTCTCGATGAGCCACACTTCCAGATTGGAGCGCAGGAACTCCGTCATAGCCTCGCGGACGAACTTGTTGGTGATGGATTTTTTCGTCTGGTTCTCATAGGAAGTCTGGGTGGAGAAGTTGTTGGAGACGAACACAAGGCAGTCCTCAATATCTTCCCAAGCCACTTTTGATTCGTTCTTTTGGTACTTGCCCTGTTCGCGGAGGTACTTGTCGAACGCGGAGACAAAAGCGGACTTTGCGGCTTTTTCGGGGCTTCCGCCGTGCTCAAGATAGCTGGAATTGTGGTAGTGCTCGATAACGTGGGCGCGGTTGGAGAAGCGGAACGCGCACGAAAGGCGCACTTTGTACTCGTCCTTATCGTCCCTGTCGCGCCCCTGCCGCTCCGCCGACCAGAACGCTGTGTCGGTCAAAGCGTTGTCGCCGGACAACTCGCCGACATAATCCGCGATGCCGTTGGAATAGAGGAAGTCGGAGGTTTCAAATTTGCCGGGGGCGGTCTCGTTCTCGAAGCGGAAGGAAATCCCGGCGTTGACGACCGCCTGACGCTTGATAACGTCGGTAAAAAACGCGGGCGGGATGTTAATGTCCGTGAATACGTCCAAATCGGGAAGCCAGCGAATGCAAGTTCCGGTTTCGCGGGCGCGGCTGCGGGGCAGGGGCGTCTTTTGGAGCCCGCCGACGATTTCCCCGCGCTCAAAGCGCAGTTTGTACTCGAAGCCGTCGCGCCTTACGGTCACGTCCATATAGCGGGAGGCGTACTGCGTGGCGCAGGCGCCCAAGCCGTTGAGCCCCAACGAATACTCGTAGCTGTCGCCCGTCAAGTTGTCGTACTTGCCCCCGGCGTAGAGTTCGCAGAATACGAGCTCCCAGTTGTAACGCCCCTCTTTTTCGTTCCAGTCCACCGGACAGCCGCGCCCGGCGTCCCGGACTTCTATGGAGTTGTCTAAAAAGCGGCGGACGGTAATTAAGTTCCCGTGACCCTCGCGGGCCTCGTCGATGGAGTTGGAAAGAATCTCAAAGACGGCGTGCTCGCAGCCGTCGAGACCGTCGGAGCCGAAGATGACGCCGGGGCGCTTGCGCACGCGTTCGGCGCCTTTCAGGGACGATATGCTGTCGTTGCCGTAATCTTGTTTCGGGGTCTGCTTTTTGCCTGCCATAGTTCCTCCAAAACGCCGCCAAGGGCGGAATGCGTGTCGTTGACCGCTTTTCGCCCGAAAAGCGGATTGCGGCAGTATAGCACACTTTCCCGGCGATTGCAAGCCCCCGCAAATTGACGCTTGCAAAACGTCCGGACAGCGTATATAATGTCCCCCGCTAACAAATCGGCGAAAGGCAGGAGTAAAATGGACAGTTTATATCTCGTCATGCCGGCCTATAACGAGGAAGCGAACATAGAAGAGGTAGTGCGGGCGTGGTATCCGATTCTGGAGGGGAAGGACGAGGCGTCGCGGATGGTCGTCGCGGACAGCGGCAGCACGGACGGCACCCACCGGATTTTGGAATCCTTGCAAGTCGAATTTCCGAAGCTGGAAATTTTATCCGACACGGGCAAACAGCACGGCCCGAAAGTCATTGCGCTGTACGGCCACGCAATCCGGCGCGGCGCGGACTACATTTTCCAGACCGATTCCGACGGGCAGACGAACCCGGCGGAGTTTGCGCGTTTCTGGAATCTGCGCGAACGCTACGCCGGGGTGTTCGGATTCCGCAAGGAGCGCGGCGACGGGAAAATCCGCGCTTTCGTGGAGCGCGTCGTGTGCCTGTTGCTCAACCTGTACTTCCGCGTGAGCGTCCCCGACGCCAACGCGCCCTTCCGCCTCATGCGAGCCGACGCCGCGGCGAAGTACCTGCCCCGCATGAAGCCCGACTACAACCTTCCCAACATCATGATGACGACCTTTTTCGCCTACTACAAGGAGAAGATACGTTTCAAGAAAGTGACGTTCCGTCCGCGCCAAGCGGGGAAGAACTCGGTGAACGTCTGGAAAATCGCGCAAATCGGCTGGAAGGCGCTGTGGGATTTCCGGGCGTTCCGCAAGGAGATGAAAGAGGACGCGGAAAAGGCGTTGCCGCAAGCGACAGGCCGTCTGCCGGAGGCGGCGCCGGATATGCCGGAAAGCGCGTGGGGCGACGCGGAAGGCGCGGACGTAACGGAAGGCGCGAAGACGCAAGCGGACGCGCCGAAAATCGAATTGGGCAAAGCGCCGGACGGGAAAGAGAGCGAACTTTGAATTTTGAGAAAATGAAAGCCCTTTGCACGCGCTATCAGGACGTGATTCCCTACCTGTTTTTCGGCGTGTGCACGACGCTGGTCAATATGGCGGCGTACTGGGTCGCGGCGTATCCGCTGGGGTTGGGCGTCGCGGCGTCCACCGTTATCGCGTGGGTGTTGGCGGTGCTGTTCGCCTACGTCACAAACCGCCGCTGGGTGTTCCACAGCGAGGCGCGGACGGCGCCCGAAATCCTGCGGGAAACGGCGTCGTTTTTCTCCTGCCGCCTTGCCACCGGATTGCTGGATTTAGGCTGTATGTTCCTGTTCGCGGACGTTCTGCACTGGAACGACCTGCTGATAAAGGCGCTGGACAACGTCCTTGTGATAGTCCTGAACTACGCCGCAAGCAAACTTTTGATTTTCAAGAAACGGGAGGGCGCATGATAAAGCTAATCGCCGCCGACATGGACGGCACCTTGCTGGACAGCCGCAAGAACCTGCCCCCGGATTTTGAGGCATGGGTCGAAAGCCATCCGGAAATCCGCGTGGCAATCGCAAGCGGGCGGCAGTATTACACGCTCTACGGGAACTTTTCCCCCGCCGTGCGCGACAAACTGCTCTATATCGCGGAAAACGGCGCGCTGGTGTTCGAGCGCGGGGAAACGCTATACCGGAATGTCATGGAGACGGCGGACGTGTTGGCTTGCCTGCGGGCGGCGCAAGGCTTGCCGTGGGTCTACCCGATACTCTGCGGGGTAAAATCGGCTTGGACGGTTCGCGCCCCGGAGAATGTCGAGGCACAGGCGCGGACGTACTACCGCCGTCTGGCGTACTTGGAGACGTTGGAAAGCGCGTTGGGGCGGGACGACTTTGTGAAAATCGCGCTTTACGTCGAGGGGTACAAGGCGGCGGAGACGGTTTCCCGCTTCCGGGGGCTGGAGCCGCGTTTACATCCGGTGGTGTCCGGCCCCGACTGGATTGACGTTGCAAACGCGTCGGTAAGCAAAGGGGCGGCGTTGCGGAGCATTCAGGGGCGTTACGGGATTGCGGCGGATGAATGCGCGGCTTTTGGGGACTATATGAACGACTACGCGCTGTTGCAAGCCGTCGGGGAGAGCTACGCAATGGCGAACGCCTGCGCGGAATTGAAGGCCGTCGCCAAATACGTGACCGCCTCCAACGACGAGGACGGCGTAATGAAAGTTTTGCGCGCTTTTTAATTTTTGAACGGAGACATTCTTACACATGAAACAGTCGAAACAAAGAGACCTTTTGCTGGCGGGCGCGGCGTTCGCGCTGTTCGTTCTGGTATCGTGCCACAGGCTGACTATGTCGGCGCTGTGGTTCGACGAGGCGATTGAATACTGGTATTCCAAAGTGATGTTCGGGCCGTTGCCCTTCTCGCAGACCGCGAACATGTACGAGCGAATTGTAAGCACGTTGCAACCGCCGCTGTATAATATCCTGCTCTGGTTCTGGTTGCGGGTGAGCGACACCGAATGGTGGTTCCGGTTCTTCGGCGTGGTCGCGGGGCTTGTCGGGATGGCGGGGCTTCACCGCACGGTCGAACGCTATACGGGGAAATCGTGGCTTGCGTCGGTTGTCGTGTGCGGCGCGGCGTTCGTCTACCGCATGGCGTTCTACTGGCAGGAGGCCGCCGAATACTGCCTGCTTCTTGCCTCGCTGTTCTGGACGGTTTATTATTGGTTCCGGCTGTTGGAAACGCCGTCGCGGAAGCATACCGCCCTGTTCCTGCTCTGGTCGGTCATCCCCGTGTACAGCCAGTACGGGGCGGCGTTTCCGGTCGCCGCGCTCGCGCTGACGGCGGTTTTCGCCGTGCCCGGAACGCGCCAAAAATTGGAGCTGTGCGCGGGGGGCGCCGCCGCGCTCGTATGCGCCGGGCTGCCGCTGTGGTTCTGCTTCCTGAAAAAGCAGTTGCCCATGCAGCGGGGCGGGAGTTTCGCCGGGAACGCGATTTCTTTCGACGGCGGCTTCCTAAAGGACAGCTTCGACAGCCTTCTAAAAGTGTTCCGCTGGAATCTTGTCCCGGACTACTCCGGGATGTCGGCGCGGATTCTGCTTATATTGGCTTTGCTGTTCTCGGTCGCCGTCCTGATATGGGGGCGGCGCACGGCGCGGGCGTTCGTTATCGCCAACGCCCTGACTTGGCTTTTCTACTACTTCGCGGTGAAACTCGGCGTCTACGCGGATATGTCCTACGGCGGCTTCGGCAACCGCTACAACCTTTTCTTCCTGCCGCTGTGGATTCCCTACGCCGCCGTATTGCTGTGGGAAGGCTTGCGCATTCTTTCGGAAGAGCCGTTCTTGGAAAAGCGCGGCGTCCCGGCGTTCCTGCTGGGCGCGGCGGTATGCTTCGTCGCGGCTTCCTGCGTGATTTCGTGGAACACGCGCCTGTCGAAAAACTGGGTTAAGGACGACATCCGGGAGGCGGTCTACCGCTGGTACGACG
The DNA here is from genome assembly GCA_017527365.1 of Oscillibacter sp. Classification (GTDB taxonomy): domain Bacteria; phylum Bacillota; class Clostridia; order Oscillospirales; family Oscillospiraceae; genus Oscillibacter. The sequence continues at coordinate 16,592 of JAFXQD010000025.1, forward strand.
CAGGCGGGCCCGGCGAAACGACGCTTGTCTACTACGCCGCCAACGGCGGCTTCGCCTACTACGTGCGCATGACGCCGGGCTACGCGGCGGATACGGAAGACCGCGTGACGTATATGGACTGGTACGAGGGCAGGAGCGGCGAGGAGTACCGCGCCTATTTCGATAAGCTCTACGGCGCCGACTGGCCCCGCACGCTCTATATCGTCTCCGACCACCACAACGCCGACCTAAATACCATGCTGGACGAGTTCCGGGCGGCGGGCTACGACGTAGAAGAGTTATATAATTACGACGAGGGCGCAAGGCTGTTGCGGCTCCGCGCCATGGGAGATTAAAAAAGCTGACAGGAGGGGGAAACCATGCGGAAACCGGGGAGACGGATTGCCCTATTGCTATGCGCGCTGTTGTTCGCGCTGAACACGTTCGCGGGGGCGGCGCCCGCCGCCGGACGCAAGCTCATTGTGGTTCTGGACGCGAGCCGCTCCCTGTCGGGCTACACCGACCGGGGCACGGGAAAATACGTGCGCGGGACTGACCCCAACGGTTTCCGCTTCGACGCCATCGAGGAGTTTCTGGACTACCTCCGCCGCGACACCGCGACGGGAAGCCGCGAACAGTATGAAGTGGGCTACGTGATTTACTCCAACGACATCGACGAGTCCGGCGACCCCCAGCCCTTGGAGGGCGCCGACTTGAGCCGCAAGACGCTGGAGCGGGCAACGAAAAGAGCGAAAGGGCAGTTTACGAACACGGGCGCGGCGCTGTGGGAGGCGGTGCGGCTGGCGGGGAAGGGCAGTCCGGACGCGAAAGCGGCGATACTGCTTGTGAGCGACGGCTTGACCGATTTGGGCAACGACGCCGCCGCGCTGGAGCGTTCCGAGGCTTTAAAGGCGGACGCTTTGCAGGCCGCCGCCGAACGCGATATTCCGATTCTTGCGCTCTGCCTGAACATGAACGGCGCCGCCGACACCGCCGAAATGCAGGAAATCGCCGCCGATTCCCGCTTTTACCGCGAATTGAACTCCAACGTTCACCTCTCCAACGAGCTTTTCGCGCTGCTTACGGAATCCGTGGGCACGGAGACGGAGTACGTCCCGAAACTGGGCGAGGAGCCGCTGACGTTCCGCGAGGGCTCCCTTGACATTCCTTTTGTGATACCGGGCTTCGGGCTGGATTCCGTGCAAATCATGCTGGTGGGGCGGACGTTCGCGGAGCTGGACGACGTGCGCCTGTCGGGGCCGGACGGTCTGACGCTGACCCGCGGGGAACTGCTGAAGGACGGCGACGCGCTTTTAAACGCGCCCGTCAACCATCCCGGAAACTGGACGTTGCACCTTGAGGGGCGCAAGGGCGACACCGTGCGGTTGCGCCTGCTCTACAACGCCGACTTGCAGGTGAACGTTTCGCTGTCGGACGGGTCGCCCTGTAAAATACAGGCGACGCTTTCGGCAAACGGCGCGGCGGCGGAAAGCGCCGAGCAGTACGGCGGCTTCCGGGCGGAACTAATGGCCGTGCGGGAGGGCGCCGCCACGACGGAGCCTTACCGGGAAATCATGAAACTTTCGCCGGACGGCGCGGGGTTCGCGGCGGAGTTTGAGCCGCCGGAGCCGGGGGCGTACCGCTTCGCGGTTCGCGTGTCCGCGCCGGGGGAGCTGACCGTCGCCGAGGACGCGCAGAACGTGCGTTCCTTCCCCATAGAGCCCTGCCAATTTGTTTCCGATTGGACGGAGAAAACGTTCGGCGCGGCGCCGCCGCCCGTCGACAACCCGCCCCGCGTCCTCAAAGACCCCGTGACGGTGAAAGTTTACCGGGGCGAGGCGCTGTCGGCGGACTTGCGGAAATACGTGCAGGACGAAAGCCCCGGCACGCTGTCCTATTCGTTGCTCCGCGCCCCGGACGGCGTGGAGGCGGCGCTGTCGGGCGGAATCCTGTCGGCGGAACGCTTCGACCTGCCGGAAGGGAACTTCGTCGTGGGCGTGACCGACGCCGCCGGACAGAGCGCCGAACTGTATTTAGAGGTTTTGGCGGCGGCGCGCCCAAGCCCGCTGGTTCCCGTCCTGATTGTCCTGTTTCTTATTATCGCGGCGGCGCTCGCCGCTACATCCGTTCTGCGCAACGCCCCCTATTACGGCGCGATTGAGATTACGACGGAAATCAACGGCGCGATGTCGCCGCACGTTTACGCGCAGTCGCCGCGCAAGGGGCCTTACCCGTTGTCGCTTTTCGGCGTGGAGGACTTGGAAAGCGCCTTCGGGCTGATTCCCGGACGCTGTATGTTTTACCCGTCGGGAAAGTCGGCGGTCGTTTTGCGGCTGAACCGCCCCGTGCGGGCGTCGCTTCCGGGCGTCCCCGACGGCGGGACGCGCAAAGTCACCGTCATGAGCGGGCAGAAAGTCGCGCTGTTCATGCCCGAACGCCCCGGAAATCGGCTGATAGTGCAATATCTGGGCAAGGCGCCGCAAAACGCGCCGCGCCCGCCGAAACCGCCCAAGCCGCCCAAGCCCCCGAAACGGAGAGCCCCGCCCAAGCCGCCCAAAGCGTGATTCCGTGAAAACGCTTAGAGCGCGACGCCCGTATGATTCCAACCCGTCCGGGCTTTGCGAAACCCCGGACGGGTTTCCGTTTCCAGATTTTGTATTGTATCGTCAGGGGAGAAAAGCAATGTCAAGTTACGCCAGACTGTTACTGAGCGCCGGCGGCGGCGTCATCTCCGCCGGACAGCAGGCGGAACAGGCGCGCAATACCGCCAGCATTCTTATCGGGCTGGGCGGGACGGGCGTGCACTGTATCCGGACAATCAAAACGCAGGTCTACGACCGCCTAAAGCCGGACATCCCCGGCGCGGCGGCGCCGACTTATTCGCATATCCGCTTCTTAGGCGTGGACAGCGCGGAAGCCAGCCGGCGCGGGGCGTTGCGCCAAGACCCCAACAAGCGCCCCGACAACGCCATGTCTGCCGAGCAGATTATGCCCCTCGCCGACAGCGAGTTCTTTTCCATCGCCAACAACCAGTTGCAACGCGCCTTCCAGAACAAGCAGGCCTTGCGCCACAGGAAAGAGCTGTCGTGGCTGGAATACGAAACGATACGCCTGCCCGACCTGACCGACGCGGGCGCGGGGGGCATTCGGCAGGTGGGGCGCTTCATGTTCATGGACAGAGCCGGGAACTTTGTCGGCAAGCTGGAGCAGGAAATCGAAAAGGCGAAAATCGGCCTGAACAATCCCCGCGTGAACATCCATATTTTTTCGGGCTTGAGCGGCGGCACGGGCTCCGGGTGCTTTCTGGACGTGTGCTATTTAATCCGCTCCGTCGCCGACCGCCTCGGCGCCGTCACGATTTTCGGCTACTTCTTCCTGCCCGACGTGAATCTGTGGCCGGTTCCCCGCGCAAATTCCAGCGTCCGCGACTACATTTGCAAGAACGGCTACGCGTCCATGCAGGAGCTGGACTACTGCATGAATTTGCAGTTCAACGGCGGCGGCTTCGCGCAGACCTACCAAGCCAACCGCCCGCCCGTGCCGTGGACGGCGGCGCCCGTCGATATGTGCCACCTCATTTGCGCCACCGACCAAGACAACAACTCTATCGCCCAAGCCTACGACTACGCCATGAACGTGACGGCGGAATACCTCATGGACTTTCTGACCGATTCCAATTCCGCCTTCGACTTGCAGCAGCATTTGTCAAACTTCCAGTCGATGATAGGCGAGGCGAACCAAAAGAAGCTCACGGGCGCCTGTATGGACTACTGCATTATCGGCGCGGCGTGCGCGAGCGTGCCCCTGCGCGAGATTAACACCTACCTTGCCTCCGAACTGTTCCACGAGTTCGCGGGCATTCGGAAGAACCGCCCGGAGCAGGCGGAGGCGGAGAGCGTTTGTTTCGGCGCGTTAGCCCCCGGCGCGGAGACGGCGGAGGAGGCGTACAACGCGCTTTTCGGGGAAATCCGGCGCGACGCCGCCCCGGAGGACTACGCCCCCTATCCGCACGATTGGAAATTTGTCCGCGACTACGGCGGGAAAGATATGGCGGAGCATTACGCCAAGCAGACGGCGTTGAAGAAGGCGCGGATACAGGCCAACGCCAAGCGCATGTCGGACGCGGGCGGCGCGGATTCCCTGTTGCAACGCGTCAGGAACGCGCTGGAGCCCGTCATACGCGACTTGAGCCGCGGCCCGCTGTACGCCTACGGCATTGTCTCGGCGGGGGAAAAGCACAACCTGATTGCCCTGATTGACGGCTGGATTCGCCAAAACGACGAGCGTTACGAGGCGGCTTGCCGGAACACGCAGGAGCGGCAACAAAATTACGACAACGCCCGCATGAATTTTGAAGGGCGTTCGCGGGGATTGTTCGGCAACCGGGCGCGGTTTGAAGCCTACGAATACTACCTAAGCGCGCACGAACAGCACGAGCTTGAGCTTGCGGCCTGCCAGCAGTTGAAGCGGGTCTTGCTTGACTTCCGCGAGCAGATTATGGAGGCGGCAAGCGCTTACTACGTGCGCCTGAGCCGGGTGATGGGCAACCTCACGGACACTTTCGAGGACAACCGGCAGGCGCTGGCGTCCCACGCCCTGCGCCGCAACTTGGAGGGCTTCGCCGCGCCCATGATGAGCGTTACGGAGCTGAAACCCGCCCTTGACGCGGAAATCCGCCGCCTTGACGCCGCGAACATGTTCAACGACTTCATGACGCGGATGTTAGGCAACGCGGACGAGTGGTTACAGGAGGACGAGAGCCGCATTGCGCGGCTTGTCACGGACTTCTTCTTGAACACGGCGTTCGGCAACTTCGCCAACCGCACGATTACGAACTTTCTGCGCGACAAGTACGAGGCGCAGGAGGGCGCCCGCTTGGACGACGACGCGCTTTCCCAGCGCGTTTACAACGACTGGATTCGCCCCTTGACGGAAAAGGCGCGCCCGCTGTTCTACTTCAACAATTCTATCTGGCAGGAGAGCGGGACTTCCAAACTTGCGTTTCTGTCGTATCCGGCGGAATCGGCGCCGATAGCGGCGGCGGCGCGGCGGCGCAACGCCGAGGATTCCCTGTGGGGGCTGAAAACCAGCGCCCTGACCGACCGCATTTTTGTAATGTCGAGCGCCTGCGGGCTTCCTTTGAGCGCGTACAACAACTGCCAAGCATACGAACAAATGTTCTATTCGTCGCGTTCGGTGGGGCGGCACTCCTACGAGGGCAAGCCCGTGCCCGGAATGCCCTTCAACGACTGGCGCAACCTGCCTTCGATTATGCCGCAAAGCGTCCTCTCCAAGGACTGCGGCGACCTTCCGCCCGACTTGCGGACGCGCATTTTGTCGGCGCGGGAACTCTGGGCGCGGACGCGGGAACGGCGGCTTCTGGACGACGAGAGCGCGTTCTACGACACGCCCGACCCCGACGGCTTGCGCGACGCCTGCGCGTTGTGCCGGACGCTGGCGGCGCGGACGCAAAGCCCCGACGACATGCCCGCGCTGTACGCCGTCGCGGCGGATTTGCGCGAACGGCTCAACCGTCCCCTTGCGCCGACGGGCGGCGGCTTGCCGCAGGACGGCGACCGGAGCGAGGAAGAAATCATTTTGCGCGTGCAGGAGGACCATTTCGTTTCGTCGCCCGCGTATCACGCCGGGATTCTGCGGACATTGGAAACGCTGGACGCGGCGGAGGCGGCGCTGTCGGCGGCGGCGGACAAGGAAGACGAGATGAAGCGTCTGGGCGAACGTCAGGCGCAGGAGGCGGAAGCCCGCAAGCGGCTGATGAACGACTATTGCGAGGCGCTGTTCACGGGCGTTTTGGAGATGAGCGGGCGCGCCGTGACGTATCCCAACGACGGTATGCCCGTGACGCTGTGCGAGTTCAGCGGGGAGTACCCATACGCCCGGATTCCGGTCTATCAGGCGTTCTTGAACTACCGGAAACTGAGCTCCGAGGCGCAGGCGCGGATACGCCGGGAGTACCAGAAGCGTTACCGCGAGAACGCGCCGGAACTCCGCGCCGCCGGGGGCGCCTTAAAGGAGGCGTTGCCGCAGAATCGGCAGTCGATTTTAATGGAGCTGGCCGGGAACTGGGACAACGGCGCGGAAATTCAGGCGTTCTTGAAGGACTTCTTCCGGCGTTTCCAGATGTTCTGTCTGGACAACGAGATTTGAGCGGAGCCGGGGCACACGGCGAACACCACAGGAGGGGCGTTATATGACCGTAGAGGAACTGACAAGGCAATTCACGGAGCGTCTGCGCCGGGCGGATAACCAGTCGGCGGCGGTCAACGCCCGCCGCGCCGGACCGTGCTACCCCATGATTGTGCTGACGCTGGGCGGGCGCACGTTGCAGCTAAACCATACTTTCCAGTACGGCTTGCGCCAGTTGTGGGGCGCCTACTGGAACGACATCGCGTTTGTCGACGCGTCCGACGGCGCGGGCTTCACGAACCCCGGACGCTATGCGGACGAGTTCCCGCCGTCGGGCGCGGAGACCGTCAAGGCGCGCCCGCTTTCGGCGGCGGAACTGGGCGAAATGACCGCCGAACTGTTCCGCGTCGGCACGCGCTTCTCAAGGATGAACCGCATTTTGCTTTACGCCGTCCTTGACACCGCCAAGTTCCAAAGCCCCGACGAGCTCTCGTTCTGGCTGGACGCCCTCGACGACTTCCGCCGCTCTATCGACAACGTGACGCCCGTGCTAACCATGCTGTGCGTCATGTTCCATGAGGCGGGCAAAGCCGCCCGCGAACAGGCGGAGCAAATCCGCGTGAGGCTGGGCGAGTGCCTCGACACGCGCCCCGACATGCCGTCGCTGCTGCTGGTCAGCGACCGGAGGAGCGATTCCCTGATTGACCGCGACGGCGCGCTGTGCCGCCGACTGCTAACGGCTGTCATCGCCGTGGCGAACAATCAGGACGCGCAGGTTGTGCAGGAATTTTTCAAGCCGGGGGCGCTCATGACGGCGGGCTACGCGAGGGCGGAAAAGCCCGTGGAGGAAATCAGCCGCATTTGCGTGGACAGCCTGCTGGACGAGCTGGACGCGTTCGCGCCGTCGGAGGCGGGCGACCTGTTCGGGCGCGACGCCGAGCGCACCCGCGAGCGCTTGGGAATCTCCCCCGACGGGACGTTCCGCGTGCTGGACGAGGACATAGAGCGCAATTTGCCGCGCTACGTGCCGGAGGGCGACGAACTGCGCGAACTGTTGCGTTCGTTCCCGCTGTCGGCGCCGGACGTTGCGGAAAGCGAGGCGTTGTGCGCGGAAACGTCGTCGGCGCGGATAGACGCTTTGACGTTCGGCGCGTGGAACCGCTACCTTGAAAACGCCGTCGACCGCGCCCGCGACGGCCTGCGCGACCGCGCAACCGATATTGAAAACTGGCGGCGCGAGTACGCCGGATTCCTGCGGCGCGAGTTCCACGCGAGGGAACTGCTGGAAATGTCGGAACACCTTGACCGCGTGCGGGGGCTGTCGGAGCCCGTCAACCGCCTTTCGGCGGACACGTCCGTTAGGGAGACCGCCGGACAGCGTTTGAAGTATCTGCTGTCGTCAGACCCGCAAATCCGCGAGGGCTTGTTTGAGGAAGTGCGGGAGGCGGGGAAACGCGCCGTCGAGTTTTTACGCGCATGGGGGGCGCTCATGCGCACGCGTTCGCAGTTGCCGGAAACGCGGGGCGACGACGAAGCTTTTATCCACTATTACGCGCAGAATCTCCGCGCCTACTTTGACAGCCGTCAAATTGAACTCCGCGACAAGTTCCGTACCATCCCGGATATGGAGGGCATGTCCGCGTTTTTCCGGGAGGTCATGGACGGGATGTTTGAAAACCGGACGTTGCGCAACGTGTTCGCGGCGACGTTCGAGGATGTGGGCGCGTTGCAGATTGAGCGCACCCGCGCCACGCTGACCGGAACGGAAACGCCCGTCTACTTTTCCACGGGCTTTTCGCTCGACGCGCCGTCGCTGTCGTTCGTACTGCTCAACATGGACGAGAGCGCCCCGGAGACGCTTTACCGAACCTTGAAGGACAGTCTGGCGGAGCCCGAAAAGACGCGCTTTTACGACACGGGGCGCGGGAGCGCGGCGGAATCGCTGAACATCTTCCATTTGCAACGCTTCCACCTGTGGAGCGGAGAGGAGGCGGAGGCGTGAAATACGAGTTTTTCCCGGCTGACCCGGCGCATTTCGCCGCGTCGCTGACGTTGGACCCCCGGTCGGAGCGCCTGACGTGGTCGGTGCCGCCCGGACAGGACAGCTTGCTTGTGCAGACGCCTTACGGCGTCGACCCGACGCGGGAGGCGGACGCGTTGCGCGAACTGTTGGAGCGCGTCTGCGGGGCGCGTCCGCCGGAAGGGCGCTTTTATGAGTTGAGCGCCCGCGTTTCGGCGCGGTACGTCTCCGCCGACGAAAAAGCGCGGGAGCAGGGCTGTCGCGCCAACGGCGAAGCCTGCACCTACACGGTGTTCCCGTGCGTCGTGACGGGCGACGTTTGCGCGGCGTATCTGGCGGGCGGGCGCGATTCGCTCTCGTCGCCGCGCTTTGACGCGCCCATGAACATACGCGTGGCCGTCGCGCCCGTGAAGTCGTATGCGGGCTTCTGGCTGTTCCGGCGCGAACTGCCCGTAGAATTTTTCCGCGTCGCGTTCGCCGGGAAATGCCCGGAGAACTACCGCGACGGCGACATTGAATACGCCGTCAACGACCGCTGGCGCGTGCCCGTGACGCGGCAAATGATAGAGCGCGGGGAATTTTACGTCCGCACGGAGCGGAAGCCCGTCCTGACGCCGCGCAACGCGGGCGTGAGGCTTATCGAGCCCCGCCGCGAGGGTTGAGAGAAACGACCGTTCCCGCATACGAAAGGAGTTTTCCGTATGGCGTACCAATTTACCTGTCCCTACTGTTTCCGGGAAATGCGGGACGACGAAGTGCTGTTCCGTTCCGAGCGCGTCACGTCGGGGCGCGGGGCGCCCGCCGTCGCGGACAGCGCCCAACGCATTGTGGACGTGGCGCTCCCCGCCGACACCCCCGCCCATAGCGACGAGGAGCGGGACGCGCTGGCGCACGTGCGCCGGACGCTGGTCGAACTGCTCAAGAGCGGCGCGGAAATCACGCGGGAGGACTTGTACCCGGAGGAAGATTACGACAGTTGGCGCGACTTTGAGAACCGTTTCCCGGACTGCGAGTTAAAGGCGCGTCTGGGGCGGCTGGAGGGGCGGCTGAAGGACTTGCGCAACGCCCAAGAGAAAGCCCGCGACGCGGCGTCCGCGTCCTCGGACGCCTTTTTCAATCTGACGGACGACCCCGTTTACCAACGCTTCTGGGAGAAGTTCGCCGGGGGGCGCACGACCGAAACCGACACGGAGCACGACCGCGAGCCTTGGCGGCGGCGCGTCATCGACCCGAACAACAAGGTTCATCAAAGCTACCTGCGCGAACAGCCCGACGGCGGCTATTTCATCCGCGACGTGGACGGAATGGTAGCGAAAGTGCAGTTGAAGGAGGACGGGCAGGAGTGCGACAGGCGCGTATGCCCGCACTGCCACAACCCCCTCCCGCCCAACTACGGCAAGAACCCCGTGCGGCGGCTTGCCATTATCGGCATTACGGGCTCCGGCAAGACGGTCTACCTCTACCGCCTCTTTGAAGGCATGGACGGCTATATGGCGAAAGTGCACCTGAACGCGTTCGACTCGCCGAGCGTCACGCAGTTCCTCTATGACAACGAGGTTGTGTACGGCAAGCCCCTGCCGGGTTCGACGACCGTCTATTTGCATCAGCCGCTGTTTTTCGACTTGTCGCGCTCCGTCGGGGGCAACGAAAAGCGCGTGGAGACGCTCATTATTTACGACGTGACCGGGGAAGTTTTCGAGGACCCGCGCCGCTCCCACGACGCCTTGCAGTTCGCGCCGTTCATCCGCTACGCCGACGGAATCATGCTCTTGATTGACCCGGCGCAGTTTCCTTCCTACGTCGGCGCCAAGGAGGGGCGGGAGTTGCGCTACAAGCCCACGCAAGCCCTGCGCAACATTCACAACATCGTCACGGACGGCGACACGCGCCGCAAATGCCGGAAGCCCGTCGCGGTCTGCATTTCCAAAATGGACGAGCTGATGAGCCTGTTCCCCGACGACCTGCGGCGGCGGTTGAGCGAGGAAGTCGAGGGAATCCGCGACAATCGCGGCTACTATGACGCCGTGTTCAACGCCAAAGCCTACAACCCCATTCTGGACGGGCTTTACTCGTTCTTCCAAGTCCACGACGAATCGCTCTCCCTGCTCATGGACGGCAACTTTAAAAATTACGCCTGTTTCGCCTTCACGGCGCTGGGTTGCGACGTGGACAAGGAGACGGGGCTGCCGCTCCACCCGGAGGACAGGTTCACCGCCCGCCGCATTGAGGAGCCGCTTCTGTGGCTGTTCCACTGCTTCGGATACATCGACGCCAACGCAAAGATTGACTACCCTTACAAGCGCGTCATCTGCCCCGAATGCAAGAGCACGGATAATGAAATACTGCCGTTGGAAGAACGGGAAATCCGCTACGGCTTCCTGTGGCTCAAGCGCCGCTACGTCAACCGCCGCTGTTACCAGTGCGGGCATTGCTGGCTTGACGCGTGGACGGAAGCCGAGGAGCGGGCGGACTTGGAAGAAAACCGCCTGTAACGGTCTGTCGGGGGTGTTCTTATGCGGGCTTATCAATGCTGTTACACGAATTTACTGCGATACGACGGGCCTTACAAAGTGGGCGGCTGGACGGCGACGGCGTTCCCGCGTGACATCCCGCCGGAAGTCCTGCGCGTCTGCGAGCAGTTCCAGCGCGCCGACGCCTCCGACCGCGCCACGGGCGGGCGGCGCGTCACCGACGAGTTCGGAAAGCCCCTGCGCCTCTACGAGCTCATCTGCGAGGGCGGCTACGCCTACGCCATACGGACGCGCTACGGAATGCTTGACCACATGGGGCGCGGGAACAACCTCTTTTCCCACGCCTATATTCTGCCGCTTGACGGCGGCTTTCTGGAACATCCCGAAGCGCTGTTGCAGATGGACGCGTCCTGTTTTGAGCAGGAGGCGGGCGCGGGGACGCCGCCGGAGGCGGAGTCGGCGGAACTGGCGCGGCGGGCGGCGGAGCGTCTGCGCACGGGCGCGGCGCCGGAAATCGCGGCGGCGGAGCGGTTCGACTTCCGCAAGGCGTTCGACGACGCCGGGTTTTCGACGAACCGGGAGCGCTACAAGACGCTCTTGCAGTGCGTCTACGCGCACATGGACGGCAAGCGGGAGAACGGGCGGCAGGCCGCGCCGCTTTACGTGCAGTACGGCAGCCCGGACGCGTCCCCGGAGGAGCGCGACCGCCAAATGCGGGAAATCCTCTGCTGTATCCTCTACGGCCTGCCGCACTGGATGCGCCGCGAGCTGAGGGCGTCCAACTGGTCGGACTTGGACAACGTCCCGAAAGACCTGATTTTCACCACGGAGGATGTCACGCGCTTGGCGGGCGACGGCGGCGCGTACTTGGTACTGCGCACGGGGGCGCGGAACGTGGAGCGGCGGCGCATGGCGCGGCTGGAGCGTTCCGGCTATCTGCCCTACGCGGCCTTGCGGCTGGAGACGGAACGCTTTCCGGCGTTTTTCGCGGGGCTCGACCGTTACGCGAAAGCCTTGGGCGATACGGACGCCGTAAGCGAGGCCGTGCGGAAACTGGTCTGGCAGTGCTATTGGGACGCGGGGCGCGGCGCGTTCGCGGAGCGTCCCGACGTGGAGCGGCTGGACAGGAAGGAATTGGTTTCGCTGTTGAGCGACGCGGCGGACAGCGGGCTTTATAGCATGGGCTTGCGGGAAGTCGTGGTTGCGGCGCGGAAAAAGGTTCGCACGGACACGCTGACGGAATCCCTGCGGGGGAGCTTGGCGGCGTGGGAGGCGGAATACCGTCGGCGGCAGGGAATCCCGGAAGCGCCGGAGACGCCGCCCGAACGGCAGGCGCGGGCGGAAACGCAGTCCGAAGCCGGAGCGCAAACTCCGCCGCAAGCGGAAACGGCGTCCGGAACCGGAACGCGCACGGACGCGCCGTCCGAAAGCGCGGCGCCGCCCGTGCCGGAAACGCCGTCCGCGACGCCGCAACCGAAAGCCGCGCCCGTCGCGGAAACGCCGGAGCCGCGGGAGGGCGCGTTTCCGGTATGGGAGGACGCCGACGCCCCGGAGCCGTTGCGGGTGTCGGCGGCGCGTCTGCCCGTCAAGGACTGGAACGCCTTGGAGGGCTATTGGCGCGGCTTGCCCCAGACGCGCCGCGACGTCGTGACCGAATGGCTGTCGCAACTGCTGGACAAGTCGCAGAATATCCCGATTGCCACCGGAATCTTTAAGAAGCAGACGGAGCGGCAGTCGCAACAGAGCCTTGACCTGTATTTGCTGCTCATGATTGACCGCAAGGTGTCGGGCAAGCTGAACCCCCGCGCCATCGTGCGGGCGTACTGCCTTGACGAGCTTACGCGCATGAGGAGCAAGGGCAATCCCGAACGCTGGAGGACGCTTTCGGAAGTCTGCTCTATCTGCGAGCGAATGCGGGCGCCCGATTTGACGGAACGCGTCAGGGACGAGGCTTGGGAGCTTTACAAGCGGGAGGCGAAGCCCGGCGAAGCCGTCCCCGCGTTGCGCATGTACGAGGAGCTGGTTGACAGGCTGTACCCGCATGGGAACGGCGGCTGGAACGGCGCCGCGTCCGACAAGTTCCGGCAGGACGCCTTAAACTACTACTGGGAGCGGACGGACGGCAACTGGAAGCATTTCGCGTTCGACCGTATGGAAGAATACGAAGCCTTTGACGACGGACAGCGGCATATGTTCCCGACGCTCATCCGCCTTGCGGAGAGTTTCCGGCCGCCGAAAGCGAAGGAGTTCTTGAAACAGGTTTTCGGCTTCTTCCGGATGTCCGACACGCCCGACTATTTCACCAACGAAAACAAGCTCCGCGTGACGGGTCTGCTTTACGAAGAGCTTGCGCGGAATTACCCGCTGAAAATGCCGCCCGATTACAGGGAATGGATGAATCTCGCCACCGTCGCGGAGGACAAGGCGACGATTGCGGCGGTTCAGGAGCTTTACGGCGCCGTATTCCCGTTTGACGCGCAGAAAGTCACGGAACGCTATCCGCGCTTTATCTGGCAGTGCAAGGACAGCGGCGACCGCAAAGCGCGGGAGGCGGCGTACCCGCTGGTGGAGAAGGCGTGTTTCGAGCACGACGCCGAACAGCCCGCCCCGCTGGACTTGTGGATAACGATAGGCATAGAGGCGTTGAGCTTCTACGAGCTCTACAACTGTTTCGCCATTTTCGAGAAGAAGCCGGACGCCGCGGTTTTAACCATGGGCGCGGCGGAAGCCGTGCGGGACAGTTCGCTGATGGGCAGTCCGGGCGTGCAGGACTACGCGCAGGCGTATATTAAGTACCGGGGCGACCCGCAGATAAAGAAAGCGGTGCAAAACTGGCTGATTGAGGCGTCCGGCGGCAGGAAAAAGTTTCTGGGCGTGTTTTGAGAAAAGGAGGCTTCTATGAAACTTATCCGACGCGCCGCCGCGTTCGCGCTGGCGTTTCTGGCGGCGCTGGGGGCAGTCCCGGCGGGAGCCGCCCCCGCCGACGATTTCCGGGAAATCCTTATCCGAAACATCGGCCAATTCGCCGACGGCGGCGGGTACTATACGAAAAAAGAATACAGCCCGCTCTTTGTGCGCACGGCGTGGGACGGCATGGAACAGGCGCTTTCGCTGGAGGGCGGGCGCCCGTCGTGGGACTTGTCTGTATTGCGCCCGTCGTTCTGTTCGGAGGCGTGTTACATGGCGCTTTTAAAGGCGCTGTCCGACTGGGACGCGGGCGGCGCGATTTCAAGCGCGGCGTGGGAGAACCTCAAGCCCTACGCCGTAGAGGGCGTCGCGTGGCCGGTGCAGAAGGACGGCGAAGGCTGTTGGGGGCGCGCCAACGCCAACGGGCCCGGTTTCGCGTCGCTTGCCGCCTGTCTGGGCGCCGGGACAAATCTTTACATCGGCAATCCGGGCGAGTACAAGACGGCTTCCGCCTATTGGGAGCGCTGGGACAGCGTGCAAAAGGGCGACTTCCTGAAAATCTTTTGGAATCGCTACATCGGCGCGGACGAATCGCACTCCGAGAGCGGGCACATGGTCATTTTCCTGAGCCGCACGCGTTCCGCGCTCAACGGCAAGCGGGACGACATCATCACATATTGGTCGTCGAACGGCTCCGGGACGAATCCAGACGGCGGCTACGGAATCGCAACCTGTCGGGCGTCGAAGATTTGCCGCGCCGTGCGGACGCGCATCACAAACCCGGCGGCGTTCGACCGCGCCGCAGAGATTCCGCCGCTGTCGCGGGATTCTTGGCTGTGCGCCTTGGAGAGTTCCCATCTTGGGACGGTCGCGGAGCTGAAGGCGGCGATTTCCGGCGAAATTGTCGAATGGAAGTGGCCTTACTGACGAATCCGGCTTTGCCCTTCAAAATGACACGCGTTTTGATTCGGAGAAAAGGCGGATTCAGATAACGGCAAAGGTCGATTTTTGTCCAAAACGCCGATTTTTGCTCTCCGGCCGCGAAAATCGGCGGGAGGGCAAAATTTTCTCTTGACTTTTCCGCTTTGCTGGTTTATAGTTTTAAAGCTGTAAAGCAAAACGGCGTAAACCTCGCCGTATTGACGGAAAGGAATTGGTTGTTATGGTTTTAAAAGCGCTCATGCTGGCGGCATTCTTCGGCGTGATGATTGGAATCGGCCTCTACTGCCGCCGCAACGCCACCGACGTGGACGGGTTTGTGTTGGGCGGGCGTTCCGTCGGGCCTTGGCTCACCGCCTTCGCCTACGGCACTTCCTACTTCTCCGCAGTCGTGTTCGTCGGCTACGCCGGGCAGTTCGGCTGGCGTTACGGAATCGCCGCGACATGGGCGGGAATCGGCAACGCCCTGATTGGCTCCCTGCTGGCGTGGGCGGTTCTCGGACGCCGCACCCGCATTATGACCCAGCACCTTTCCGGCGCCACTATGCCGGAGTTCTTCGGCAAGCGCTTCGGAAGCCGCTCCTTGAAAATCGCGGCGTCCGTGATTATCTTCGTTTTCCTGATTCCCTACACCGCGAGCCTTTACAACGGGCTTTCCCGGCTGTTCGGCATGGCGTTCAACATTGACTATTCCGTGTGCGTGGTCGTCATGGCCGTGCTTACGGGCGTTTACGTCATCGCGGGCGGCTACATGGCGACGGCTATCAACGACTTCATTCAGGGCGTGATTATGATTTTCGGCATTTGCTCGGTTATCGCCGCCGTGTTGCAAAGCCGCGGCGGATTCTTGGCGGCTCTCGACGGCCTCTCCCGCGTCAGCGACCCGCTGGTCTCCGACGCTCCCGGCATTTTCAACTCCTTCTTCGGCCCCGACCCCGTAAACCTGCTGGGCGTCGTGATTCTTACGTCCCTCGGCACGTGGGGGCTTCCCCAAATGGTACAGAAGTTTTACGCCATTAAGAGCGAGGACGCGGTGACGAAAGGCACCGTGATTTCGACGGCGTTCGCGTTCATCGTGGCGGGCGGCTGTTACTTCTTGGGCGGATTCGGGCGGCTGTTCTCAGACGTGATTCCCGTCGGCGAAAACGGCGTCCCCGTCGGCGGCTATGACGCTATCATTCCCTCCATGCTCTCCGGACTGCCCGACATCCTCATTGCCGTCGTCGTGATTCTCGTGCTCTCCGCGTCCATGTCCACGCTCTCTTCTCTGGTATTGGCGTCCTCGTCCACGCTGACGCTCGACTTCATCAAGGACTTGTTCGCCCCCGATATGAGCCAGAAGCGGCAAGTCCGCATTATGCGCGTTCTGATTGTGGCGTTTATCGCCGTTTCCGTCGCCTTGGCGATTATCCAGTACCGCGCCGGCGTGACCTTCATCGCGCAGTTGATGGGCGTAAGCTGGGGCGCGTTGGCGGGGGCGTTCTTGGCGCCGTTCCTCTACGGCCTCTACTGGAAGCGCGCCACAAAGGCGGCCTGCTGGGTCAGCTTCCTGTTCTCGACGGTCGTCATGCTCGCCAACATCTTTGTCCGTCCGAGCTTCCCGACGCTGTTGCAATCCCCGATTAACGCGGGCGCGTTCTGTATGCTGGCCGGATTGCTGATTGTGCCGCTTGTGAGCGCGTTCACCGCCCCGCCGGACAAAGACCTCGTGGAAGGCGCGTTCTCGTGCTACGAGCGGAAAGTCACCGTGCGGCAGAGCGAAGCCCTCGGAGACCCGGAATGATTGTCGATTTCCACGCGCACACCTTCCCGGACGGCATCGCGGCGGCGGCTGTGGGCAAACTGCAAGCCGCCGCGCACATCCGCCCGTTTTCGGACGGGACAGTCGGCGGCTTGAGCGCCCGTATCCGTGCGGCGGGGATTGATTGCGCGGTCAATCTGCCCGTCGCCACCAGCCCCCGGCAAGTCCCGCAAATCAATGACACTGCGGCGCGTATCAACCAGCGCACGGCGGAAACGGGCGTCCTGTCCTTTGGCGCAATGCACCCCGATTTTGCCGACTACCGCGCCGAACTTGGTCGCGTCGCCGATTTGGGAATACAAGGCATAAAGCTACATCCGCCCTATCAGGGCGCGGACTTTGACGACATCCGTTATCTGCGCATACTCGACCGCGCCGGGGAGCTTGGGCTTGTCGCGCTGACCCACGCCGGGCTTGACATCGGCTTGCCGGGCGTTGACCGCGCTTCCCCGGCGATGATTCGCCGCGCCGTGCGGGCTGTCGGCCCCGTAAAGCTGGTATGCGCCCATATGGGCGGCTGGCGGCAGTGGGACGCCGCAGAAGAACTGTTGCCGGATACGGGCGTTTATCTGGACGCGTCGTTTGCATTGGGGCGGATTACGCCGAACGGCGACGGCTATCCGCAGGCGGAAACGGAACTCCCGCTTATGCGGCGGGAACAGTTTGTCCGTATCGTGCGGGCGTTCGGCGCGGAGCGTATCCTGTTCGGCACGGATTCCCCTTGGGGCGGACACGCCGACGCATTGCGGCTGTTGCGCGAACTGCCCTTCACAGACGAGGAAAAAAACGCCGTCCTTGGCGGCAACGCGGCGCGGCTTTTATGTCTTACGAAAGGCGGATAAATACCGGAAGAAGCCTATGACCAAGCGGACGGTTTCGGCTACATCCAAAGGCGCTATGACCTGCTCCAAGTAGCCCGCAGGAACAGTGTAACGTAACCGAAGCGCAAGGCGCAAATCTTAGCCGGATATTTGGGTAAGGTCTGCGCCGCCCTCTCCCGCAAACGCGGGGGAGGGGGTGTTATCATGTAATGGGGAAAAGAAACGCCCCAATACATTACGGCGGCGGCTTATCTGTGACAAGAGGGCGTCTGCGGACGGAAAGGCGGTGAAATCGAGCGATTTTAAGAGAAAGCCGGATGTTTCGGCACAATCAAAGGAGGTATGCAATATAGCGAAACGCGGCGGCGTCAGCGTCCCCGTTCAGCGCAGGACAGGGACGCGGAGTCGACCGTCAAGGGAATCCGCGCACGGACAGCGCGGGAGCATGATTTTCGTAACTTTCGGCTGTCGCGGCCTTGCCCGTCCGACGCAGGGCGCGGCGAATGTTGCGGCGTCATGACAGCGTAAAATTTCTGCGGGCGTCGTGCGGACGATACCGCCCGCCCGCGAATTATGGCGTTATGGAAAGCCCAAAGCGAACGGCAGGCGCGGCCTGAAATTTCAGGTTTTGCGCAACGCTGTCATATGCCTATGGCCAGTCTCGGAGTAACGGGGCTGGTTTTTTTGCCGCCATTCACCTAAAAGTAATTTTATACAATACATTGGCAAACTGCAATCCTGAAATTGTCGAAAAAGGAGATTTTTCAAAATCACAAAAAATTACCCGGTAAAAGCGTCTTTCCCAACGCTTAAATATATGGAGGGACTTTTTCAGGCGCGTTTGGAAGTCAAAAATATTAGCCAATGTAATGGCTATCATAGTTTTTTGTTTTTGTGCAAAAGGGAGAAATCTTGGATTTTTTGAAAAAAGTCGCAAAAAAGTACACCCGCCCCCCTGCTTATTCCCTAAATATATGGAGGGACTTTTTCACAACGCAAGGGTCTATGTGAAAGTGAACAAGATATAGCGGCATATTTTGAATATGACTATGCAAAACGTGGAATTTTCAAAATTGACTGAAAAAAGCGGACCAAAACCGCCTTCCCATTACTTAA